>JBAWYI010000010.1:0-21570 GCA_037143635.1 Actinomycetes bacterium
GATGATTATCGCGCCAGAGCGCAATCTTTATATAACGGGGGCTTTTTAGTTGGTGGAGTTGCCGGGCCGGCATTTGGTGGAATTCTTGCTGGTATTTCACTTCGAGCACCGTTTTTTGTTTACTCAACCACGTTAGCAATGGCTGGTATAACTGCATTAGTTTTTTTAAGTGAAAAACGGTTGGGAGTTAAGGTTGATATACCTACTAGCAAAATTGGGCAAACTACATTAAGCCAGGCATTAAAACTTCGCCCGTACCAGATTGCTTTGGTGTTAGCCTTTTTAAATAATTGGGTTTTATTTGGATTACGTTCATCTATTTTGCCGCTCTTTGTTACCGAAAAACTTAATTCCACAGCATCAGTTGCGGGCTTAGGTATAACTATTGGTGCGTTAATCCAAGGAATATTTTTACTTAGAGCTGGCCGATTTTCTGATGAAAAAGGAAGAAAAGCTGCTCTCCTATTCGGTAGCACATTTGTTTTATTTGGAATATTAATGCTCTCATTTACTACCAAACCAACTCTTTACTTTATTTCAATGGCGTTATTTGGTTTAGGGGGTGCTTTTGTTGGAACAGCACCTGGCAGTGTGGTTGGTGACATTATTCGCGGCCGTGGTGGTCAAGTAATTGCAGCATGGCAAATGGCAGGAGATGCTGGAATGATTGTTGGGCCAGTCTTAGTAGGATTTTTAACTGACAATTACAGTTACCGAACTGCATTTTTATTCTCAGCTGGTATTTGGGTTTTTGCAATTTTATTAGCGACGGTTCTGCCGGAAACTAGATTGTCACACTTAAAAACAGATTTAATTATTGATAAAAACAATCAGGAGCTGTGATCGCTCACAGCTCCTGATTGGAAATGATTTTACTTATCGGTCGTTACGCAAGATTGAAAGTAGGCGTAATACCTCAAGGTATAGCCAAACGATTGTTACCATCAAGCCAAATGATGCCCGCCAGGATTCTTTCTCTGGCACTCCCGCAGCCACACCTTTCTCAATTTGATCGAAATCAAGAACTAAGAAGAAGCTAGCTAGAGCAACACCGGCAACAGCAAGAAGGAGTCCAAGACCTGATACTCCATAAAAGCCATAACCTTTTCCGACACCAAAGAATGATGCGATTATGGAAACAAATCCAAGAATGAAGTAACCAATTGCTGCGCCCATTACTGCACGAGTAAATTGTGGAGTCGCACGAACTCTGCCGCTGCGATACATAAACAGCACACCAGCAAAAGCCGCGATGGTCCCAATTACTGCTTGGCTAACAATTCCTGGGTATAAAGATTCGTAAAAGTGACTTAATGTGCCAAGTGCTAAACCTTCAAGGCCAGCATATGCAACAACTAATCCCGGTTTAATTGATTTGCTAAAGCTAATTGCCATAGCAATACCAAATGCACCTAAGAATCCAATCAGCAGTGCACCTTGTCCAAGATTTGCACTCCATGCGAGCGCACCAACAACAACTAAAATTGCAAATAAAAATCCAGTTTTCGCAACGACATCTTCAATTGTCATGCGACCTGTGCGGATTGATGAGGCTGCGGGAGCGTTATAACTTTGCTCTAGTTGATCAACCTGCATGTTGCTAGGTTGATTAAATGCCTTGCCAAGTACAGGGTTTGAGCTTTTCATCCATCTCCTTCTATAGAAGTAAGTAGTGAGGTAGTTCTGATTTTACTTACTTAGGTAGTAAACAAATATTAATGATTTCAGATTCCCACTGCTATTCCTACCAGCCAGTTGAAACTTAATCTTTGCTGAAGATTCGCAGGAATTGAGCGTGCCCCCGGTGGGGGTCGAACCCACACTTGTGCGATTTTAAGTCGCATGCCTCTGCCATTGGGCTACAGGGGCGAATCTTCAGGGGGTAAATCTACCTGTCTTTTCCGCCGCCAATTTCATCTGATTTTTCGCTTATTTGATTAGGGACCAAGCCATTCCATCCAAGATATCTGACTCAGATGCAACAAATTCACTAGCTCCGGTCGCGGCCATAATTCTAGAAAGAACTAATGAGCCGGCTGTAATTACATCAACTCTGCCTGGATGCATAAAGCCTAAGGATGCGATCTGATCTTTATTCATAGATTGGAAACTTGCCGCAACCTTATGCACATTAATGGCAGATATTCTAGAAAGATGAATCATATGTCGATCGTAATCATTTAATTCAAGGGCTGCGGCTGCAACAGTTGTGGCAGTACCTGCTACTGCAACCAAAGTTTTTGCAGTTGTAATTGGTACAACTGCAGCAGCTTGGGCGATCGCAATATCAATATCAACAATTGCTTGGGCAATCTGGGCCATCGATGGTGGCTGAGTATTTAAGTGGCGTTCACTCATTCGAACACAGCCAATATTTACACTCTTTGCAAAATCTACCTTTTCACTTCCAAACACAAACTCAGTTGAGCCACCACCGATATCAACAACTAAAAAAGGAGAATCACTTTGCCTTAACTCTTTTGTTGCTCCAATAAATGAAAGCTCTGCCTCTTCCTCACCTGGAATTACCTCAACCTCAATCCCTAAGATATCTCTAACACCATCAATAAATAAATTTCGGTTAGTTGCATCTCTAGTGGCACTTGTCGCACAGAATCTAATTTTTTCAACACCCTTACTTGCAATTTGATCTTTAAATAATCGAACTGCATTTAACGTTCGATCAATTGCATCTGGATTAAAGGCTTTATTTTGATCTACTCCTTGGCCAAGGCGAACAATCTCCATGGTTCGTAAAACCTCTTTAAAATTATCCCCAGTAATATCGGCAATAAGTAATCGAATTGAGTTTGTTCCACAATCAACTGCGGCAACTCTGCTCACTTACTCTCCTCATTAATCAAATTACTAATCTCACTGCATGGTTTAGAAAGCCACCACTGACTTAATTTACTCAAAGCTTCATCCCCAAGAGGATTTACATCAACACCTGCAGCCAGTGAGTGAGCAACAAGTGAGTGCAAACATTTAACTCGATCTGGCATTCCACCAGCAGTAATTCCATCAAGCTCAGGTGTTTGAATATCTTCTACCCTAGCTAACGCTGATCTTGCCGCTTCATAATCAATATGCGCCGCTAGGTATTTACCGGCTAGATCAGAGTCATTCAGTAATCGCTCATTCATCTCTGTCATCAAACCAGAGCTTTCTAAGGTTGAGATTGCACCGGTTAACCTCGGACAGGTTGCGTAGTAAAAAGTTGGAAATGGTGTGCCATCTGCCAATCTCGGCGGTGTTTGCACCACATCTGGCTGCCCACATGGGCAGCGGTGAGCGATTGCTGAAACATCCCTTGGGGATCTGCCAAGTTGAGCTGCAACTGTTTCTAGATCTTTTTCACTTGGCTTTTCTGGTGTAAATGATGCTTCTGGTTTAATCATTTTATTGATTTACATTTGTACTAGTAATTGAAGAGATTAATCTTGAGTACCACGGCAGACCTACTGGAAGTTGTTCGGAAACTTTTGTTTGCTCATTTGTATTCTCAATTGCATCATTTCCAACCACAATATATTGGCGTTCACCTGGAAAAACAAAATGTAATCTTGCTCTTGCTTGGCTTGCTACATACTCTGGATCATTCCATTGGGCTAATTCAGCGGCTGCTTTATCCAACATTGCTTGGTTATCGGCTAGCTGTGTTCGTAGTGAATTTATCTGTGCCTTCTGGGTGAAGTAATGTTGAATTGGAGGTGCAAGTGTTACTGCAAGTGAAAATAAAACAATTCCAACAATTAAAGCTCGGTTAGATAAGCCACGTTTTTTTAACCCAGATTGAATTGTTTTACGTGAGGATGAAACTAGCCCGGCAGCAAAAAATCTTCGACGGGCCATTACCTTGACTTACTTTTTAAATCGAGGAAAAGCAGAGCTGCCTGCATAAATTGCAGCTGATGCTAACTCCTCTTCAATTCGAAGTAATTGGTTGTATTTTGCTACTCGCTCAGATCTTGCTGGCGCACCTGTCTTTATTTGGCCACAGTTAAGTGCAACTGCTAAATCTGCAATAGTGGTGTCTTCGGTTTCACCAGATCGATGACTCATCATTGATCGGTAATTACTCTTATGGGCTAAATTAACTGCATCTATAGTCTCCGTTAAGGTGCCAATCTGATTTACCTTAACTAGTAAAGCATTTGCAGTTTTACTTTCAATTCCACGCAATAATCGCTCTGGATTAGTAACAAATAGATCATCGCCAACAATTTGAATTTTATCCCCTAATTGCGCGGTTAGTTTGCCCCACCCATCCCAATCATTCTCATCTAATGGATCTTCAATTGAAACCAATGGATAGGCAGAAACTAAGTCGCTGTAGTAAGTGATCATTTGATCTGAAGTTAATTGCTTGCCTTCAAATTTGTAACTACCGTTATCAAAAAACTCAGTTGCAGCGACATCCATTGCTAATGCAATTTCAGATCCGGCTTTAAAGCCAGCAAGCTCTACTGCTTCGAGAATTAAATCAAGGGCTGCCCGATTGCTAGCAAGATTTGGTGCAAAGCCGCCTTCATCGCCAATACTTGTTGCCAAGCCTTTTTTCTTAAGGACAGATTTTAAGCTGTGATAAATCTCAGCGCCCCACCTTAATGACTCTTTAAATGTGCCCGCACCAATTGGTGCGACCATAAACTCTTGGATATCAACATTGGTATCAGCGTGAGCACCACCATTTAAAATATTCATCATTGGAACTGGCAGAGTTTTTGCATCTGCTCCACCTAAGTATTTAAACAAAGATTGATTTGCACTATTAGCCCCGGCTCTTGCTGCTGCTAACGAGATGCCTAAAATTGCATTTGCGCCTAGATTAGATTTATTTTTTGTGCCATCTAACTTAATCATCTGCTCATCAAGATTTCTTTGATCCTCAGCTTTTAATCCAATAACTATTGGCGCCAATTTCTCATTAACATTTTTTACTGCAGTCTGCACACCCTTACCAAGATATCTTTTGCCACCATCTCGCAACTCAGCTGCTTCAAATGCTCCAGTTGACGCACCACTTGGCACAGCCGCTCGGCCGATAATTGAGTTATCAAGTTTTACCTCAACCTCAACAGTTGGATTACCTCGAGAATCTAAAATCTCTCGTGCTTTTACTTCTTTAATAATTGACACTAATTTCTACCTAACTATTATTTAATTTGATTATGAATTAATTCTACCGTGCCTCATGTGCTTTAATCTGCGTAATTAGAGTTTTGGCGGCTCCTCGCAGGGCCGCCTCAGGATCCAAACCCTTATCTACCGCTTGTGAAATTAAACTAAGCAGTAATTCTCCAAATTGATCTTGATTCATCTCATCTGGAAGTTTTACTGATTCAGCTTTTGGTAACTGGTAATTAGATTTACTTGCTCGATAAAGCAGCTTTGAGACAAGTGGTAGCGCAGGTTGAGCAAGTGGCACCCCATCAATTGCAGAGGTTCTTCCCTTTTCAACCGCCTTTTGTGCTTCCCAGTTTTCTAAAACTTCACTACTACTGCCTACGACAGCATCTGAAAAAACATGTGGGTGGCGGCGGATTAATTTGTCTGCAACACCTTTAGCAACATCCTCGATATTAAATGGTTGTTTTTTATCCTCTTCAGCCATTCTTGAATGAAAGTAAACTTGAAGGAGTAAGTCACCAAGCTCTTCTTGCATTGCATCACGGTCATTATCTTCAACTGCTTCAATGAACTCATATGACTCTTCAAGCAAGAATTTCAAAAGAGATAAATGATCTTGTTCGGCATCCCATGGACAACCACCAGGTGAACGGAGTTTGTCCATCACCTGCCTTAGCCTGATGAGTTCTGAGCTCATATAAATTAAATACTAAGGAGCTGGTGTTACTGCACCACTGGTTGCATCTGCTGCCTCAATGGTTGCTGTAGTTGGATCCCACTTGCCGTATTTAGCATTTACTTTTACACCAAGTTTTGATGCTGTATCAATTACTAATTTTGAAACTTGCGTAGCCGCTACATCTTCAGCTAATCCAGTTGCAACTAAATCAGAGTTTAGACGATCAGAAATAATCAATATCCTTAAATATGCATCAAGGTTTGAGGCCGCAAGATTTGCGCCAACAAGTGCGGCTGGTAATCCGCTCTCTCCACCAAGACGTGAAATGGCATCTGCTCTACGAGCAGCAACATCTGCAGAAGTTATCGATAAATTTTTATCTAAAGCAACTTTATCCAAAATAACTTTAATAATTGCAAATTGAGCTTGATTGCGAAGTAATTCCGGTCCATCAATTAACTGCATTTTAGAAGTATCTACGTTCTTGCGAGCAGTTAAGATTTCATCAACAGACTTTTGAATATCACTAGATTTAATTTCTGTTTTACCAATACTGACGCCGGTGGTCATGCCGCCACAGCTTGTTACGAGCAAAGCAACTAATAAGGTAGAAAGTACTTTCTTAATCAATTTCATCCTCATTTTCTATTTACTCTTGCTGTTGACAGTTGGTTGGATCAAAGTACGTAGCACTTCCTCTACCCACGTAAGGGTTGAAGTATTCCCTACCGATGCACTTTCTATCCAATTTGGACCACCAGGACGAGCAACTAAGAGGATTTGGCTGGCATTTTTATAGATTGATCCAGGGTATATACGAGCCAATCTTAATTGTGCAGATTCTGGTAAAAATACTGGTGAGAGCCGTAAATTTTTCCCAGCAATAGCTATATCAGTTAAACCTAAATCTTTGGCAAATAAACGAAGAGATGCAACCGCTAGTAACTCTGTAGCTGGCTCTGGGAGTTGACCAAATCGATCTGTCATCTCCGAGGCAATCTCTGAAAGTGCAAGATCATCATGTGCATCTGCAATTCTTCGATACAAATCTAGACGCAATCTTTCTGATTCAATATATTCCACCGGCAGATGAGCATTAATTGGTAACTCAACTTTGCATTCATTATTTTTTGGTTTTTCATCAAAGTAGCCAGTTTTAAATTCATCTACTGCATCAGCAACCATTCTCATATATAGATCAAAGCCAACCTCGGCTATATGACCAGACTGTTCACCACCTAGTAAGTTGCCAGCGCCACGAATTTCTAAATCTTTAAGCGCGACCTGCATACCCGCACCAAGATCTGTATTTGTTGCGATAGTAGTTAACCGATCATGAGCCAATTCAGTAATTGGTTGTTCGGTTGGATATAAAAAGTATGCATATGCTCGCTCTCGACTTCGACCAACTCGACCTCGAAGTTGGTGTAATTGGGATAAGCCAAATAAATCAGATCGATCTACAATTAAAGTATTCGCATTTGGAATATCAATACCGCTTTCGATAATTGTTGTGCAAAGTAATAAATCAAACTCACGATTCCAAAAAGATAAAATTACTTCTTCCAATACCCGCTCATTCATCTGCCCATGGGCAATGCCAATTTTTATTCCAGGTACTAGTTTCTTAATCCTTTCAGATACAGATTCAATGCTCTCTACTCGATTGTGAATAAAGAAAACTTGCCCGTCACGAAGTAGTTCTCTATGTATTGCAGCACTTACTTGTTTTTCATCATATGGCCCAACATAGGTAAGAACTGGATGACGTTCTTCAGGTGGGGTAGTTATATTAGACATCTCTCTAATCCCAGTTATTGCCATCTCTAAAGTTCTTGGAATTGGAGTTGCTGACATCGCAAGCACATCAACATTTGTTCTAGCTTTCTTCAACTCCTCTTTATGTTCAACGCCAAATCGTTGCTCTTCATCTACGACCAGTAAGCCAAGATCTGAGAACTCAATATCCTTTGAAAGAAGCCGATGAGTACCAATAACAACATCAACTGAGCCAGATTTAAGGCCGGCAATAATCTCCTTACTTTCGCTAGCGCTATTAAATCTTGATAACGCTGCAAGGCGAATGGGAAAACCTGAATATCGATTTGAAAATGTATTGAAGTGTTGTTGAACTAACAAAGTAGTTGGAACCAAAATTGCAACCTGCTTGCCATCTTGCACAGCTTTAAATGCTGCCCGTACTGCAATCTCAGTTTTTCCATAACCAACATCTCCACAAACGATGCGATCCATTGGGTTTGGCTTTTCCATATCTCTTTTGACTTCATCGATAGTTGCCTGTTGATCAATAGTTTCAACAAAAGCAAAACTCTCCTCTAACTCTCTTTGCCATGGCGTATCTGGAGAAAATGCAAAGCCAGGTGCACTCATCCGAGCGGCATATAACCGAATTAACTCAGCAGCAATTTGCTTTACAGCTTTTCTAGCTTTGCGCTTACTATTTTGCCAATCTGCACCACCAATTCGATGCAGTGCAGGTGCTTCACCCCCAACATATTTTGTGACCTGTTCTAATGTATCTGTGGGTACAAATAACCTGTCGGCAGGTTGTCCACGTTTTGAAGAAGCATATTCAATAACAAGATACTCACGTGAAACCCCATTTGTTGTTCTATTAATTAATTCAGAGTATCTACCCACTCCATGCTGCTCATGAACAACATAATCACCACTCCTAAGTTGCAATGGATCAATTGCCTTTTTACGGCGCGAGGGCATTCTTGCTAGATCTTTATCCGATGAGCGTTGGCCAGAAATATCTTTATCAGTAATAACAACAAACTTGTACTTATTGCTAATAAAGCCATGTTGTAGATCAGACTTGATTAACCTGACTAAATTTGATGCATCATATGTTTTATGCGCAGTTACTGTTTCGTTTGGAAGATCATTTGAATTTAACAATTCTGTAAGGCGCTTTAGGGTTCCAATGGCTGGTGCTGTATATACAACCTGAAAGCCACTTTTATGCCATTTCTTGATATCTAAAATTGCCTCTTCATACTTACCGGCATAGCTTTCAATACTTTCTAGAAAATCAATTACCTCATCCTCTGGCTTACTGGCATATAGGTTTAAATTTCGAATTAAGAACTGATGCTTACTTGCAAAATCCTCTATTTCCTCAAGCTGAAAGAAGCCGCCTTTCTTTAACTTTTTACTTAACTCAATTGGGGCAAGAATTTCTTTCTCATCTGACCAGGCTAGATTTGACCAAGCAGCGGACAAAAATTCATCATTTGTTGAGATTAGATCAGCAGCCCTGGTTCTAACTCTTGGTTCATCAATTATCCAGATTTGGCTTTTATTAGGTAGAAAATCAACTAAGTTTTTGAATTCATCTACAAGTCCTGCCGCTAGTGATTCCATTCCTTCAAATGTAATTCCTTGAATAATTTTTTCAGCAAGCTCATTTATTTCTGGATAATCTTTTCCAAGCTTTATTGCCCTCTCTTTTAATTGATCATCAACTAAAAGCTCTCGGCATGGATAAATTGTTAATTCTGTAGAAATTTTTTCCATGGAACGTTGATCTGATACTGCAAAATAGGAAATTTCTTCAATTTCATCCCCAAAAAAATCAATTCTAATTGGGTGTTCTGTGTCCGCTGGAAATAAATCTAAAATTCCACCTCGAACTGCAAAATCTCCTCGCCTTTCAACAAGGTCTGATCTAATAAAGCCAAACTCGCTTAGTTTTTTGATCAAATCACCCATAATAAATTGATTGTCAACTTTGATTTTTATTTGCGAGTTTTCTAAATTATTCGGAATGATAGGTTGAATAAGAGCTCGAATTGAGCAAACTATAAACTTAATTTGATTGTTACTAATTTGATTTAATGCTTTAAATCGTGCAGTTACCGTATCTGCTTTGGGGCTTAATCTTTCGTGTGGCAAAGTTTCCCAAGCTGGAAAATTTACAACGCTGGCTTCTCCCACTAAAGATTTAAGTTCGGCTGTAATTAAATCTGATGATCTGCTAGAGGTTGTTACCAGTAAAAGTGGCGTGCTTTGGGCAGCAGCAAGTAATGAATGCGTTGCAGCCGGGGCAACTAAATCCCCTGGGTGGTCTAGGTAATTTTCAATGGGAGATGCAAGGATTGATAAAAGATTTAACATAACCCACCTTTCTGTCTCAAACGCCACATACCCCCACTTCATAAATGAAGGGGGGTGGAGAGGTAATTCTAAGGCCAGTTGTTCGTATCAATAGCCATAAAGATGCGCCTAGTTATTTCAGAACCTGTAATGATTAGGCCATGAGTTCCTCTGCAGATAACGCTGATTTGCGCAATGATGTCCGAAAATTGGCAGATCTACTTGGACAGACAATTGCCAGACAAGAAAGTAATGAATTACTTTCACTAGTTGAATCAGTCAGACTTTCAGTCCGGGAAGGTCAGCAGGATCAGATATTAAGTAAATTAGATGATTCACAAACAATTTCATTAGTTCGGGCATTTAGTAATTATTTCAATTTAGCAAATGTGGCTGAACAAGTTAATCGTTCTAAAGTTTTAGCAGAAGCTCACAGCTCTGGTGGCTCGTGGTTGAAGAAAACTGTAGATAATATTTTACAAGCACAAAAAGATGGCAAAGATTTTGATAAAAAAGAATTACAAGTTTGGGTTGATAATTTTTCAGTCAGACCAGTTTTTACTGCTCATCCAACGGAGGCTGCTCGAAGATCTGTTTTGAGTAAAATGACAACTATCGCTCAACTTCTTGAACAACCCGATAGTCAAATAAAAACCGAACGGCTGGCTGAAACTATTGATCTTTTATGGCAAACAGATGAACTTCGGCTGGGTAGACCAGAACCGCTTGATGAAGCAGTAAATTCGATTTATTACTTAGATGAATTATTAATCCAGACCGTACCAGAGGTATTAGCTGAATTCGCTAATGAAGTTAAAAGATTAGGTATACAACTTTCATTAAATGCTAGACCGCTTTCATTTGGAACATGGATTGGTGGCGATCGAGATGGCAATCCAAATATCACCGCTGAGGTAACCAAGGCGGCAATACTCTTGCAAAATTCTCACTTTACAAGAACTGTATTTGAGCATTTAGATGAGTTAAGGCAAGCACTATCTATCTCTACAAAATTAGCTGGGGTCTCGGTGGAGTTAGAAAAGTCTGTGGCGCAAGATCTTGAAAAGTTACCAGAAATTGAAAATCGTTATCGCCGAATAAATGTTGAAGAACCATACCGCTTAAAGGCAACTGCAATCAGGCATAAATTAGCCTTAACGCAACTCCGTCATGCAAGTGGGCTTCCACATTTTCCAGGTAGAGATTACAAAGACACTGCAGAACTTTTAAATGATCTTGAAATTATGCGTACTTCGCTCCTTGCTAATAATGGTCAACTTATTGCTACCGGCCAACTTGAGAGAATTACCAGAGCAATTAGCGCCTTTGGATTAACACATGCAACGATGGACATTAGAGAACATTCTGGCGTGCATCGCCAACTTTTGAATCAAATATTTTCTAACCTAACCCCTGAACTAATAAATTCGCAATTAGATTCAAAAGAGCAACCAAACCTGGGCAATCTTGATGAAGCATCAGATAGGTGCTTTAAAACCTTTGTTGCAATGAATGAGTTAATTGATCGCTTTGGACCAGAGGTAATTGAAAGTTACATAATTTCGATGACTAAATCAGCCGATGATGTGATTGCAGCGGTGCTAATCGCAAAAATGGCAGGATTAATCTCAATAAACTCCGCAAAAGAATTTGCAAAAATTGGTTTTGTGCCGCTACTTGAAACTGTTGCCGAGCTCAGGTCAGCCGATAAAATATTGGATGATCTACTAAGTAATAAAAATTACCGTAAAATTGTAAAACTTAGAGGAAACATGCAAGAAGTAATGCTTGGCTACTCAGATTCAAATAAAGATGCCGGTATTACAACAAGTCAGTGGGAAATTCATAAAGCACAACGTAAATTGCGAGATGTCGCAATTAAGCACGGGGTTAAGTTAAGACTGTTTCATGGTCGAGGTGGTTCAGTTGGACGTGGTGGTGGACCAACTTATGATGCGTTAATTGCACTTCCTTGGGGTTCAATTGATGGACAAATAAAAATGACTGAACAAGGTGAGGTAATTTCAGATAAATATGGCTTGCCAGCCCTGGCTAAAGAAAATTTGGAATTAACTCTTGCAGCCGCTCTTGAAGCAACTATTTTGAACCGAAAGCCTCGCCAATCTGCCGGTGACTTAAACAGTTGGAATGATTGTATGGATTTAATAAGTGACGCCGCCTTTGCGGCATATAGAGGCTTGGTTGATCAAACAGATCTGCCAGCATATTTTTATGCTTCAACTCCAGTTGAACAACTTGGTAATATGTTTTTAGGTTCAAGACCTTCAAGAAGACCACAAGACTCCGGTGGACTTGATTCTCTGCGAGCAATTCCGTGGGTATTTGGTTGGACCCAATCACGCCAAATTGTTCCAGGTTGGTATGGGGTTGGCTCTGGCTTAAAAGCTGCTCGTGAAGCAGGTAAGAGTGATTTACTTCAAACACTACTTAAAGATTGGCACTTCTTCCGAACATTTATCAGCAATGTAGAAATGACTTTGGCTAAGACAGATTTAGCTATTGCACAACGTTATGTCAATGAATTAGTTGACCCTTCCCTGCATAAAATATTTGACCAAATAAAGACGGAGTTTGATCTAACAGTTAAAGAGTTACTTCTTATGACCAATAAAACTGAAATTTTAGGCAATCAGCCAATTCTGGCAAGAACTTTGCAAATTCGCGATACCTACCTTGCGCCCCTTCAACTTCTACAAATTTCACTTTTAAAGCGAGTGCGTAACCAAAAAGAGGTAGATCCACTTCTTGCCCGTGCTTTACTTCTGACTATAAATGGAGTTGCAGCAGGCCTACGAAATACTGGATGAAAATACTTAAGAGTTAAAAGCAGTTTGAGCTTTATCTAAACCATTTAAAACTAGCGCTTCAACTGCATCTGCTCCTCTTTGAATAAACTCTTGTATCTCTTTTCTCTCTTCTTTTGAAAATGGCTTTAATACAAAATCTGCTGGATCTTGCTCACCGATAGGCCTGCCAATCCCCATTCGAATTCGATAGTAATCTCCACCAGAAAGAGAGGTGGTAAGAGACTTAAGACCGTTATGCCCATTATCTCCGCCACCTTGTTTAATTCTTAAATTATTAAAAGGTAGATCAAGTTCATCATGAATAACAATTATTTTTTCAATCGGAATCTTGTAAAAGTCGATTAGAGATTTAGCCGGTCCGCCAGTTTCATTCATGAACCCGCGAGATTTTGCTAAAACTAATATTTCACTTGCGCACTTAACCTCAGATATTTCCATCCGTGATTTATGGGCACTAAATTTCTGGCTACCAGAAAGTGAATCAACAACTAATTGCCCAATATTGTGGCGAGTTTTTTCATAATCAGCCCCAGGATTTCCCAAACCAATTACTAACCAGCGATCAGCCATAAGTTAAGGCTAGTGCCTGCTTACTTCTTTTTGTCCTTCTTATCATCTCCACCAGCAGGTGCAGCGGCGGCAGCAGCATCACCTTCGGCAGGTGTAGCGGCAGCGGCAGCATCACCTTCAGCAGGAGCTGCAACAACTGCAACCTCTTCAACCTCAGCAGATTTAACAGACAAGTGAACAACAATCATCTTTGGATCACTTATTAATTTAACACCCTCAGGTAGAACAACTTCAGCAGCTGACTTAGATTCACCAGCCACCATGCCTTCCATGCTAAGCATTAAGAATGCAGGAATGTTAGTTACATCTGTCTCAACCTCAATAGAGTTATTTGTGTGTTCCAAAATACCGTCTTGGTCATACTTACCTTCAGTATGAACTGGAACTGAAACAACAACGCGCTCACCGCGACGAACAATTACTAAATCTATGTGTTCTAATAAACCAGTTAATGGATCACGGGATACAGATTTAGGAAGTGTTAACTCTGTGTGATCATCTAATACAACATCAATCAAAACGTTTGAGGTCTTAAGTGCAATTCCTAACTCACGAGAAGGAAGAGCAACATGTTGTGGCTTCTCACCATGACCATAAATTACTGCCGGAATAAATCCATCACGGCGTGATCTGCGTGATGCACCTTTGCCAAACTCAGTTCGGCGTGCGCCCTTAATTGAAATCTCAGCCACTTTACTTCTCCCTCGATAACGGTTTTATCCCTCGCGGAACGAAGCGTAAGAGTAGCCAATGAGTAGGTAAAAGGACAAATTGATGGTGCGCCCGCAGGGATTCGAACCCCGAACCTTCTGATCCGAAGTCAGATGCTCTATCCAGTTGAGCTACGGGCGCAAGTATTATTTAATTAAAACTAATTCTAACTATGCCCATCAAAAAGACTAGTAACTGAACCATCTTCAAAGACCTCTTTGATGGCGCGTCCTAGAAATGGAGCAATTGAGAGCACGGTTAAATTATCAAATCTACTTTCCTCTGCGATTGGCAAAGTATTTGTGACTACCACCTCTGAGACTCTAGATTTTTTCAATCTATCAATTGCAGGTCCGGACAAAACCGCATGAGTAGCCGCAATAATTACATCTTTCGCACCAGCGTCAATTAACGCATCCACGGCTTTTGTAACAGTTCCAGCCGTGTCAATCATGTCATCAATTACTACGCAGGTCATTCCCTTAACATCACCAACAACTTTTCCAACAGTTGCCTCATTTGGCACCCTTGGATCACGGGTTTTATGGATAAATGCAATGCTGCATCCACCGAGCAATTCACTCCATCGCTCTGCCACTCTTACTCGACCTGAGTCAGGTGAAACAATTACTAAGTTTTTACGGTCAACCTTGCTACCAACATAATTTGTTAAAAGAGGGAGTGCGAATAGGTGATCAACTGGTCCATCAAAAAATCCTTGAATCTGAGAGGTGTGAAGATCTACGCACATTAGGCGGTCTGCACCAGCGGTTTTAAATAAGTCTGCCATTAATCTTGCTGAGATTGGCTCACGACCTCGATGTTTTTTATCTTGACGTGCGTAACCATAAAACGGGAGTACTACCGTAATTCGCTTTGCTGATGCACGCTTTAAGGCATCAACCATAATTAACTGCTCCATAATTTGTTTATTTACTGGGGCGCTATGGCTTTGTAATACGAATGCATCACTTCCACGAACACTCTCTTCAAATCTTATAAATATCTCACCATTAGCAAAGTCATATGCTGATGTCGGTGTGATTGGGATACCAAGTTCGGCGGCAACCTCTTCGGCAAGCTCTGGATAGGCCCGGCCAGAGAATAGGCGCAAACTTTTTTCGGAGGTTAAGCGGATTTCATTCAATTTAGCTTCCCCCTCACTGTGGTGAATCTAGGTTAACTCTACTAGAACTTAATCACTCTTTGGCACCAGCTTTTTTTGCTGCCGCTGCAGATTTACTATCTTTTCGCTTTTTAAGTACCCAACCTAAGATATTTACCTGGCGAGCCCTACCAATTCCGATCGCACCAGCAGGAACATCCTCATTAATAACCGAACCAGCAGCGGTATAGGCACCATCACCAACTGTCACTGGTGCAACCAGCATAGTGTCGCTACCGATTCTTACTTGATCACCAATCTTGGTCTGATGCTTCTTTTCACCATCATAATTAACAAAGACAGTTGCAGCGCCGATATTTGTCTCTTCACCAATTAGAGCATCACCAACATATGAAAGGTGAGCAACCTTTGATCCTTTACCAACTGTTGAATTTTTAATCTCAACAAATGCGCCAGCTTTGCTCTCATTAGCCAAAACCGTTCCTTTGCGAAGATATGTGAATGGACCAACTTTCACTTCTTTTCCAATGGATGCCTCAGTGCAATTTGATTCAACTACCTTTGCTCCCTCCGCAACTGTGCAGGAAACAAGTGTGGTTCGAGGGCCAATTACTGCATTAGATTTAATGCTACTTTCCCCAGTAATTGATGTGCCTGGGTATATAACAACATCTGCTTCAATCTTTACATCCGCATCAATCCAAGTAGTCGTTGGGTCAATTATTGTGACGCCATTTAACATGTGTTGATTATTGATTCGATCTCTCATAATTGCCGCACACTCTGCCAATTGAGTCCGATCATTAATTCCAAGAGTTTCGGTGTAGTCATTTGAAAGAATTGCTTGAGCAGTTTTACCCTCTGCTGTTATAAGGCTAATTACATCAGTTAGATAAAGTTCTTTTTGAGAGTTATTATTCTTAAGTTTTCCAATTACCTCTCTAAGTACCTTTAATTCAAATAGATAGACACCGGTGTTGATCTCATCAATCTCTTTTTCAGAGTCAGAGGCATCTTTTTCTTCAACTATTTTTAAAATCGAACTGTTATCACCGCGGATTATTCGCCCATAGCCAGTTGGATCTGGCAATAGCGCAGTTAAGACTGAGGCAACACTTTTTTCACTTTGGTGGGCTGCTATGAACTCTTCAAGTGTTTGGGTAGTAAGTAATGGGGTATCACCAGCCAAAATTAATACTGTGCCATCACCTTTCTGCTCGGCGAGCGCAAGTTGCGCAGCACCACCGGTGCCATCACGTTTTTCCTGGAAAACTGTTTTTGCCTTCGGTGCCACCTTTGCAAGGTGATCAATTACCTCATCTTTATGCGCGCCTACAACTACGGTTAAATTTTTTGGTGAAAGTGGTTCAACAGCAGAGAGTAAATTATGAATAATTGAGCGCCCAGCAATTTCATGGAGCACCTTTGAATTTTTTGATTTCATTCGCGTGCCTTCACCGGCCGCAAGGACAACGACAAGCTCTATCTTGCTCATCTGTTACCCCCTTTACTTGGTGGCTCCGCCACCAGGTATCGATCCTGGACCCTGAGCTTCAAAGGCTCATGTGCTAGCCACTACACAATGGCGGAACCTGAATTATCCCTTATAACTGGTTAAATTAAAAACTTTCAATTATTCGTGCGCCATGAGCAGGGCCAGTTGCTCTTACTACTGAGGAAACAACCCCACTTGCACTTAATGCAACGGTTAAATCCATTGCATGATCATCATCAGATACTAAAAATGCAACTGTTGGCCCTGAGCCAGAGACAATTCCACCAAGTGCGCCATAATCAACGCCAACATCTAAAACTAATCTAAGTGCTGGGCGAAGTGAACAAGCTGCTGATTGCAACTCATTTGTTAAAGATTTTCCTAATGCTTTTGCATCCCCTGCTCTTAGTGCTTGCATTAATTGTTCACTAACTGCCGGAGATGAAATTGATAATCCTTCACGCAAGCGATCACACTCTTGATACACCGAAGGAGTTGATAATCCCTGACCAGATAGTGCTAGTACCCAGTTATAACTTCCTTTAGCAAGTGCTGGAGTTATTTGATCTCCTCTGCCAGTACCAATTGCAACGCCACCGCAAATTGAAAATGGCACATCGCTGCCAATTTTGCTGCCAACTATCTCCATCTCATCCCTTGATAATCCCAACTCAAATAAAGAATCTAAGCCAACAATTACCCCCGCTGCATCTGCGCTGCCACCAGCCATACCGCCTGCTACTGGAATCTCTTTTTTCAATTTAATTATTAAGTCAGTTGGTAGGTCATAATTTTTAATCATTAACTCAGCTGCTTTGACCGCCAAGTTTGAATTATCTGCAGGTACGCCAGATGATGTTTGCCCTGAAATACTTATTTTTATGCCTTCGCCATCTGGTGCGGTTGCAACCGTTACATCATCAAATAAAGAGATTGCTTGAAATACGGTAGTTACTTCATGAAAGCCATCACTGCCTAATGGGCCAACTGATAATTGCAGATTTACCTTAGCTGGCACCCTTGCAACTACACCCCGAGATCTCATGGCCTAGAGCGTATTGGTTTGTTAACTTACTTGGTGCGATTGTGCTTAATTAATTGCTTGCCAATTTCAAGAAATTGTTCAACTGAAAGCGCTTCACCTCGAATAGTTGGATCCACTCCAGCATTATTCAAGTACTCCTCAGCCTGGCCTGCGAAAAGCTGGCTAAGTGCAGAACGCATCATCTTGCGCCGTTTTGCAAATGCTTCATCAATTACCGCAAAGGTTGCGATTCGCTCACTCTCACTTCCGAGTGGTTGGTGGCGATCAAATCTAACAAGGGAAGAGTCAACATTAGGTACTGGCCAAAAAACAGATCTACCAACTGAGCCGGCAAGATGAAGTGAACTCCACCAATTAGCTTTAACTGTTGGTGAACCGTAATCCTTATTATCTGGTGAAGCTGCTAGGCGATGGGCGACCTCACTTTGCACCATAACTACACCACGCGTAATTGATGGAAAGTGCTCAAGGGTATTAAGTAATACTGGCACTGAAATGTTGTATGGCAGATTTGCAACTAATACATTTGGCTTTATTGGTAATTTAGTTAATCCCATCGCATCTTGATTTAGGGTGATTAATTGTTTTTCAGAAAAACCATGCTCAAGTGATGTTAATGGTAGTTGTTTTGCTAGGCGATCATCAATTTCAACTGCAACTACCTGCTTAGCACTTTCAAGTAATGCCAGAGTAAGTGAGCCAAGGCCAGGTCCAATTTCAAGTGCGATATCTTTATTGCCAACATCGGCTAACTTCACAATTTTCCGGCAAGTATTTGCATCCACCACAAAGTTTTGCCCGAGTTTTTTTGTTGGTTTTAAATCTAATTTATTAGCAAGCTCTCTGATCTGATTTGCGCCAAGCAGATTTGTCATTTAAAGCTACCAAAGATCCGTTCAGCATTTTCTGATATCGCAGCTGCTAAATAATCTGCCGATTCTCCTCTGACATCTGCAATCGCCCGTAGCGTATTTGGAATTTGGGCTGGGGTATTAAGTGCGCCCCGGTTTGGCATCGGCGCTAAGAATGGTGAATCTGTCTCTACTAACAACAACTCAATTGGAACCAATGCAACCGCCTCCCTTAGTTGGGGTGCATTTTTAAAGGTCACTGTGCCAGCAAAGGAGAGAATATATTTATTTGAGATACATTCTTTGGCCATATCAGCATCACCGGAATAGCAATGAAAAATGGTATTTTCTGGGGCACCTTCTTCAACTAGTAAATCTAAAACAGCGCGATGTGCATCGCGATCATGAATTACTAAAGCTTTTTTATGATCCTTAGCGATTTTAATGTGACGGCGAAAAGAGTACTTTTGTTTTTCCTGTAGATCTTCAGCCGTTCTAAAAAAATCTAAGCCAGTTTCACCAATTGCTCTAACCCTTGGATGGGAGGCTAACTCTTCTATTACTTTTAAATCCTTTTCTAAATCATCAACTACCGGTGCTTCATTTGGATGAAGAGCAACTGCAGCTAATACTCTGCCGACAAAAGCTTCTGCGCATTTAACCGACCAAATAGATTGCTCGGCTGAATAACCAACCTGTACAACTCGATCAACTCCAACTAAGGCTGCTTCATCTAATGTCTGCTTTATTAATGGTGAATCTGGATCACTATTATGAATTAACTCTAAGTGAGCATGTGAATCAACAGTTTTACTATTTAAAGCAGTTGGTATCGGCCCTGGCTTTCGATCAAGATCGCGGTTATGACGATCTGCCATAAATTACTTTGCCTCTTCTAATCTTGGAAATAACACATCTGTTTTTGTAACTGTGCTGCCACTTGGTAATTGACCCCAATTTGCAACCTTATCTATTTGTTGCTTACCAATCTCACCCAACGATGCTTGCGCGCCGAGGCTTTGCCAAAGTTTTTCAGTTACCTCAGGCATTACTGGATGTAATAGGACAGCAAGTGCGCGAAGTGATTCAGCGGTGTTATACAAAATTGCATCTAGCTCGCTTTTTTTAGATGGTTCTTTTGCTACCACCCATGGCTCTTTCTCTGTTACATAACCATTTACTCGCTTGCAAAAATCCATAATGGTATTTATTCCGCCTTGGAAATCAAGGGCGCAGATTGCATCATCGGCAGATTTAACAGTGGTTTTAAGCATCGCTGCTAAATCATTATCAGTAGCGGTATTTGGAATCTCTCCATCGCAATACTTTTCAATCATTGCGATCAATCGAGAGGCAAGATTTCCAAAATCATTTGCTAATTCACTGGTGTATCGAGCTGCCATATCTTCCCAAGAGAAGGAGCCATCGCTCCCAAATGGAATTGCTTTAAGGAAGTAGTAGCGGAATGCATCTACACCAAAATCTTTTGTAATATCACTTGGCTTAATTCCCGTTAACTTACTCTTTGACATCTTCTCGCCACCTACTAATAGCCAGCCATGAGCAAATACTTTTTTAGGAACGGCAACTCCTGCTGCCATCAACATTGCTGGCCAGATAATTGCGTGAAAGCGCAATATATCTTTACCAACTAAGTGCACATCAGCCGGCCAAGTCTTAGCAAACTTTTTGCCACCCTCACTAGTTGGATCATCACCTAAACCAACTGCAGTTGCGTAATTTAATAATGCGTCAAACCAAACATAAATAACCTGCTTTGTATCCCAAGGAACTGGAATTCCCCAATCAAATGTTGAACGGGAGATAGAAAGATCTCTAACTTCACCCTCTAAAAATGAAATAACTTCGTTTCGCGCACTTGCTGGCTCGCAGGCACCAGGATTTGCTTTATAGTAATCAAGTAATGGTTGACGAAAAGCTGATAATTTAAAGAACCAGTTATCTTCACTAAGCATTTCAACAGGTTTTGAATGAATCTTGCACTTTCCTTCATCTAAATCTCCAGGAAGTTTGAACTCTTCACAGCCAATGCAATATGGGCCTTCAAACTTACCTGCGTAAATATGGCCAGCATCCTTTAGTTGTTGTAAGAATTTTTGTACTCGTTCAGTATGGCGAGTCTCAGTTGTTCTAATAAAATCGTCATTGGCAATATTTAAATCTTTCCAAACCGGCTTCCAAGCTGATTCAACTAAGTTATCGCACCAATCTTGCGGTGAAACATTATTGCTTTGTGCCGTATTTAATACTTTCTGGCCATGCTCATCTGTACCAGTTAAATACCAAACAGACTCACCACGCTGACGGTGCCAGCGAGTTAAAACATCTCCAGCAACAGTTGTATAGGCATGGCCAATATGTGGGGCATCGTTAACATAGTAAATCGGTGTAGTTAAATAAAAAGATTTATCAGCCATGATCAGATCTTATCGCCACTCTTGTACGCAACCATGGCATCAAATACGACTCGCTTTGAAACGCCATTCTCTTTGGCAACAAGGGCAATTGCCTCTTTCCGACCTTCTCCGCTTTCTTCTTGAGCTAAAACTAATTTTATTAATTGATCAACGGAAAATTCTCTGCTGCCCGGATCAAAACCTTCAAGCACCACAGTTATCTCACCCAAAATTTCCTTTGAACTTGCCCAAGTAATTAACTCTGTGATGCTACCGCGCACAACCTCTTCATATTGTTTGCTCATCTCTCTACAAATAGCGCCGGTTCTATCGTTACCAAATGCTTCCGCTATATCAGTAAGAGATTCAACAATGCGATGAGGGGCTTCAAAGAAAATAATTGTTCGCTCCTCTTGTGAAAGATCTTTAAACCATTTACTCCGTGCACCCTTGGTTCGCGGTGGAAATCCTTCAAAACAAAAACGATCAGTTGGTAGGCCAGAAAGTAAGAGTGCAGTTGTTACTGCGCTTGGTCCAGGCAAAACTTTTATTTGAATATTTTCTGCAAGTGCTGCTCTGATTAATCGATAACC
>JBAWYI010000011.1:0-21046 GCA_037143635.1 Actinomycetes bacterium
CCGCTGGTATTTACTCCTGGCTACCACTTGGTTATCGAACATTTAGAAAAATTGAAGAGGTTGTCCGGCAAGAGATGGATGCTGCCGGATTTCAAGAGGTTCACTTCCCAGCACTATTACCAAAAGAACCTTATGAATCAACAAATCGTTGGGAAGAGTACGGCCCAGATTTATTTAGATTAAAAGATCGAAAAGGTAATGATTATCTTTTAGGGCCAACTCATGAAGAGATGTTTACCTTAATGGTCAAAGGTGAGTTTTCATCATATAAAGATTTACCACTTTCTATTTATCAGATTCAAACTAAGTACCGAGATGAGCCACGGCCAAGAAGTGGAATTATTAGAGGCCGTGAGTTTGTGATGAAGGATTCTTATAGTTTTGATGTCGATGATGCTGGTTTGGAAGCTTCATACAATAAACACCGAGCTGCATACATAAAAACCTTTGACCGGTTAGGTCTTAAATACAACATCGTTTCGGCGATGAGTGGTGCGATGGGTGGCTCAAAATCTGAAGAGTTTTTAGCACCATGTCCAACTGGTGAAGATACATATGTACTTTGTAATGGTTGTGGGTATGCCGCAAATGTTGAAGCAATGGTTACCAAGGTTTCACCATTTAAAGGCGAGAAATCACCGGTAATTGAAATTTTAGATACGCCAAATACACCAACTATTGATTCATTAGTTGAGGTGTTTAATGCCAAGTACTCAGCAAATATCTCAGCAGCTGACACATTAAAAAATGTCTTACTGATGGCAGATGGTGCGCCAATTTCAGTTTTAGTTCCAGGAGACCGTGAGGTTGATTTAAAGCGATTGGGAGCAAACTTAGCTGGGGTAAAAGATTTAAGATTATTTGAGGATGAAGATTTTGCTAAGCATCCAAAATTAGTTAAAGGATATGTTGGACCACAAGATGCAAAGGCATTGGGCTTAAAGTTATATGCAGATCCAAGAGTGGTTGAAGGCTCAGCTTGGGTAACAGGGGCAAATGAAAAGAATAAACACGCAAGATATGTAACTTGTGGCCGAGATTTTAAAGTTGACCAGTATGTTGAAGCAGCTGAGGTTAGAGCCGGAGATAGCTGTCCAAAGTGTGAGAAGCCGGTAATTATTGATCGAGCAATTGAAATTGGTCATATATTTCAATTAGGTAGAAAGTATGCACAATCACTTGGGCTTACAGTTTTAGATAAAGAAGGTAAGCCACAGGTTGTAACAATGGGTTCATATGGAATTGGTGTATCGCGTGCGGTCGCAGCAGTTGCTGAACAAACCTATGATGAACTTGGACTTTGTTGGCCAGCAGAGATTGCACCAGCTGATGTTCACATAGTGGCAACTGGTAAGGAGGATCAACCATTTGAGGTAGCAGAACAGATTGCTAAAGATTTAGAGGCAAAAGGCCTAGAGGTTTTACTTGATGATCGCCGTGAGGCAAGTGCTGGAGTTAAGTTTAAAGATGCTGAGTTAATAGGTATTCCTAAGATTATAATTGTTGGCAAAGCATTAGCAGATGGCAAGGTAGAAGTTCGTGATCGCAAATCAGGGGATAAGCAAGAGGTAGCAGTTGCTGATGTTGTTAAAACATTAGTTAAGTAATTTATGAGTATTGAGGTTGCAATCTTTTTAGCAATCGCATCAGGATTTGCTGGCTTCGTTGATGCCATGGCAGGTGGTGGCGGTTTAATTCAATTACCAGCCTTAATTGTGGGATTACCAAATAAAGAGCTACCACTAATTCTTGGTACAAATAAGGTGCCATCAATATTTGGGACAACGGCAGCAGCACGAAATTACTTTAAAAATATTAAGCCAGATATTCCACTTACATTATCGATGATGGGGCCAGCTTTTATTGGTTCTATGGGTGGGGCATCCCTTGCTGCAGCAGTACCAAAGGATTTCTTTAAACCATTTATTGTTTTCTTACTTATTGCAGTAGCAATCTATACCTGGCGAAAACCAGAGCTGGGTATGAATGAAAATTTAAAATATACCCACAAAAAAAGATTAGTGATTGTGGCCTTAATTGGATTATTAATTGGTTTCTACGACGGAATCTTTGGCCCTGGTACTGGCACATTTTTAGTTTTCTTCTTGGTATCCGGGATTGGTTACGCCTTCTTAAAAGCATCTGGTACTGCCAAGTTAGTAAATATCTCAACCAATGCAGGCGCCATTCTTAGTTTTCAATTAACTGGTCATATCTGGTGGCAATTAGGTTTATTGCTAGCTTTTGCAAATGTAACAGGTGCAATTATTGGCTCTCGTCTTGCAATTAAAGGTGGATCACCTCTAGTTCGTAAAGTTTTTCTAGCCGTAACCTTCTTGCTGATCGCCCGCGTTGCTTGGGATACATTTATAAGTTAAACTTACCTTCACAACTTAATATCGAAGAAGGAAATTATGGGAAAGAAAGAAGATATATCTGCGGTGATCACTCCCGCATTATCAGCCCTCGGTTTTTACCTTGAGGATGTAACAATTACTTCAGCAGGACGAAGAAGCATGCTCACAGTCATTGTTGATGGCGATACTCATCTTTCATTAGATCAAGTTACATCTGCTACTAAGGCAATTGGTGAGATTGTTGAAAGCCTACAAAGTTTAGGTGATACCCCATTTACATTAGAGGTTACCTCTCCTGGTTTAGATCGACCTTTAACAAAACCTAGGCACTGGCGCAAAAATATTGATCGACTGGTAAAAGTAGTTTTATTAGATGGCAAAGAGGTTAAGGGAAGAATTAAGGCAGCTAGTGAAGTAAGTGCAACAGTTGATGAGAGTGAAATAAATTTTGCTGATATTAAACGAGCAAGCCTTGAAGTTGAGTTTAAGCAGGTAGGCAAGTGAGTGTTGATGTTGAAGCATTAAAAATTCTGGCACAAGAGAAGAAGTTACCGCTGGAGCGATTAATAAATGCAATTGAAAATGAGGTTGCAAAAGTTTATGCCGAGCTGCCAGAGGCAAAACCACATGGCCGAGCTGTTTTAAATCGACAAACCGGTGAGTTAGTTATTTATGTACCAGTGCTGGGGCCAGATGGTGATCGCATCGATACTGTTACCGATAATCCAGATGGCTTTGGAAAGTTAGCTGATAAGACTGCACGAAAAATTATTAAAGAGAAGATGCGTGAGGCTAAAGATCTAGAGGTTGTAACTGAGTTCTCCGGCAGCGTTGGGGATGTAATTGGTGGCATTGTGCAGCAGGGCAGAGATGCTGAGATTATTTATGTAAGCCTAGGCAGAGTTGAAGGAAAAGTTCCGCCAGCTGAGCAGGTTAAGGGTGAAGTTTTTAAACATGGTGATCGCATTAAATGTTTTGTGGTTGATGTTAAGCAAGGAGAAAAAGGACCTGAGGTAACACTTTCTCGATCTCATCCAGCATTTGTAAAGATGCTATTTGCACTTGAAGTTCCAGAAATTAAGGAGCGCGTAGTCGATATTGTTGGAATTGCCAGAGAAGCAGGAGCTAGAACAAAGTTATCGGTTAGAACTCATCGCGCTGGAGTTAGTGCAAAGGGTGCGTTAATTGGTCCGCAAGGAAGTCGGGCACAAAATGTAATGAATGAATTAAATGGTGAAAAGATTGACATCATTGATTTCTCAGATGATCCAGCAACTTATGTTGCAAATGCACTTGCACCAGCTCGGGTAACCTCAGTTGAAATTGTTGATTTAGAGAGTAAATCTGCAAAAGTAATTGTTCCAGATTTTCAATTATCACTTGCAATTGGCAAAGATGGGCAAAATGCCAGACTTGCAGCCAGGTTGACCCAATGGCGAATTGATATCCATCCAGATAATCCTGTTACTCATATTAAGGCGGAAAAAGCAGAGGAAGTGCCAACTATTTCACCCATCGAAGGGGCTTAGGGTAGAGTTGGCGATGTTCAGTAAAAAGCCAAGGCAACGCAGTTGTATCGCTTGTCGCAGGTTGGAGAATTGGACAGATTTAATTCGCACGGTTTTACTCGACAATGAAATAAAGGTCGATTTAAATCATCGGATGCCTGGTCGGGGAGCATGGCTTCACAGCAAATGTTTTCAGATCGCACTTGAGCGAAAAGCATTTAATCGATCTTTCAAGTATGAGGGTGAGATTAAATTTAAAGAGTTAGAAGATTACTTAAAGAATTTAAGTAATTAATTACAGTATGGAGCGAGCGAGAATGACACTCTAATGAGCACTGCAAGATTATGAGTAGGTCTATTTAGGTTCGCACGTAACTAACGTCGGGCCAGGAGAAGGAGAAGTGTGGCCAAGGTCCGCGTTTATGAATTAGCTAAAGAGTTAGGGCTTGAAAGTAAAGAGCTGCTAGCAAAGCTACAAGAGGTCGGCGAATTTGTTCGCTCGGCATCATCAACAGTTGAAGCACCAGTTGTGCGAAAGTTGATGGATAAATTTCCAGATTTAATGCCAGCTGAAGCTGCGCCAAAGGTAAAGAAAGCACCGGTTAAAAAAGCCGCTCCTAAAACCACGGTAAAGGTTGAAGACCTTCCGCCTGAGTTACAACAAATGATTGAAGATGCAACACCAATTGCAAAACCAAACACGCCACCTGCGCGTGCGTCAAATAATCCATTCTCAGCAACACCAAATACACCACCAACTGGAAGTGCAATGCCAAGGCCGCCGCGAGCTGGAAATAATCCATTTAGTTCTGGTGGCGGCGGACCACGTCCACCGGCCAGACCAATTCGTCCTGGTGAAGGCGGCAGAACTCCTGGAAAATTACAACCAGGACAACGTCCACCAATGTCAGGTGCACGTCCTGGTTCTGTTCGTCCAGGTTTTGCAGCACGTCCGGCACAAAGTAATCCACGTCCAGCATCTGGTGTACCGTCTTCATCACGTCCTGGAAGTTCTGCTTCTCCTTATCGTTCACCATCAGCATCTCCTACTGGTTCACCATTTGGTGGCAAAGGCGGCGGTCGTCCACCACAACGCGGTGGCGCAGCTGGTGCATTTGGTAAAGGTGGAAAAGGAAAAGGTAAGGGCCGAGGACAAAAGAGTAAAAAAGAAAGACGCGAAGATTTTGAGAACTTACCAGCCCCACAATTAGGTGGCGCAGTAGTTCCGCGTGGTGATGGCAAAACTGTTGTCAGAATGCGCCGCGGTGCAACATTGATGGATTTTGCAGAAAAGATAAATGCAGATCCAGCCGCATTAGTTTCCGCCCTTTTCCATCTAGGTGAGATGGTTACAGCAACTCAATCAGTTGATGAAGATACCTTCACATTACTTGGCGCAGAGCTTGGTTTCTTAATTCAGATCGTAAGTCCTGAGGATGAGGATCGTGAATTACTAGAAGAGTTTGATATCAATCTGGAGCAGGAGTTAGCTGGAATTAATCCAGAGGACTTAGTAGTGCGCTCGCCAATTGTCACAGTTATGGGACATGTTGATCATGGTAAGACTAGATTGCTTGATGCAATTAGATCTACTGAGGTAATTAAGTCTGAAGCTGGTGGAATTACTCAGCATATTGGTGCTTATCAAATTCATCATGATCACAATGGCACAAATCGCGCAATTACCTTTATTGATACACCAGGTCACGAGGCATTTACTGCCATGCGTGCTCGAGGAGCGAAGGTAACTGATATCGCGGTGCTAGTAGTTGCTGCCGATGATGGCGTAATGCCGCAGACAATTGAAGCATTAAACCATGCGCAAGCAGCGGATGTCCCAATTGTGGTGGCAGTTAACAAGGTTGATAAAGAGGGTGCTAACCCAGACAAGATTCGTCAACAGTTAACTGAATACAACTTGATTGCGGAAGAGTATGGCGGACAAACAATGTTTGTTAACGTTTCAGCACTCTCTGGTAAAGGTATTGATGAGTTAATTGATGCAATTTTACTAACTGCTGATGCTGCAATTGATCTGCATGCAATCTCTGATGGAATTGCTCGCGGTGTTGCAATTGAGGCAAATCTTGATAAGGGTCGCGGTCCAGTTGCGACTGTATTAGTGCAACGCGGAACACTTCATGTTGGAGATGCAATTGTTGCCGGTGGTGCTTATGGTCGCGTTCGTGCGATGTTAGATGAGCATGGCGAAACAATGGAAGAGGCTGGACCATCTCGTCCGGTACAAGTCCTTGGTTTCACATCTGTACCAGGTGCTGGTGATTCATTTATCGTTGCTGAAGATGATCGCACTGCGCGTCAGATTGCTGAGAAGCGCCAACTTGCATCCCGTAACGCCTCCCTTGCTAAAGCACGCAAGAAGGTTTCACTTGAAGATTTCCTAGAGCAATCAAAGGTAAATACTTTGAACTTGATCTTAAAGGGAGATGTTTCTGGTTCGGTAGAGGCTTTAGAGGATGCGCTGTTGCAATTAGATATTGGCGCTGAGGTTGATCTAAGAGTTATTCACCGCGGTGTTGGTGCAATTACTAAGAATGACGTTACCTTGGCATCAGCTTCTACTGCAGTAATTATTGGCTTCAATGTTAAGCCAGAGCCACAAACAGCCATCTTTGCTGAACATGAAGGTGTTGAGGTTAAGTTCTACACCGTAATTTATAAGGCAATTGAGGAGATTGAAGCATCACTTAAGGGATTACTTAAGCCAGAGTTTGAAGAGGCTGTCCTTGGTAATGCTGAGGTTAGGGATATATTCAAATCAAGCAAGTTTGGAAATATCGCAGGCTGCATAGTCTCAGATGGAAATATTAAACGCAATGCAAAGGTTCGCACTATGCGAGCTGGCGTAGTAATTGGTGAGAACTTAAGTATCGAATCACTTCGTAGATTTAAAGATGATGCAACTGAGGTCCGTGAGGGATATGAGTGCGGCATTGGTCTTGGATCATTTAAAGATCTACAAGTTGGCGATGTTATTCAAGCCTATGAGATCCGTGAGAAAAAACGGGCTTAAATTATGCCAAGCAAACGTCCACTACAAGTTGCAGATCGCATCAAGGAAATTATTGCCAATGCACTTGAATCTAGGGTAAAGGATCCACGACTTGGTTTTGTAACAATTACCGATGTTCGTGTTACTGGCGACTTACAACAAGCATCTATTTTTTATACTGTGCTTGGAGATAACGCATCTAGAGAGGCAAGTGCTGCAGCATTAAGTAGTGCTAAGGGAATGCTTAGGTCAGAGGTTGGCCGGGCGTTAGGACTTCGAATTACTCCTTCTCTTGAATTCTTTTTAGATGGAATGAGTGACTCTGCCTCTGCAATGAATGATCTAATTGATCAAATGCATAAAGCAGATGCTGAGCTTGCAAAATTACGCGCAGGGGCTAAACCAGTTGCTGAAGATCCATATAAAAAGCACGATTAACTGGTGAAGTAAATGGATGGCTTTTTATTAATTGATAAAGCCGGTGGCATGACTAGCCATGATGTTGTGGCTATGGCACGAAAGAAATTAGATACAAAAAAAGTTGGCCATGCTGGCACATTAGATCCAATGGCAACTGGGGTATTGGTCCTTGGCGTTGGTATCGCTACCCGTTTACTTACCTACATAACAGATGGCAAGAAAACCTATGAGGCCACAATTTTATTAGGAAAATCTACTCATACCGATGATAAAGATGGTGACCTAACCTTTACGGGTGATCAAGAAATTATCTCAAAGATTAGCGATGATCAAATAAAAGGTGAGTTAGCAAAATTTATTGGAAAGATTAAACAACGACCAAGCTCGGTTTCGGCAATTAAAATAGATGGAAAAACTGCTCATGCCAGAGTAAGGGCAGGGGAGAGTGTTGAAATTGCCGAACGTGATGTAACAATTTATGAGTTGATAACAAAAGAGATTAGGAATTTATCAAATGTAATTGAGGTTGATATCTCAGTTACTTGCTCAGCTGGTACATATATCAGAGCCATTGCCAGAGATCTTGGTAGTCACTTAAAAATTGGTGGCCATTTAATCACACTTAGAAGAAGTTTAGTTTCACCTTTTTCAATAGAGCAGTGCAAGCAAGTTAAGGATGCAGATTTAATTCCAGTTGGTGAAGTAATTGAGAAGTTATTTCCAACTAGAAATCTTGATCTAGCTCAAAGTAGTGAGATTAGGTTTGGTCGGGTAATTGAGCAAAATTCAAAAGAAGGAGTTTTTGCTGCCCTTGATAATCAAGGTAACTTTGTAGCGCTGCTAGAAAATAAATTACAAGGCAATCTTGTTGTTGCCGCTCCGATCCTTGTTGCTGGATCTGGGCAATAGATGAGTGTGAAAGAATAAGCAGATGAAGAAGGTTGTTGCGATTGGTATTTTTGATGGGGTTCATGCTGGCCATCAACAAATTATTGCAACTGCAAAACATCAAGGTGATGTAACAGTTATGACCTTTGATCCGCATCCAACATCAGTTTTTGCACCAGAGCGCACCCCAACCCAGTTAGTAAATATTAAAGATCGAATTGAATTACTTAAAAAAGTAGGGGCAAGCGCAGTTGATGTAGTTAACTTCAATAAGGATTTTTCCCAACTCACACCAGATCAATTTATAGAAGATATATTAATTGGCAGATTTTCGGCCGAGCATGTAGTAATTGGTGAAAACTTTAATTTTGGCTACAAAGCTCAAGGAACACCAAAGTATCTAACTGAGGTGGGCCCTAAGTATGGCTTTGGAGTTTCAATAGTTAAATTACAGGAAGACCGTGGATCAACCATTTCCTCTTCTAGAATTAGAAATTTAATTATTGATGGGCAGATTGAGCGAGCGAATGAGTTATTAACCCGTAATTTTTATTTAAAGGGCCCAGTTATCCATGGTGAAAAACGCGGGCGTGAGATTGGTTATCCAACTGCAAACATTGGTTTGACCCCACTTGCCACAATTCCAGCAGATGGTGTTTATGCTGGTTGGTTAAGTGTTGGGGAAAATAGATGGGCAGCTGCAATTTCAATTGGAACTAATCCAACATTTCCCGGTGTTAGAGGTAGACAGGTTGAAGCTTATGCTTTAGATCAAGTTGGATTGGATTTATATGATCAAGAAGGGAAAATTGAATTCGGATATAGATTGCGTGACACTTTAAAATTTGATGGATTAGCACCACTACTTGAACAGATGAAAAAAGATTGTGATCAGGCCAGGGAATTAACTAGTAAATAACGCTCAATTTCCGCTCGATTTTAAGTATCACCTAGTGCGCTGGTAATCTTGCGCCACTAAAGCGAGAAGGTGCGCCTTCGTGAATAACACCGAGGCCCTCGTGACAGACAGAAGGAGCAATACACATGGCATTAACGCCAGAGGTTAAAAAGGAAATCATTACCAAGTACGGCTCATCTGCAACTGACACAGGCAGCCCAGAAGCACAGGTAGCACTTCTTTCAAAGCGTATTGATGAGATAACACAACATTTGCAGACAAATAAAAAGGATCATCACAACCGTCGTGGTTTGTTATTGATGGTCGGTAAGCGTCGTCGGATTTTGCAGTACCTCGCCAAGACAGATATTGAGCGCTATAGAGCGATTATCGAAAAGCTCGATCTTCGCCGTTAATTAAAAATCAGCAAAAACTTTATCTAAAGGAGATTTGGTCCTCGGTAGTGGTTTCCGGAAAATGATTTTCCGTGAACTTCGATCGAAGATCCATTCTCTTTATATAAAGTGTTGAGAAATGGAGATGACCCATGGAGGGTCAAGATGTGCAATCAGCCGTTGCAAAAATAGACAACGGTAAATTCGGAAAGCGGGAGATCCGCTTTGAAACTGGGCGATTAGCTCGGCAAGCAGCAGGAACCGCTGTTGTTTATTTAGATGATGACAGCATGTTGCTATCTGCAACTACTGCATCAAAAAATCCTAAGGATCAATTTGATTTCTTCCCACTAACTGTAGATGTGGAAGAGCGGATGTATGCCGCTGGCAAAATTCCTGGATCATTTTTTCGCAGAGAAGGTCGTCCTTCCGAGGATGCAATTCTTACCTGTCGCTTAATTGATCGTCCACTACGTCCATCCTTTATTAAAGGCTTACGTAATGAGATTCAAATCGTTGTAACTGTGATGGCTTTAAATCCAGATCATATGTATGACGTAATTGCGATCAACGCAGCATCAATGTCAACTCAATTAGCTGGCTTGCCATTCTCTGGCCCAATCGGTGGTGTACGTGTTGCACTTATCGAAGGTCAATGGGTTGCTTTCCCAAATCACTCTGATTTAGAAAAAGCTGTCTTTGACATGGTAGTTGCCGGTCGAATTTCAGATGGTGATGTTGCCATCATGATGGTTGAAGCAGAGGCCACAACTAAGACCATTGATCTAATTAAGGGTGGCGCAACTGTGCCAACCGAAGAGATTGTTGGCCAAGGATTAGAGGCATCTAAGCCATTTATTCGCATACTTTGTGAAGCACAGATGGCACTAGCCAAGTTAGCTGCAAAGCCAACTGGTGAGTTCCCAGTATTCCTTGATTACCAAGATGATATTTATGCAGTTGTTGAAAAGGCTGCAAAGGATGATCTAGCAAAGGCGTTAACAATTGCCGGTAAGCAAGAGCGTGAAACAAAGCTTAATGAGATTAATAAGGCTGTTACTGAGAAGATCACAGTTGATTTTCCAGAACGAGTTAAAGAAATCTCAGCTTCACTTCGCTCAGTTACTAAGAAATTAGTACGTCAACGCGTATTACGCGACAAGATCCGTATTGATGGCCGAGGTCTTCGTGATATTCGTGCCCTTACTGCTGAGGTTGAGGTAATTCCTCGCGTTCATGGTTCGGCAATATTTGAAAGAGGTGAGACTCAGATTCTGGGTGTTACAACTTTAAATATGCTTAAGATGGAGCAACAGCTAGACACTCTTTCACCAGAAGATCACAAGCGTTATATGCATAACTACAACTTCCCGCCTTACTCTGTTGGTGAGACTGGTCGAGTTGGTTCTCCTAAGCGTCGTGAAATTGGACATGGTGCGCTCGCAGAGCGTGCGTTACTTCCAGTTCTACCAACCCGCGAAGAGTTTCCTTATGCAATTCGTCAGGTTTCAGAAGCCTTAGGTTCAAATGGATCAACATCTATGGGATCTGTTTGTGCATCAACAATGTCATTACTAAATGCAGGTGTGCCACTTAAGGCAGCTGTTGCTGGTATTGCAATGGGGCTTATCTCTGATGATGTTGATGGTAAAACTGAGTATGTAGCACTTACCGATATCTTGGGTGCAGAAGATGCATTCGGAGATATGGACTTTAAAGTTGCTGGTACAAAAGAGTTTGTTACCGCACTTCAATTAGATACAAAGCTTGATGGTATTCCAGCGTCCGTTCTTTCAGCAGCATTGCTGCAAGCAAAGGAAGCTCGTCTTGCCATTCTTGATGTTATGAATCAAGCAATTTCATCTCCAGATGAGATGTCACTGCTGGCTCCTCGCATTATTTCAATCAAGGTACCTGTTGACATGATCGGTGCAGTTATCGGGCCTAAGGGCAAGATGATTAATCAGATTCAAGATGAGACAGGCGCAGATATCACCATTGAAGATGATGGAACTATTTATATCGGCGCAACTGAAGGTTCAGCTGCTGAAGCTGCGAAGGCGCAAATTAATGCGATCGCAAATCCAGTACAGCTTTCTGTTGGCGATAAGTTCAATGGTTCTGTTGTAAAGCTTGCAACATTTGGTGCTTTCGTAAACCTAGCTCCAGGTAAAGATGGCTTGCTACACATCTCGCAAATTCGCAAGATGCATGGCGGAAAGCGCATTGAAAACCTTGAAGAGGTTATGAAGGTTGGAGAGAAGATTGAAGTTGTAATTAATGAGATTGATCCAAAGGGTAAATACTCATTAGTTCCAGCAAATCTTCCAGAAGAAGCAAAGAGCGAGTAATTTGGCAAGAACGGTCTTACCTAGTGGCTTGCGAATAGTCACTGAAGAGGAAAGATCTGTTCGCTCTGCAGCTTTTGGTATTTGGGTCAATGTTGGCTCCCGCGATGAATCAGTTTCAACCGCGGGAGCTTCACATTTTCTAGAGCATTTATTATTTAAAGGAACAAAAAAACGCTCATCTCTTGAAATTTCATCCGCTATTGAAGCAGTCGGTGGTGAAACAAATGCATTTACCTCCAAGGAGTACACCTGCTTCTATGCGCGCGTAATTGATAAAGATCTGCCACTTGCAGTTGATGTAATAAGTGATTTGATTACTTCATCGATAGTTAAGCCAGATGATGTTGATGCTGAGCGCAAAGTTGTTCTTGAAGAGATTGCAATGAGAGATGATGATCCAAGTGATCTTATCCATGATCTGTTTTTAGAGAAGTATTACGGTGATACACCGCTTGGCAGGCCAATTTTAGGAACAGTCGAATCAATTAAAGGCATGAGCAGAAGTACGGTCTTTAATTACTATCAAAATAGATACAAGCCAGAAGATTTAGTAGTGGCAGTTGCTGGAAATATTAAGCATAAAAAAGTAGTTCAAATGGTTGAGGATGCACTTTCTAAGGATGATTTTCTAGACCAACCTAAAACAGATTTTAACGTAAGAAAATCCGCTGCTATAAAAGTTCCTGGAAAAGGTGAAGTAACACTGTTAGATCGTAAGACTGAGCAGGCACATATTGTTTATGGCGTACCAGGTGTTGCCAGGGATGATAAACGCAGATTTGCAATGAGTATTTTAGCTTCTGCTTTAGGCGGCGGAATGTCTTCTAGATTATTTCAAGAGATTAGAGAAAAGCGTGGACTTGCCTATTCAACCTATGCATATGGTCAACAATTTGCCGGCAGCGGTGTTTTATCTTTTTATGTTGGTTGCAAGCCAGATAAGGCAGAGGAATCTATAAAAATTATTCAATCAATATTAAATGATGTTGCCGAGAATGGGTTAACAACAGAGGAGATTAAAAGAGCAAAAGGGGCTGTTTCTGGGTCACTGGTATTAAGCCAAGAGGACACCGGATCTAGAATGACCAGAATTGGTAAAAGTGAGTTGGTTTATGGCCAAGTATTAAGCTTTGATGAAATTTTGCGCGAGATTTCTGATGTAACACCAGAGCAAATTAAGGAAATTGCCCGCCAAATCCTGCCAACATCTCCTACCCTTGCGGTAGTGGGACCATTTAGGTCAAGTAGTAAATTTGAAAGGTTAATCTCATGAAGGTTGCAGTTCTTGGTGCCAAAGGAAGAATGGGCGCGGAAACAGTTGCAGCTATTGAGAGTGCAAACGATTTAACACTTAGCGCAGCTTTAGATCTTGGTGATTCATTAGATCAGCTAGTTAAAACTGGAACAGAGGTTGTTGTTGATTTCACTCACCCGGATTCAGTTATGAAAAATCTTGAGTTTGCTATAAATAATGGTATTCATGTTGTAGTTGGTACTACTGGATTTGATGATAAGAAGCTTTCTGATCTAAAGAATTTACTCTCAAAAAACCCTAAGGTTGGTGCGCTAATCGCTCCAAATTTTGGACTTGGTGCAGTTCTTATGATGCAGTTTTCTCAAAAGGCTGCCCAATACTTTGAAAGTGTTGAAATAATCGAACTTCATCATGCGAATAAAGTTGATGCACCATCTGGAACTGCAATTAGAACTGCTGAACTAATTACCGATGCTAGAAAGCAAAGTAAAAAAGGTGCAATGCCGGACGCCAGTAAAACAATTATTCCAGGGGCTAGAGGAGCAAAGGTTGGCGATGTTCCAATTCACTCCATTCGCTCTCATGGTTATGTTGCTCACCAAGAGGTTATTTTTGGTGATGCCGGTGAAACATTAAGCATTAGGCATGATTCGATTAATAGAGCTGGATTTATGCCAGGAGTATTAATTGGTGTTAGAAATGTTGCAACACATCCAGGGCTAACAATTGGCCTTGAAAATTATATGGAGGGAATGAAATGAGCGATATAACAATGTATGGGGCTGAATGGTGTGGAGATTGTCGCCGTTCTAAAAAGTTTTTAGATGCAAACAATGTTAAGTACAACTACATTGATGTTGAGGCCGATGTAACTGCAAGCGACAAAGTAATTGAAATCAATGGTGGTCAACGCTCAATTCCAGTAATTATTTTCTCAGATGGAACGCACTTAACTGAACCTTCAGATGCAGCCCTTAAAGAGAAATTAGAGTCTTTAAAAGTTCTTTAAAACCAGTTATAAATTGCCGCTGAAGTTATGGCTGCTGATATAACTACCACTGGAAATGGTGCTTTAAACTTTAAAGCAATAAGTGCTACGCCGACTCCAGCTAACCGTTGATCTATTACTAACTCTTTTTTATGGGCAAATGTTTGTACTCCAACTAGAGCACTAAGTAGAACAATTGGAACAAGAGTATTAATTCGTTTAAATCTTGGCCTATCCAGCCATTTTTCTGGAACGCTATGACCAATATATTTATTTAAAAATGCAGTAACACTTGCACCGATAACGGCAATCCAGATTTGGGTCATTTTTTCCACCCAAATATCACGGCTAGAAGCACTGTTGTAATAATCGGTACACCTGCGGGTGTTAGTGGTGTAAGTACTAATGCCCATGAGATTGCAGCTGCTGAAACTATAAATTGAGTTTTATTCTTAAGTCGTGGCCAAACTAGGCCACAAAATGCGGCCGGAACTGCTGCATCTAATCCCCAAACCGATGGATTACCGATTGCACTTGCTCCTAGTGCGCCTAGAAAAGTAAAAAGGTTCCAAAATACATAAACGCCAATACCGGTGATATAAAAACCACGTTTTCTATCTGCATCATTTTCCTGCAAAGTTGAAACTGCAGTTGACTCATCGATTGTTATTTGGGCAGAGAGAATTCTCTTAAATCCTTTAACCTTTAAAATCGGTGCCATCTGAAGTCCATAAAGTGCGTTACGAAATCCAAGCAAGGTTGCAGTGGCAATTGCACTGATAGCTGCGCCACCAGCTCCCATAATTCCAACAACGGCAAATTGTGATGCACCAGAGAATAGAAGCAATGAAAGTAAACAGGTTTGAAGAATTGAAAAGCCTGCCGTCACACCAGCGGCACCAAAGGCGGCGCCATAAAGCCCAACAGTGAAAGCAACGCTAAGGGCGGTGCGATCTACAGGGTTTGACCGTGGATTTATTGACACGCCGACACTTTAATCCAGCCAATCATCAATTACCAAAGATAGGGTCGCAACCATGAGCGATGAGATCATTTTTCGAGAGGATATGTCGGTTGAGTTAGTTAAATCTAGCGCAAGCGATGCAGATGTAATTTGGGCAGCTCGGGTTTCAACTACAGGTGATAAATCACTTGAAGATGTTGGAGGTGATGCCTCTAAATCTGAAGGACTTATTAATTACTTAGCAAGAGAGCGCCACGGTTCACCTTTTGAACACACCTCAATGACTTTCTTTATCTCTGCTCCAATTTTTGTTTTCAGAGAGTTTATGCGACATCGAATTGCTTCATACAATGAAGAGAGTGGTAGGTATCGGGAGTTAAAACCAGTTTTCTACATTCCTAGCAAAGAACGAAAGTTAGTGCAGATTGGAAAAGCAGGCTCCTATACATTTGTTGATGGCACACCAGAACAGTATGAGATTACCGTTAAATCAATCAAAGAAACCTGCGTCTTGGCATATGAAAATTATCAGAAGATGTTAGATGCTGGTGTTGCTAGAGAGGTTGCTAGAGCGGTATTGCCAGTAACTTTGTATTCATCAATGTATGTAACTATGAATGCTCGGGCATTAATGAATTTTCTTTCCCTTCGAACTTCACGTGATGGTTCTCATTTCCCTTCATACCCACAACGGGAGATTGAGATGGTGGCGGAGAAAATGGAAGCTGAGTTCGCCAAACTTATGCCGATTACCTACGGAGCATTCCAAAAATCTGGCCGCATAGCGCCGTAAATAAGCGGTAGCCTTAAGCCATGCAAATCACTCCACCATTTGGCAGATTAATTACTGCGATGGTTACTCCCTTTACAAAAAGCGGGGAGATTGATTGGGCCGGAGTTGAAAAAATTGCCGCACACCTTGTCGCAACCGGCCATGATGGAATTGCAGTTAATGGCACAACCGGTGAGGCACCAACTACCTCTGATGATGAAAAAGATCAGATAATAAAGGTCGTACGAAAAGTTGTTGGCGATAAGATAAAAATTATTGCTGGAGCTGGAAATAATGAAACCTCTCACTCGGTAGAGCAGGCGCAACAAGCTGCTAAAGCGGGAGCTGATGGTTTGTTAGTTGTTACTCCTTATTACAACAAACCACCACAAGCTGGAATTGAAGCGCATTTTCGGGCAATGGCTGATGCAACAGATCTTCCAGTGATGATGTATGACATTCCAGGAAGAACTGGAGTCGAAATTGAGTCAGATACGATTGTTAAATTAGCAGAGCATAAGAATATTGCAGCGTTAAAAGATGCTAAAGGAAATCCAGCAGCAACATCTTGGGTGATAAAAAGGTCATCAATTCCAGTTTATTCTGGTGATGATATTTTGAATCTGCCACTACTTTCAGTTGGTGCGGTCGGTTTTGTCTCAGTTTGTGGCCACACAGTTGGTTTAGAGTTGAAAGCAATGTTAGATGCCTGGTTTTCTGGAAATTCAAATAAAGCTCTAGAGATTCACCAGAAACTACTTCCAGTATTTACTGGAACATTCCGCACGCAAGGTGCGATTCTTACTAAAGCAGCTTTAAATTTAATGGGTCTTCCGGGCGGGTTTACGAGATTGCCACTTGTTGATGCAACTGATGCGCAAATTGCGCAGTTAAAAGTTGATCTACAAGCTGGTGGCGTAAAATTAAAGTAAATTAATGAATCATCCCCATCCTGGTCTGCCATATCCGTCAAAGTTAGCTAAAAAAACACTTCGCATTGTTGCCTTAGGTGGCTTAGGTGAGATCGGTCGAAATATGACCGTATTTGAATATGAGGGAAGATTATTAATTGTTGATTGCGGAGTTTTATTTCCTGGTGATGATCAACCCGGAATTGATCTAATTCTGCCAGATTTTTCTTATCTTAAAGATCGTATGAATGATATTGAGGCTATCTTTTTAACTCATGGCCATGAAGATCACATTGGAGCAGTTCCATATCTACTTAGAGAGCGAAGTGATATTCGCATTATTGGCTCTCAATTAACACTGGCATTTGTAACACCAAAATTAAAGGAGCGCAGAATTACTGCTCCAATGACACAGGTTAAAGCTGGACAAATAGAAAAAGTTGGTCCATTTACTCTTGAGTTTGTAACTGTTAATCACTCAATTCCGGATTCACTTGCGGTTGCAATTAAAACTGATGCTGGAGTTGTTTTACACACTGGTGATTTTAAAATGGACAAGATGCCACTTGATGGAAAAGTTACCGATCTAGAGACCTTTGCTAGGTTGGGTAAAGAGGGTGTGGATCTATTTTTAGTTGATTCAACTAATGCTGATGTGCCTGGACTTACTGTGGCTGAGAAGGATATTTATCCAGCTCTTAAAGAGGCGATTGCTAGGACTCCACGCCGAGTAGTTGTTACATCATTTGCTTCCCATGTTCACCGAATTCAGCAGGTATTAAATGCTGCACAAGAGGCTAATCGTAAAGTTGCATACGTTGGCAGATCTATGGTTAGAAATATGAAGTTAGCAGAAGATTTAGGTTATTTAAAAGTTCCAACTGGATTAGTAGTTGATTATAAAGATATTGATAGTTTTGGAGACAAGATTGTATTAGTTTGCACTGGTTCTCAAGGCGAGCCATTGGCTGCGTTATCTCGAATTGCAAATGGTGATCATGAGATCCAGGTAGGTAAAGGTGACACGGTAGTACTTGCATCATCATTGATTCCAGGTAATGAGAAATCGGTATACAGAGTAATTAATGAGTTAACCAGATTTGGTGCACATGTAGTTCATAAAGGAAATGCAATGGTGCATGTATCTGGTCATGCCTCTGCTGGAGAGTTATTACATTGCTATGAAGTAGTAAAGCCAAAAAATGTTCTACCAGTTCATGGTGAGTGGCGACATATGAGAGCAAATGCTGAACTCGCAATGAAATCTGGATTATCTGAACACAACGTTGTTATTGCTGAAAATGGAATTACTATTGATGTGGCAAATGGTCATGCTGATATATCTGGTTCAGTCCCATGTGGTTATGTTTATGTAGATGGGCAAAGTGTTGGTGAGATAACTGAAAGTTCTCTTAAAGATCGAAGAATTCTAGGTGATGAAGGATTTATTTCCGTTGTGGTTGTAATTGATTCGCAAAGCGGAAAAATTGTTGCTGGCCCTGATATTCATGCCAGAGGCTTTACTGAAGATAAAACTTTATTTGATGATGTAAAAGGAGATATTGAAAAGGCGTTGAGTAAGGCAGTTGCAGGTGGATTTAATGGCACACATCAACTTTCTCAAGTTGTTCGCCGAACAATTGGCAGCTGGGTTGGGGAGGAGCATCGTCGTAAGCCGATGATCATTCCGCTAGTAATTGAGGTTTAAGAAAACAATTTAAGTTAACTTTTTCAGTAAAGTGCGTGCCGATTAGGCCTAGTATTTAACTTATTCTTTAGGCTTGTCTTCTTATGGCTAAGAAGAAAAAAAACACAAAAAGTGCATTTGTGTTTGCCCCAATTTTAAGAGCCATCGCCTGGCTTTGGCGTTTTATTGCAAAAATTCTTGGCAATATCACTCGGTTCATTTTTAAATCATCGAAAGAGTTAGATCCTGCCCATCAAAGAGATGGAATAGGTTTCTTTGTATTTATCTTGGCATTAATAGCTGCAGCCGGTACTTGGTTTAATTTAGATAATGTCTTAGGTAGATCGGTATATTCATTTTTATTTGGTTCGGTAGGAAGGCTTGCATATCTTGTACCAATAATTTTTGTTTACTTTGCATTTCGTTTATTTAAAACACCAGATGAGTCAAATGAAATTGGTCGAATAACTATTGGTACATTACTTTTGCTAATAAGTTCTACTGCTTTAATGCATGTTGTAAATGGCTCATCTGGAACTGGGGCAACTGCGATTCGACAAGGTGGTGGTTGGGTAGGTTATGCAACCTCAACCGGGCTGATAGCTTTAGTAACAGAGATTTTGGCAATTCCAATCTTGATTATATTTTTTATCTTTGGTCTTTTGGTTATTACTAAAACCTCATTTTCAAAAGTAATAGGAAAAATTGGTAATTTATTCAAAATGGGTGGGGCTGGTATAAGTAATGCCAGAGCGCGCCGAGCTGAAAGATTAGTTGATGAGGATTTTGAGGTTAGTGAGAGCCCACCATTTGAAAGCCCATTAGTTAAGGATCTTGTTCAAGAGTTTGAACCACAACAATTAGATTATGAAGTCGAGTTAGAGGATTTTGAAGAAGTGACTCAAGCAGTTCCAACAGTTACTAGACCGAGCAAGAGTGAACACACTAGACCTCAGCAACTACTTCTAACCTCAGATTCAAAGTATGAATTGCCTCCTGCAGATTTATTAAGAACAGGACCTGCGGCAAAAGGTAAATCAAAGGTAAATGAAACTGTTGTAGCAGCACTTAAACAAGTATTTGAACAATTTGATGTTGACGCACAGGTTACTGGGTTTATGCGTGGACCAACTGTTACCAGGTATGAAGTGGAATTAGGAAATGGTGTAAAAGTAGAGGCTATTTCAGCGCTTTCTAAAAATATTGCATACGCGGTTGCAAGTGGTGAGATCAGAATTCTCTCGCCAATTCCCGGTAAATCTGCGGTAGGAATTGAGATTCCAAACTCAGATCGAGAGATTGTGGCGTTAGGAGATGTGCTTAGATCCTCTGTTTCTTCAAGCGATCCTCATCCGATGTTAATTGCATTAGGTAAAGATGTTGAAGGCTCATTCTTGTGTGCAAATTTAGCAAAGATGCCACACCTACTTGTTGCTGGCGCAACTGGTGCTGGTAAATCCTCAATGATCAACTCATTGGTTGTTTCAATTTTAATGAGAGCAACCCCAGATGAAGTTCGTTTAGTAATGATTGATCCAAAACGTGTGGAGTTAACTAATTATGAAGGCGTACCCCATTTAATTGCGCCAATTATCACTAACCCTAAAAAGGCGGCAGATGTTTTAGCTTGGGTAGTACGTGAAATGGAAATGCGTTATGACGATCTTTCAGTCTTTGGGTTTAGGCATATTGATGATTTTAATAAAGCAGTAAAGGCTGGAAAGGTAAATCCTCCGACTGGTAGTGATCGAACGTTAGAGCCGTACCCATATTTACTCGTAATAGTTGATGAGTTAGCAGATTTAATGATGGTGGCAGCTCGTGAGGTTGAAGAATCGATTGTTCGAATTACTCAATTAGCAAGAGCAGCTGGTATTCACTTAGTGCTTGCAACTCAAAGGCCGAGCGTTGATATTGTTACCGGTTTAATCAAAGCGAATGTGCCATCAAGGTTATCTTTTGCTACTAGTAGTCTTGCTGACTCAAGAGTTATTCTAGATACTCCAGGGGCAGAAAAATTAGTTGGCCAAGGAGATGGATTGTTCTTGCCTATGGGAGCAAGCAAGGCAGTTCGAATTCAAGGCGCTTATGTTTCAGAGCGTGAGATTGAAGCAGTTGTTAATCATGTTAAGGGCCAACTGCAGCCTGTTTATAGAATTGATTTAAATGCGCCAATAAACTCAAAAGTTGTGACAGATGATGTTGGTGATGATCTAGACCTACTACTTGAAGCAATTCAATTAGTAGTTTCTACTCAATTTGGCTCTACTTCAATGTTGCAACGTAAATTACGAATTGGTTTTGCAAAAGCTGGTCGGCTTATGGATTTAATGGAAAATCGCGGCATTGTTGGTCCAACCGAAGGATCTAAAGCTCGGGCAGTTTTGATTAACGCTGAGCAAATGCCAGATGTCTTGGAATCACTTCGGGGTAATCAGTAGTTCATCTTCGGGGTGACAAAACGGGTGAAATCTAAAAACTGCGATTCTTAGACGCAAAGTCCCCCAATTGGGTCTCAGAATTTATTGCATAAAACCCTCCTTCGGTTCTACCCTTAGACCTCCCCGAGCAGGACAGGTTAAATCGATGGCAGAAAAATCATCACTACAGCAAGCCCGTGAGGCTGCTGGTTTAACCAT
>JBAWYI010000012.1:0-20947 GCA_037143635.1 Actinomycetes bacterium
TAGCATTACCAGGAGCAAAAACGCATGGTATTAATTTCTTAGACCAAGCAATTTCTAACGGCGCAGTTGCCGTTTTAAGTGATAGAAAAATTGATTGTTCAATCCCGTCCTTTGTCGATCCATCGCCAAGAAACTTAGTTGGCACTATTTCATCTTGGGTGTTCAACAAGCCTTTTAGCAATTTAGTAGCTGTAGGAATAACCGGTACCAATGGGAAAACAACCACCAGTAATTTAGTTAAACAATTATGGGAACTCAACGATATTAAATCTGGATTAATTGGAACACTTGGTGTTGAAATTGGTAAAGAAAAGATTGCTGGAGTTCGAACTACGCCTGAGGCGGATGAATTGCAAGCTCTTGCAGCAGTGATGGTCGAGCGAGGTAGTACTCACCTAGCCATGGAGGTAAGTAGCATCGCAATTGATCAAGCTCGAGTTAATAGTGCCAAGTACAAGGTAGTGGCATTTAGTAATCTAACTCAAGATCATTTGGATTACCACAAGAGTATGGATGAATATTTCAATGCAAAAGCAAAACTTTTTACCTCAGAGTATGCACAAAATGCCGTAATAAATATTGATGACCAGTACGGGCAAAAGCTTTATAACACGAGTAACTTGACCAATAAGACAGTCTCTCGAAGTGATAAGAGCGCTGATTGGTATTTCAGCAAAATTGAACCTCTAAGTGATGGGTATAAAGTTGAGATATCTGACAAGAGTGGCCAGATTATAAGTGGAATTTTCCCTTTAATTGGTGAACACAACTTAGATAATCTTTTATTGGCGATCGCTTGTGTAAGTATTTGTGGCTTAACAAATGCTCAAATCACTAATTCAATTAGTAAGTTAAAAAGTGTGCCAGGCAGACTAGAAATAATCTCAGCCGGTCAATCATTTGCAGCTGTGGTTGATTATGCCCATACTCCGGATGCGGTAAGCAGAGTTTTGAAGAGTGTTCGCTCGTTTACCTCTGGGCGAGTAATTGGTATTTTAGGTTGCGGCGGCGATAGAGATAAAAGCAAACGTTTACCTATGGGCCAGGCGTTGTTTAATGGAAGTGATATAGCAATTTTTACCAGTGATAACCCGCGCAGTGAGAAAGCTGAAGCAATTCTTAAAGATATGACAGATGGCATAAAGATGGCAGAAAAAGGGTTTGTTTTAACTGATCGAAAAGATGCAATTAATTTCGCAGCGAAAAGTGCAAAACCCGGAGATTGCATATTACTTATGGGCAAAGGGCATGAAAGTGGGCAAGAGATTAGCGGTGTTATAACACCATTTGATGATCGAATTGAGCTAGCAAATTCAATCAAGCAGGTGATTAAATAATGATAAAAATATCAGCCGATGAGTTTGCAAAGGTTGTATCTGGAAAACTTCATTTACTATCAGAAGAAACAATATTAAATGAAATTCCTGTAATTAATTCAAATAAAGCAATTAAGGGAACATTCTTTGCTGCCTTTAAGGGCGATCATGTTGATGGCCATGACTTCGTTAATTCAGCAATTAAATCTGGCGCAACCTTTGCGTTAGTTTCTAAGCCAGTAGATGCACCATCTATCCAGGTTGAAGATGTTGGCCAAGCACTTTTAACCCTTACCGCTTATGTGAGAAGCAAGTTAACTGGGATGAAGTTAGTTGGGATAACTGGTTCGCAAGGCAAAACTACTACAAAAGAGTTTTTAAACTCTATATTACAAATAGCCGGAAATACCGTGGCAACTGAAGAAAATTTTAATACCGATATTGGCGTTCCTCTTACAATTCTTCGTTGCAATGAACAAAGTAAATATTGCATTGTTGAAATGGGCGCAAGGCATGTTGGAGATATAGCCAAATTAACAAAAGTTGCTGCCCCGGATGTTGGCGTTGTTTTAGTTGTCGGTCGGGCGCATCTTGGCGAGTTTGGTTCAGTTGAGGCACTAGCAAAAACTAAGGCAGAGTTAATCTCTGGTCTGCCAGCAAATGCAGTTGCAGTATTGGGAAGTTACGATAAATTCACACCAAAGATGGCAGATAACCTTCCGTTAAAAAAGATTATTTTCGGCGATGGTCAAACGGTAAGAGCTGCTGATATTGAAATGCATGGTGGATATGCACACTTTGACTTAGTAACACCAAGTGGTAGGAATCCAGTCTCCTTACAGTTACTAGGAGAGCACCAAATTCCTAATGCACTAGGTGCTGCAGCAGCTGCGGTTGCACTTGGCATAAGTAATGAGCAAATTGCTACTGGGTTAATTACTTCAACTTTGGGTAGTAAGTGGCGAATGCAGGTTGAAGAGTTAGATGGATTAAAGATAATTAATGATTACTACAACGCCAATCCAGAGAGCATGAAGGCAGCAATTAAAACATTAGTGTTGCTAAGCCAGGAAAGTGGTGGCGCATCATGGGCGGTACTTGGGAAGATGCATGAGCTTGGGGATGCAGAACAAGCCGGCCATCAAGAGGTTGTGAAATATTGCCAGGAGATTGGGGTCGATCATCTAGTTACCGTGTCGACCGGGCTGTATAAATGTGAAGATAGTGAGAATTCTGAGAAACATTTGCTCATACATAACTGTGCAAATGCAGATACTGTTTTAGAGTTAGTCAATAACTTTTCTGCCGGTGATGTGGTTTTGCTCAAAGCATCTAGATCAGAGAAATTTGAAGATTTAGCTAATTTACTCAGAAATAAATGGAGTGGGGGAGCAGCGTGAAGGGAATATTAGTTTCGGGTGCTGTATCTGCTATTTTTGCATTTTTTGCTACGCCAGCTCTAATTCGGTTTTTAACTAAGAAGAGTTACGGCCAAATAATAAGAGATGATGGACCAACTACTCATCAGGTAAAGCGCGGAACACCAACAATGGGTGGAATTGTTTTAATTACTGCGTCAATCACTGGATACTTTATTAGCCACCTAGTCACCTCTGTTACACCAACAACTTCTGCGCTATTAGTCATTGGATTAATTATCGGATTAGGTTTTGTTGGTTTTATCGACGATTGGCTTAAGGTTTCACGTCAAAAATCTCTGGGGTTAAATGCCAAACAGAAATTGGTTGGACAAGCATTTGTAGCTGGTGGGTTTGCATTTGCTGGTTTGAAGTTTCCAGATAGCGCTGGGTTGACACCTATCTCTACCAATCTTTCGATGGTGCGAGACACTTCAATAAAATTAGCACTTGTTGCAGTAATAATTTGGGTCATTCTGATGGTTCTGGGCACAAGTAATGGCGTGAATTTAACTGATGGATTAGATGGACTAGCAACTGGAGCAGCAGTCATGGTCTTTACATCATTTATTTTGATTGGTGTATGGGAGTTTGGACAAAGTTGCGCTGTTGCACCTGGACTTAAGTGTTATGCAGTAAGAGATCCACTTGACCTTGCAGTATTAGCCGCTGCCTTAGCTGGCGCATGTGGCGGATTTCTTTGGTGGAATGCTTCTCCAGCAAAAATATTTATGGGAGACGTTGGTTCGCTAGCACTCGGTGGAGCACTTGCTGGATTAGCAATTACGCTTAGAACACAACTTCTACTTGTTGTACTTGGATTTATTTTTGTTCTAATAACATCATCAGTAATTATTCAAGTTGTTTACTTTAAAATTTCTGGTGGTAAACGGGTATTTAAAATGGCACCACTTCAACATCACTTTGAATTGCTAGGTTGGGGTGAAGTAACAATTGTTATTAGATTCTGGATTATTGCAAGCCTTGGAGTAGCAGCGGGCTTAGGTCTCTTCTATGCCCAATGGGTTGTCTCCTAAAATGAGTTTTGTCACCGAACTATCTGGAAAAAATTGTCTGGTAATCGGTGCTGGCGTTACCGGCAGGGCAGTTCATGAAGCACTTCTTAAGTTTGGCGCATTATCGAAGATATTTGATGAAAAAGTAACTGGAAAAAGTGATGTACTAAGTGAATTGCCAAATGACATTGATTTAGCGATTGTCTCACCGGGTTGGAAAATGGATCATCCAGCCATATTAAATCTTAAAAAGGCAGGTACTGAGGTAATTGGTGAAATCGATTTTGCTTGGCAGGTAAAGCAAGTTTTAGCTCCAAACCAAAAATGGATTGCACTTACTGGCACAAATGGTAAGACGACCACAATAAAGATGGTTGAATCTATTTTTAAGGCTGCAAAGGTCAATGGGGTTGCATGTGGCAACGTTGGCCAAACAGTAATTGCTTCTGTATGCGCTGATAAACCATTTGAATATCTTGCAATTGAGCTTTCTTCATTTCAAATTCAGTGGAGTGAATTACCTAAATACCAATCTGTCGCTATTTTAAATATTGCTGAAGACCATATTGATTGGCACGGAAGTTTTGAGGATTATGCTGCGGCAAAACTTAAGTTATTGAAGCAAGCAGATAAGGCATTCATTAATAAATCTGATCCGGAACTAGTGAAGCGAGTAGGCAAAGAAACTGTTATCTGGTTTTCACTCGATACTCCTAATCCAAATGAACTAGGTTTGGTTGAAAATCTATTGATTGATCGTACTTTTTCTCCAACACCATCCCAAGCAAATGAAATCGCTGAGTTAGTCGATATAACTCCAACCGCACCTCATAATGTTTTAAATGCGCTGGCAGCATCAGCTTTAGTACTCTCTATTGGCATCAAATATGAAGCTATCAAACTTGGGCTGCGTAACTTCTCACCTGACCATCATCGAATGGAATTAGTACTGAGTAAGAATGAAATAAACTGGATTGACGACTCGAAGGCAACTAATCCGCATGCTGCTGCGGCTTCATTGCTATCTTATTTTCAAGTTATCTGGATTGCTGGTGGACTAGCAAAAGGGGCCAGTATGGATGAGCTAGTCTCAAGATGTGTTAAAAGAATTAAATCTGTGATTCTAATTGGCCAAGATCGCGAACTAATTGCAGATGCCTTTGCAAAATTCTCACCTGAAATTGAAATTATTAGAGTAGATCAAGTTACTGATTCAAAGCAACTAATGAATGATGTTGTAAAGCATGCGATTAAATTAGCAAAGCCTGGTGATACGGTTTTGCTGGCACCAGCTTGTGCCTCAATGGATCAATTTGATTCATATGTAGAGCGCGGTCAATTGTTTGCGCAAGCAGTGAAAGCGCAGGCCTGAAATGAGTAATAATTTAAAATTACGAAGGTATTCTCGAATTCTTGCTAGGCCTGAGTTACCTTACTTTTTGATTATTTGGAGCACTGCATTTTTATGTGCGCTTGGTTTAACGATGGTTTTATCCTCATCAACTGTCACCTCATTGCAGGAAAGTGGTAATACCTACTCGATATTTATTAAACAATTCTTCTTCTTAATTCTGGGTACATCTGCTGCTTTTTGGGCATTTAGGGTTAAAGGGTTAATTTGGCCACAAATCGCAAGGTATGCCCTAAGTATTTCAATAGTTATTTTATTACTTCCGTTTGTGCCATTTTTAGGAAAAAACATAAATGGAAATCGAAACTGGATTGAAATTGCAGGCTTTACATTACAGCCATCGGAGTTTGCAAAGCTTGGATTAATTTTATGGTGTGCGCTCAGATTACGCACTTTGGGTCAAATACCAGGAACTAAGAACCTAATTTTGTTAATTGCACCCGGGCTAGTAGTTATTGAATTATTGATTTTATTAGAGCGCGATCTTGGTACTGCTCTTTTGATATTAATAATTTTCGGTGGAATTTTATTTATATCAGGTGCTCCAATTAAAAATTTTCTCGCTCTCCTTACCTTAGGAGCAATTGTGGGTGGTGGATTCATTTTAAGTAGTGATTATCGAATGAGTAGATTCGCAGCTTTATTTAATCCTTTTGATGAGCGATACTACAAATTCTCTGGCTGGCAGCCAGCACACAGCATTATGGGTTTAGCAAGCGGTGGTTTATGGGGAAGTGGATTAGGAGCAAGTAAACAAAAGTGGGCAAATTTAGCTGAAGCCCATACCGATTTTATATTCTCTGTTATTGGTGAAGAGCTTGGACTACTCGGAACCTTGTTGGTGCTTGCACTTTATGCAGCATTAATTTATTCAATCTTAAGAGTAGCTATTAAAACAAAGGATGATTTCTCAAGGTATGCAACAGCCGGAATCGCTTGTTGGTTGATTGCGCAAGTTGTTATAAATATTGGATCAGTAACCTCTGTAATTCCGGTTATTGGTGTGACATTGCCATTTATCTCTTATGGTGGCTCCTCGTTGTTGGCTAATCTGATCGCAGTTGGCTTTGTACTAGGTGTTGCTCGGAGAACACCAGAGATTTCTGAGGGAATTAAGGCAAGTCGAATGAGAAAATTGAGCCGATGACTCCCAAAATATTATTTGCTGGCGGTGGAACTGCTGGCCATGTTGAACCTGCCCTAGCAGTAGCAAGTTGGCTGCGAAATGAAAAACCTAATTGGGAGTATTTGTTTGTCGGAACAAAAAATGGGTTAGAAAACCAACTAGTACCCATTGCAGGTTTTGATTTAATCCATATTCCAAAAGTTTTAATGCCTCGGCAGTTAACACCTGAAACCTTTATTTGGCCATTAAAAATGGTCTTTGCAACCTGGCAGGCAATTAAAATATGTAAAGAGGTTGATCTTGTAATTGGATTTGGGGGATATGCATGTCCACCAATTTACTTAGCAGCAGCAATCCTTCGTAAGCCAATATTTATTCATGAGGCAAATGCTGTTCCAGGTTGGGCAAACCGGTTAGGAGCACCATTTGCTTCCCAAATTTTCATTGCATTTAGTCGAGCAGGCCAGAAGATTGGACGTTGGCGAGGCGCAAAATTAAGTGGCATGCCAATTCGGGCAGAGATTATTGCCGCAGCTAGTCTTTCTAAAGAAGAGTCAAATGCTAAAAAAAGATTACAGATTGAAAAGTGGAAATTATCGCAAGATAAACCAACCATATTAGTTTTTGGTGGCTCGCAAGGATCAAGGCATATCAATGAAGCCATTCTCCAATCTTTATCTGCATTTACTGACAGAGGAGTCCAGGTGGTCCACTCGGTCGGCCGTAATAATCCACTTCCAACATCAACTGAGAATTATTTACCACTTCCATATATTGAGGATATGTCATCTGCATATCGCGCAGTTGATTTAGTTATTGCCAGAAGTGGTGCTTTGACTTGTGCTGAGTTAGCAGCAGTTGGAAAATTTGCTATTTTAATTCCATTGCCAGTCGGTAATGGCGAGCAGGCGGTAAATGCTTCAGATTTACAAGCATCCGGAGCTGCAGAGGTTGTAGATGACAATAAATTTAATGCAGATTGGTTAATTAGTAATTGGGATGAGATTTGGCGCAAGGCTAAGAATTTTCAGGCAACTCCAGCAGCTCAGTTTTCTGCGAGTGAGGTAATTGGATCTGAGATAATTAAAGTTATTGATGGCAGCAAATGACATCTGAATTAAATTATAAATTATCAGATCTAGCAAAACTAAAGATTCATTTCATTGGCGTTGGTGGTGCCGGTATGAGCGGTATTGCTCGAATTATGTTGGCAAAGGGATTTTCAGTATCTGGCTCTGATAAAAGTGACTCAGCAATGCTGACAGCATTGAAAGCATTGGGTGCAAAAATCTATGTAGGCCATTCTGCAGGGAATCTTGAAGATGCTCAGTTAGTCATCGTCTCATCCGCAATTACTGAAAGTAATCCAGAGCTGGTTGAGGCCAATAAAAAAGGTTTGCCAATTGCAGCCCGTGCGGTGGCATTAGCCTGGCTTATGTCTGAATCAACCTCAGTAGCTGTTGCAGGTACACATGGGAAGACCACAACAACTGCGATGTTAACTGTTGCTCTGCAGTCGGCTGGCCTTGATCCATCCTTTGCTATTGGCGGAACTATAAATACTGCTGGCATAAATGCTCACAGTGGCAGTGGCTCTATATTTGTAGCAGAGGCCGATGAATCAGATGGATCATTTTTAGCTTATAAGCCAACCGGTGCAATTATCACAAATGTTGAGCTAGACCATGTTGATCATTTTGCAGATGAAGAGGCAGTTTTTGCCGTATTTGAAGATTTTATTTCTTCGATAAAAGAAGGCGGTTTTCTTGTTGCATGTGGCGATGATTCAGGCGTTAAAACTTTGCTTGCCCGAATAAAGCGAAGTGATTTAAAGGTTTACCTTTACGGCAAAGGTAGTAATAATGATTTTCGAATAGATCAAATTAATCTAGCCCCAAATTCATCCCGAGCCATAATCACTGTGACTGGTCGAAAAGTAGGAGAGTTAAACCTGGCAGTGGTTGGTGAACATAATTTGTTAAATGCACTTGCGGCTTTCGCTGCCGCAACTGCCATGGGGGGCTCGGAAGAGAAGTTATTGTCTGGCTTAAAAGCCTTTACTGGCACCCGGCGCAGGTTTGAATTAAAGGGTGAAGTAGGCGGAGTTAAGGTAATTGATGATTATGGGCATCACCCAACTGAAATAACAGTTACTTTAAAAGCAGCACGAAATTTAGCTGGTACTGGCCGTGTCATTGTAATTTTTCAGCCACATAGATACTCAAGAACTGCTGCCTTTGCCAACCAATTCGCAAGCTCACTTGAGCTCGCTGACTTTACTTATTTACTTGAAGTCTATGCCGCAAGTGAAAAACCAATTTCAGGAGTTTCCTCTCTTTTAATCGCTCGGCAAATGAACTCTGAACAAGTTAAATTTGAACCTTCCATGTTGCAGGTGGTATCAGATGTAGTAGGTATGGCTAATAGTGGAGATTTAATTCTTACATTAGGGGCAGGGGATGTAAGTTCACTTGGGGATCCGATTTTACAAGCGCTTGCTAGCCGCTTTGCTTAACGATGGTTCTTAAAATTAGTAAAAGATTTAGACGTTTACTTACAACTGTTTCAGTTATTACTCTAGTTTCGCTCGCCGCCTACATACTAGGTTGGTCATCATTTTTAACTGTAAGTGAGGTCAGTATTGAGGGAACTAAATCTGCCCAAGTAATTATTAATAAGTTAACTAATGATGGAATTGCGCCAGTAGTTGGGTCAAAACTTGCCCGAGTAGATACCCGAGCAATCAAGCACACTATTTCCAATTTGAACTGGATTAGTCAAGGAAGCGTCTCTCGAAACTGGTTTAGTAAGAAGATAAGTATTGAGGTAGTTGAACGAGTCGCGGTTGCTAAGGCAATTACGGCTCAAGGATCAAATGTAAATTTTGATAATACCGGCACGGTATTTACACCAATCTCCGATACTCAACTTCTAATACAAAATTCCTTGCCACAAGTGACCTTGCAAGGTGGCAGTAAGGAAGAACTCACCTCTGTTGCACTATTACTGGAGCAAATCCCAGTTGATCTGAATTACTTAATCACCGATCTTGAGTCAATTTCGGTGAGTAAATCGGGGTATATCCAAATGAAAACACAGATAAACAAAATCTCAGTGCAGATAAATTGGGGTAGTGCTGAAGAGGTTAAACAAAAGTGCTCGGTTTTGATAGCTTTATTAAAACTGCCTGAAAATCAAGGGATAAAGAAGGTGGATCTATCCCAGCCAAGTGCTCCAATAGTCAGTTAATTTCAATATTCAAACCAGCAAATTAGGGCTTTAAAAAATTGATTTTGAAAGAAAATAATTAAAATATTTACTTCATTAAATATCGTGTCGGTGTTTGATTGAGTTGCTTCTAATGCCTACTTTTACGTAATCGGAAAAGCATAACTTTAACTCTCAACTTGAGATTTAGGGCTAGGGAAGAGGCGCAAAGTGGCAACACCGCAAAATTATTTAGCTGTTATCAAAGTAGTTGGTATCGGCGGCGGCGGAGTAAACGCTGTTAACCGAATGATTGATGTCGGTTTAAAAGGCGTTGAATTTATTGCGATCAATACCGATGCACAAGCTTTGTTAATGTCAGATGCAGATGTGAAATTAGATATTGGTAGAAAGTTAACAAGAGGATTAGGTGCAGGTGCTGCACCAGAGATTGGTCGTCAAGCAGCCCTTGATCACATTGATGAAATTGAAGAAGTTTTGCGTGGCGCAGATATGGTTTTTGTTACTGCCGGTGAAGGTGGCGGTACGGGAACAGGTGGTGCACCAATAGTTGCAAAGGTTGCAAAAGATCTTGGCGCATTAACAGTTGGTGTTGTTACTAAGCCATTTACATTTGAAGGAAAGCGCAGAACAGCACAAGCAGATGAAGGAATTGAAAATTTAAGAACTGAAGTTGACACCTTAATTGTTATTCCAAATGATCGATTGCTGGCAATCTCTGATCGTTCCATTAGTGCACTTGAGGCATTTAGAACTGCTGATCAAGTATTACTCTCTGGAGTTCAGGGAATTACAGATTTAATTACTACGCCTGGCTTAATCAATTTAGATTTTGCCGATGTTAAAAGTGTGATGGCTGGTGCCGGTTCTGCATTAATGGGAATTGGTTCAGCAAGAGGAGAGGCAAGATCTGTGCGTGCTGCCGAACTTGCGATCTCAAGCCCACTTCTTGAAGCATCAATTGATGGTGCCCATGGCGTATTACTTTCTATTGCTGGTGGATCTGATCTTGGTTTATTTGAGATTTCAGAGGCGGCAGAGTTAGTTGCAAAATCAGCTCATCCAGATGCAAATATTATTTATGGAACAGTAATTGATGATGCATTAGGTGATGAGGTAAGAGTGACCGTTATTGCTGCCGGCTTCGATGGGGGACAACCTAAGCGAGTTTTGATGCCAGTAATTAATGCCGCAACCATGAGTGGGGAAGCTGATCCAATTCCAGCAAATGATCCAATCTCGGTTGCACTTGATTTAAATATGGAGGGTGCCGAGCGCCCACGCAAGCGAATCACATTTGAGGAACTAGTCGCAGAAGATGAGATCGATATACCTGATTTCATGCGGTAGTAATTACCGTGGCTCGGCTACTTTTCACATCTCGTTATTTTGATTCACTTGCAGATCCACTTGATAGGACAGCAAAAGCAAAGTTAGATCAGTTAATTGGAAAAGGTACTCTGTTTATGAAACAGAGCCACAGTAATCAGGTAGCAGTCGTAACCGATCATTCATCTATCCCAGAAGCAGATGGAATGGTTACAAACAATAAAGAAATTGCCCTAGCAGTCAGAATTGCTGATTGCCTGCCCGTTCTAATGTATTCAGATCATGCTGTAGCTGCCGTTCATGTTGGGCGTAAAGGTTTATTAAACAAAGTTGCGGTGAATGCGGTGGTGGCTATGAAAAAGTTTGGATCCTCACCAATAACAGCTGTAGTTGGACCCCATATTTGCGGTAATTGCTATGAAGTTGATGCTCAGATGTATGAAGAGATTGTTAGAGATCACCCAACAACTGGCGGCAAAGTGAATTATTTAAATCTATTTGCTGGATTAAAAGCTCAATTACCAGAAATTACGTTTACTAATCTTGGCCTTTGCACAAAAGAAAATAGAGATTATTTTTCATACCGTAGTGGGGATCTAACCGGTAGGCAGGTTGGGGTAATTAGCTTATGAGCCGTTCTGAAGAGATCGCAGCAAATTTAAATGATGTTAAAGGCAAGATTGCATCCGCTGCATTAAAGGCAGGCCGGGATAAAGGTGACATCACATTAATTGTTGTGACAAAAACCTTTCCAATATCTGACTTAGAGATTTTATACTCACTAGGAATAAGAGAGTTTGGTGAAAACCGTGACCAAGAGGCGATTGAAAAGGTAGGTCAGCTTCCTGCTGATATTAATTGGAGTTTTCAAGGTGGAATTCAAAGTAATAAATTAAAATCTATTACTACCTGGGCTGGGTGTATTCACTCAGTAGATAAACTCAAATATGCGCAGATTATTTCTGAACAAAATACCGAAAAACCTAAACCAATTTTTATACAAGTATCCCTTGATCAGCCTCCAGAATCGCGAGGCGGGGTAGACCCAAAAAATCTAATTGAATTAGCTGCCGAAATAACAAAATTACCTGGAATTTCCCTGCAAGGTTTAATGGCAGTTGCCCCGCTAGATATTCCAGCTAAGGAAGCATTTTTGAAATTGAAGGAAATACAAGCGGGTTTTACGGCGGTGTTCAAAGATGCTAAATACCTATCTGCGGGCATGAGTGGTGATTATGAAATGGCAATTTCCTATGGTGCGACACATCTGCGAATTGGCAGTTCAATCCTCGGTAATCGATAGTTGACCCCATAGATTTGACCCATGGCTAGTGCATTTAAGCGGGTTGCTGGGTACCTCGGATTAATGGACGAGGAAGAGTTAGACCACGGCACAAATCAATTAACTGAACGTGCCCCTAGATTGGTGCGAGCAACTGCAAAGCCAGCAGCTAAATCTAATGTTGAAATTTTCCCTCACGCTGAATCAAATAAAGTTATGGATCACATTATTTCATTAACTCCAAGGACGTATAGTGAAGCCCGATTAATTGGTGAGCACTACCGTGAAGGTAAACCAGTAATTATGAATTTAAGTGACATGGAAGAGTCAGAGCGCAAACGGTTAGTTGATTTTGCATCTGGCCTAGTTTTTGGTCACCATGGAAGTATTGAGCGAGTAACACCAAAGGTTTTCTTACTTACACCTCCTAACGTTTCAGTTAGTGTTGAAGATAAAAATTCTGCTGCACAAGCAAGTTTTTTTAATCAGAGCTGATTTAGCCCTTTAATAAATGGGCGCAATTGTCGGCATAATTTACTGGGCCTTAAATTTATTTTTATTAGCTTTAATTGGCAGATTGATTTTAGATTACATAAGAATCTTCTCACCAAATTGGCGTCCTCGTGGAGTTGTGTTAGCCCTTGCTGAGTTGATTTACTCAATTACAGATCGACCGCTTAGGTTTGTAAGGCAATTTGTGCCGCCGCTTAGATTAGGTGCGGTCTCGTTAGATCTATCTTTTATTGTGGTCTTTTTTGTAGTACAGCTTTTAATGCGCTTAGTTATTATTCTCTAATTCTTAATTAGTTTAAGCCAAAGAGATAGTTCATTATCAGACGAGCTTTCTGAATTAATTTGCACCATGTTTGTAGCTAAAACCTCTGCGCTTATCTCTGTAATAGCAGATGAAATTGCAGTCGCAAGCTCTGTTGGTGCATTCCAGTTAACAGTGATGCGATCACTAACATCTAAGCCGATATTTTTTCGCTCTTCCTGAATTGCTCTAATGACCTCTCGGATTTGCCCGGCTCGAATTAACTCTGGCGTTAGTTCAAGATCTAGCGCCAGACTCTCACCTGAATGAGAGGCAACCGACCACCCACTTCTTGGTGTCTCAGTAATTACCAAATCATCAATATCGATTTCAATTTCCTTATCTTTTCCAGCCAGATTGACCTTTAACTTGTAGGTATTACTAATTCGAAGCGCCTTAACCATTGCAGCTGGATCAACCGATGCAATCTGCTTTGCAATCACCTGAACATCTGCGCCAAATTTTGTGCCAAGTGTTCGAAAGTTAGCTTTAACAGAGATATCAACTAGGTCACTTCCGGCAACATGGATTCCATCTAGTTTTAATATGTTTAACTCCTCTGCGATGTGAGTTTTAATCTCATCTGAAATCTGCTCCCAACCAGGTGCTGAAACTAATGCGCGAGATAGGGGCTGACGGATTTTTACGCCAGATTCAGCTCGGGCAGATCTTCCTAACTCAACTAAGCGACGAGATAAGGCAACTGAAGTCGATAACTTTTCATCGATTACTGCTTTATTAGATACTGGAAATTTTGCAAGATGCACAGATTCAATTTGATCTGATTCAGCCACCTTGATAAGTGTTTGCCAAACATGTTCAGATATAAATGGCACCATAGGTGCAAGAAGTAGGGTTAGATTTTTTAGGCAGAAATAAAGTGTATTTAATGCAACTGGATCACCATCCCAGAAACGACGACGGGATCTACGAACATACCAATTTGAAAGATCATCAATAAAGGCTGCAAGTTGAGTACCTGCCGCTTGTGAGTCAAAGTTTTCTAAAGCGTTATCTACTCCTTGAGTGAGTTTATTTAGCTCAGAAAGAATCCATCGATCCATCAATGTTAAATCTGTTGGTAAAGAAGTAACTTTAAAATCAGCAGCATTTGCATAGAGGGTGAAGAATGAGATTGTGTTCCAATAAGTTAGAAGAGTTTTTCTTACTACATCAGTAATTGCATCATGTCCTACTCGACGGGCACTCCAAGGGGAGCCGGCAGCTAACATGTACCAACGAACTGCATCAGCGCCATGTTGATTCATAAGTGGCATTGGCTCTAGAACATTGCCAAGATGCTTACTCATCTTTCTGCCGTCTTTATCTAATATATGACCTAGGCATAAAACAGTCTTATAGGAAGATTTATCAAATACTAAAGTTCCAATCGTCATCAAGGTATAAAACCAACCTCGAGTTTGATCAATTGCTTCACAGATAAAGTCTGCTGGATACGCTGCTTTAAACTCTGCTTCAGAACCTGGCTTATGTGGGTATCCCCATTGCGCAAATGGCATCGCACCAGAGTCATACCAACAATCAATAACCTCAGGAATACGCTCCATAGTGGCTGAACATTCTGCGCATTTAAATTTCACATCATCTACAAAGGGGCGGTGTGGATCTAAGTTACTTAATTGCGTTCCGGAGAGTTTGCCTAACTCAGATAGGGAGCCAACACAAACTTCATGTTTATTTTCACATCTCCAAATTGGAAGTGGTGTGCCCCAATAGCGATTACGTGAAACCGCCCAATCAATATTGTTATTTAACCAATCACCAAATCGACCAGTTTTAATCGTCTCTGGATGCCAATCTGTGTTGGAATTTTCTCTAAGCAATTCCTTCTTTATCGCAGTGGTTTTTATGTACCAAGATGGTTGGGCGTAATACATCAAAGCGGTATGACATCTCCAGCAATGTGGGTAGGAGTGCTCAAATTGCAAACTCTTAAACATTAAACCTCGAGATTTAAGATCTTTTATCAGCGCCTTATCTGCTTCTTTGAAAAATACACCACCAACTAGCGGAACCTCTTTTTGGAAATGACCATCAGGGTTTACTGGATTTACCACTGGCAGGTTATATTTTCTGCACACCTCAAGATCATCTGCGCCAAAAGCCGGGGATTGATGGACTAAACCTGTGCCATCTTCCACAGTTACATAATCGGCAAGGACTACGTAATGAGCATCATTAATCTCAACAAAATCAAATGGCCGGCTGTATTTAGTGTGTTCAAGTTCAGTTCCCTTAAAAGTTGCAATTACCTTGCGATCCTCACCAAGTACTGAAGCCAAATCTGTTGCAACTACTAATCTTTCACTCTTATCATCAGTTGTTATTTCAACTACTTGGTACTCAACCTTTGGATTTACTGCAACCGCAGTATTAGCAACTAATGTCCATGGAGTTGTGGTCCAAACTAATAAACTTGCTTTTAACTCAGCTAACTTGCCAGAGGTGGCAGGAAAGCGCACAAATACTGATGGATCTTTAATAGTTTCATAACCTTGCGCAAGCTCATGGTCAGATAAGCCAGTGCCACATCTTGGACAGTATGGCGCGACTCGATGATCTTGGACTAGTAATCCTTTTTTCCATATTTGTTGTAGTGACCACCAAACACTTTCAATATATGCCGGGGACATAGTCCAGTAGGCATCATCAAAATCAACCCAAAATCCCATTCGTTTAGTCATGTCGGTAAATTCATCAACATGCCGCTGGACTGATTCTTTACATTTTTCATTAAAAGCGGCAACACCAAATTTTTCAATATCTGCTTTACCGGTAAAGCCCAACTCTTTTTCTACTGCAATTTCAACAGGCAAACCATGACAATCCCAACCAGCTTTGCGAATTACTTGCTTACCTTTCATTGTTTGAAAGCGCGGAAATAAATCTTTAAAAACTCGTGCTTCAATGTGATGTGTGCCAGGTTTTCCATTTGCAGTAGGTGGGCCTTCATAAAAACTCCATCTAGGAGCACCGTTACGATTAGCAACAGATTTCTCAAATATTTGATTTTGCGACCAAAAATCTAAAATTCCAGCTTCCATCTGTGGAAGATCGATTTGCGCAGGTAAGGTATTAATTCCGCGGCCAGATTTCATATTCACCCTACATTCTAACGCGCACAGTTGCCCTTTAATGAACTCATCATTGAGCACGGGGGTGGCGGTTGGTAATTACTTGAGCCAAGCCATAACCTTTCCCCCCTCAGGGGGTAATGTGGCTATCAAGAAGTTATTTAAGAAATCATCAAAAAAGAGTGCAAAAACATCGGCTAAAAAACCGGTAAAAGTTGCTGCGAAAAAGGCTGCTAAAAAGAGCCCACCAAAAAAGGCTGCTGTTAAAAAAATTGCGAAGCGTTCACCAAATATTGTTAAACCTAAACTAGCTAAGAAATCTGCAATTAAAAAGGCTCCTGGAAAACCTTTTCCAGCAAAGCTTCAGACATCTACCTCAGGTTCTTCAACCACAATTTCTGTCACTTCAACTATCCCTAATGCAAATGCCCTGCCAGTAGTTGAAGAGCGTAGATTAGTTATGTTGCCACCGCCAAAGCCGGTATTAAAGTCAAAGAAAGCGGCAGCATTAAAGCCAATTAAAAGTGCACCAGCACCTCTAGTTGTGCAGGCAAGTGAGATTGCTTGGAATGCAACCGAATTAAAAACTATGAAAACTGAGCTATCTAAAGATTTAGTGAGATTACGTAAAGAACTTGAGTTGGCAGAAGCCGAGATGGAAGATCTAGTTGAAGCTGCAGGTGTTGGCGCCGGTGATGATCAAGCCGATGCTGGAGCAAAAACATTTGAACGAGAGCATGAAATGTCACTGGTATATAACGCTCGAGATATGGTTCAACAAACCGAACGAGCACTTGAGCGAATTGCAAATAAAACATATGGAAAGTGTGAAGAGTGTGGAAACTTTGTTGGAAAGGCAAGACTACAAGTTTTCCCTCGCGCTACTCTATGTATGGTTTGCAAACAAAAAGAGGAACGACGCTGAACTTAATTCAGCGAAAATGGTTAGCGGCCACCGCTTTAATAGTTTTTGCCTTTGATTATTTAACTAAATTACTAGCAATTCAATATCTTACGGATGAACCAAAAAATATAATTGGATCAATTCTACAATTCCGGCTGGCATTTAACTCTGGAGCTGCATTTAGTCTTGCCTCCAGTGGAACAATATTTCTTTCTAGTTTCTCAATAATTATTGCTGCTGCTATTTTTTACTTTGGTCGTAAAGTTAGTTCTACACCCTGGGCAATTGCACTTGGCCTTGTGCTAGGTGGAATTTTTGGTAATTTGACCGATCGAATATTCAGGTCACCTGGCGGCTTGCAAGGTGAGGTAGTTGATTGGATTCAAATCCCGCATTGGCCGATATTTAATATCGCAGACTCCTCAGTTGTTTGCGGGGCAATACTTATTACAATTTTGAACTGGAAGAATATTGAATTTAGTAAGAGTGAGGGTAAAAAGTGAGTGAGCGTGAGGTTAGAAACCTAATAATCCCAGAAGGACTAAATCAGGAGCGGGTTGATGCTGCCTTATCAAGACTGCTTGGTTTATCTCGTAATGTGATTGTTGGGTTAATTGAATCTAATGAGATATCAAAAGATGGAAAATTTGTTGGTAAATCTGACCGAGTTTTAAGTGGTGATCAACTTGAAATATTGATGCCGGCAGCAAAAGGTGAGGCAAAATTAACTGCTACACCGGTTGACGGATTAAAAGTTGTTTATGATGATGAGTTTTTAATTGTGATAGATAAACCGGTTGGAATTGCCGCTCATCCAAGTCCAGGTTGGCAGGGCGCAACAGTAGTTGGAGCAATTTTTGCGGCTGGTTATCAGCTTGCTACCTCTGGAGCTGCTGAGCGACAGGGCGTTGTGCACCGGTTGGATGTTGGAACATCTGGCTTAATGGTCGTTGCTAAAAATGAAGTTGCATATTCAAGTTTGAAAGATCAGTTTCGTGATCGAACAGTTTCAAAGGTCTATCACGCACTTGTGCAAGGCCATATGGATCCAACGGTTGGAACTATTGATGCACCTATAGATCGTCATCCAAGAGAGGATTATCGTTTTGCTGTTGTAGCAAATGGAAAACCAAGTATTACTCACTATAAGACTTTAGAAGTTTTCCCAGCTGTCACATTGCTTGAGATTGAACTTGAAACTGGCAGAACGCATCAAATTCGAGTGCACTTCTCTGCACTTCACCATCCATTGGTTGGTGATCTAACTTACGGTTCGGATCCGGCGTTAGCAGCAAGGCTTAAAATCTCTCGCCCATGGCTACATGCAAAACAACTTGCCTTTACCCACCCCGGAAGCGGGGAGCGAATCTCATTTACGGCTGAGTATCCAGAGGATCTGACACGCTCACTTGCCCTACTTTCAGATATTTCCCGCTAGAAATTAACAGCAGTAGTAATCTCACCATCCATGCCTAATTCAACTAATAACCTAGAAAACTCGGAGAATTTCGTACATCTTCATGTACACACCGAGTACTCGATGTTAGATGGTGCTGCAAAAATATCTGAGTTAGTTGCAGAGGTTGCTCGTCAGGAAATGCCAGCAATTGCCATGACTGATCATGGAAATGTATTTGGTGCATTTGAGTTTCATAAAACTGCAAAAGCTGCTGGGGTTAAACCGATAATTGGCATTGAAGCATATGTTGCACCCGAATCAAGATTTGATAAAAGAAGGGTTAAGTGGGCAGAAGGTGGTGAGGATGATGTATCTGGAGGTGGTGCCTATACCCATATGACATTGCTTGCTGAAAATAATCAGGGTTTATCAAATCTATTCAAGCTTTCTTCCCTTGCCTCACTTGAAGGTTTTTACTACAAGCCAAGAATGGATCGAGAGTTACTTGCTAAGTACTCAAAGGGAATTATTGGTACAACTGGATGTGCTGGTGGTGAGATTCAAACCAGGTTACGAATGGGAAACTATAAAGAGGCGATTAAAGCAGCCAGTGAGATGAAGGATATTTTTGGGCCTGAAAATTTCTATCTTGAAATTATGGATCACTCGATTGAAATTGAGAAACGATCATTTTCGGATTTGTTAAAGCTAGGAAAAGAGTTAAATCTGCCATTGCTAGCAACTAATGATTTGCACTATACCCATCATGATGATGCAAGTGCCCATGAAGTTTTGCTATGTATTCAATCTGGCTCAACTATTGCAGATCCAAAGCGGTTTAAATTTGAAAACTCCGAGTTTTATCTTAAGAGTGCTGCACAAATGCGAGAGCTATTTAAGGATTTTCCAGAGGCTTGTAATAACACATTACTAATCGCCCAACGTTGTGAAACTACAATGCGTGAAGGTGAAAACCTATTGCCGCGGTTCACAGTTCCGCAAGGGGAAACCGAAGATACCTGGCTGAAGAAATTATCTAATGATGGCCTTGCTGCTCGAATGGGGAATCAAATTCCAGTTGAATATCAAGAGAGACTAGATTTTGAATTAGATGTAATGATGAAGATGGGTTTTCCTGGGTACTTCCTAGTTGTAGCTGACCTTTGCAAACATGCTCGGGAAGTTGGAATCAGAGTTGGTCCTGGCCGTGGCTCTGCAGCTGGTTCTCTTGTTTCTTACTCACTTGGAATTACAGGCCTTGATCCCATCAAATTTGGTTTATTGTTTGAAAGATTCTTAAATCCAGAACGTATATCAATGCCAGATATTGATCTAGATTTTGATGAGCGTAGAAGATCAGAGATGATCCAATATGCCACTACAAAGTATGGCGATGACCGAGTTGCACAGATTATTACCTACGGAACTATTAAATCTAAACAGGCAATTAAAGATTCAACAAGAGTTCTTGGTTATCCATACGCGCTAGGTGAACGTTTGACCAAATCACTTCCACCCTCAGTAATGGGTAAAGATATTTCACTTGGCGGAATTTTTAATATGGATGATGATCGTTATGGTGAGGCAAGTGAGTTTAGAAATTTGTATGAGTCTGATCCAGATTCAAAGAAGATTGTTGATACTGCGTTAGGTATCGAAGGATTAAAGCGCCAATGGGGTGTACACGCTGCTGGAGTTATATTAAGTAAAGAGCCACTTTTGGAAGTAATCCCAATTCATCGCCGAGAGGCAGATGGGGCAATCATTACCCAATTTGATATGGGTGCGTGTGAGGCAACCGGGTTACTTAAAATGGATTTTCTTGGGCTGCGTAACCTCTCAGTTTTAGATGATTGTCTAATAAATATTGAAAAGAATTTGGGTAAAAAAGTTGTACTTGAAACATTGCCTCTTAAAGATCAAAAAACTTTTGATTTACTATCTCGCGGAGATACTTTGGGAGTTTTCCAGCTAGATAGTGCACCGATCAGATCTTTGCTACGGTCGATGGCACCAGACAGTTTTGAGGACATTGCTGCGGTTATTGCTTTATATCGCCCCGGACCAATGGGTGAAGATTCACATAATAAATATGCTGATTATAAGAATGGTAGAAAAGCTCAAGTTGGTATTCATCAAGAACTTGATAAACCACTGAGTGAAATTTTGAAAGATACTTATGGCTTAATTGTTTATCAGGAGCAGGTTTTAGCAATCGCTAGAAAGGTTGCTGGATTCACACTTGGTCGCGCAGATCTACTGCGTAAAGCGATGGGCAAGAAAGATAAGAAGATTCTTGATAAAGAGAAGGTTCACTTTGAAGCCGGAATGAAAGAGAATGGCTTTTCTGCTGATGCGATTGAAAAATTATGGCAAACACTTATTCCATTTTCCGATTATGCATTTAATAGAGCCCACAGCGCTGGCTACGGATTACTCTCTTTCTGGACCGCATATTTAAAAGCAAATTATCCAGCTGAGTACATGGCCGCACTTTTAACCAGCGTCCGGGATGATAAAGATAAGAGCGCGCTCTATTTAAATGAATGCCGGCGAATGGGAATAAAGGTATTGCCACCTGATGTAAATGAATCAGATTCTGAATACAC
>JBAWYI010000013.1:0-18933 GCA_037143635.1 Actinomycetes bacterium
GATTTATATCTAAGTAAGGAAGGATTAAAGAATCTTTGATGAACTGCCAGATAATCCTGGTCATCTCATCACCATCTAATTCAACAACGGTGCCCTCTACTTTGATTTTATTCATAATTAACTCCGCCCCTAGAGATCTTTAATATCGGCTTGTTTAGTTCGAACCGCTTCAGAGGCAGCTTTTAGCGAGGCTAACTCTTCTGCAGTTAGATTTGTTTCTATAACTTTATTAATGCCATTCTTACCAATCTGCGCTTCAACTCCTAAATAAACTCCGTTAATTCCATACTCACCATCTACCCAGGCACAGACTGGCATTACCTCATTTGAATCGGTAATTACTGCCTTAGCCATTCGGGCTGCTGCTGCCGATGGTGCGTAGTAAGCAGATCCAGTCTTAAGTAAAGCAACAATCTCAGCGCCACCATTTCTAGTTCTCTCAACTAACTCTGCAATTTCAGTGGCAGATAAAACCTCAGAGAGTGGTTTTCCATTTACAGTGCAACGGCTTGGAACTGGCACCATAGTTTCACCATGGGATCCAAGGGTTAAAGTTTTAACGGCAGAGGTTTGAACTCCACATTTTTCAGCAACAAAGTTAGTAAAGCGAGCGGTATCTAGCATGCCAGCTTGTCCGATAACTTTGTTATAAGAAAACTTAGTTGCAATTTGAGCAAGTGCAGTCATTTCATCAAGTGGATTAGAGACCACAATGATTACTGCGTTCGGTGAATGCTTTGCAATATTTTCTGCAACACCGCGAACGATTCCAGCATTTACACCAATTAAATCCATTCGACTCATACCAGGCTTGCGTGGAAGGCCAGCAGTAATAACTACTACATCTGAGCTAGCAGTTTTTTCATATCCACCACCGGTTGCAGTAGTAGTTGCACCAATAACTTTTGTTTCAAAATTTTCAATTGATCTAGACTGATTTATATCTAAGGCGATACCTTCAGGTTTTCCTTCGACAATATCTGTTAAAACTACTGTTTCAAAAATGTCATATTCAGCAAGCCTAAGTGCGGTAGTTGAACCATAGAAACCTGCTCCGACAACAGTTACTTTTCCAGATCTGCTCATTTAATCCTCTCAAGGCGATACGGCCAATATTACTGATTAGAGTCGTTTGCCCTAAATCCGCTACCTACCTAGCGTTAGGAAGTGAGAGCGCCAAAGCAAATAGCATGATGCAGATCATAATTGGCAGGATTAATTCAATATTTCGCTTCACTTTAAGTTGTGAGTACCTTGCCAAAGCAATACTAGCTGCGCCAAGGGATATAACAATTGAGCCAGTACGAACCGCGCCACTGATCGCAACAATTAAACCTATGACTACAACAGCTAAAGAAAATCTACGGATTTGATCTAAAGTAAAACTATCCTTCATTTTGCTAACTCAATTAAATTAGTCAACAACATCGCTCTGGTCATTGGTCCAACACCACCTGGCATAGGTGCAAATACTGATGCGGTGAGTGCAACTTGCGGATCAACATCGCCAAGTAAGCCATTATTGGACCTAGTAATTCCAACATCAATAACTACTGCGCCAGTTTTAATCATTCCCACTTTTATAAAATGAGCAGAACCAATAGCTGCCACCACAATATCTGCGCTCTTTATTAATTCAGGCAAATTTGATGTTGCTGAGTGAGCAAGTGTGACTGTTGCATTACTTGGTTTTTGAGATAACAAAATTGAAAGTGGCCGGCCAACAGTAGTTCCGCGACCAATAATTAACACATTTGCACCGGGTAACTTAACTTTGTACTCGTTAAGTAAAGCAATAATTGCCTTGGGCGTACATGGAATTATTGAGCCAGTACCTAACGCAAATTTACCAAGGTTTATTGGATTTAAACCATCTGCATCCTTATTGGGATCGATAGCAAGTAAGACTTTTTCGGTGTCAACCGTCTTTGGTAGTGGCAGCTGCACAATAAATCCAGTGCACTCTGGATTTTTATTTAACTCTTCGACCGCTGATAATACTTGTGCTGTTGTTGCAGTATCTGGCAGATTCATTTTTATTGATTTGATTCCAACTTGGGCGCAATCGCGATGTTTTCCATCTACATATGCAATTGAACCCGGATCACTTCCAACTAATATTGTTCCAAGTGCAGGTTTTTTGTTCATGTTCAAAACCTGATTAGCGATCTCACCCTTTATCCGCTCAGCAAGGGCTTTGCCATTCATTATTACTGCGCTCATATAGCCAGCCTACCCTTGCCCTGCTTTTTCTTAAACAATTTAGGTAAATATTTCATAATAATAAAAACAACAAAAGTTTGCAGTGCAAATACCGCACCTATTCGTATTGGATTAACCCCTACTGGTGACATATTTGCTGAAAGTAGTGAACCTGATGAGATGAATGCAAAAATTACTGGGGTAAAAGTTGAGATTATAAAAAATCTTATTGTAATTTGCATTTTACTTTTTGCATCAATTTTTTGTTTATCAATTAAATAAATATTTATCCAAGCATAAATAGAAACTATTAGGGTTAAAAATATTAACCATGGAAATTTACCGTTAGGAAGTGCTGCTAGAACTGGAATAGCAGGAATCTCTCTTAGATTAAATATGAATGGAGTTAAGTTAGTGCCACTTCCAAGTGAAAATCCAGCACCCAGTGCATAGCTAAGAGAGGTAAACATAATATTTGGTAAATATAGAAGTTGAAGGAGTAGTAGAAGTAATCCACCTAATATGCCAGGCTGAACCACAATAGTCAGGTTTTTTGCGATCGAAAAATTAAGTAGTAAAGATATTGAAAATAATAGCCCACCAACTCCCAACATAATTGTGAAGAGATTAAAAGGTGCCTTTACAAGAACCTCTGCATTTATATTAGTTGTTGCAATAAATAGAATAATTAACAAAGTAGGAACTGCGCGAAGCCAATCAACAGATACTTGAGAATTTGAAGCAACAAAAGCTAGAAGTAAATAAACTAGGAGGTAGGAAATTATAAAATACGCCCTGCTTATTTTTTTATTTCCTACTACTTCTAATACCCTGCGAAAACCAACTCGCATGGTAAGCATAGGAAATATTGCTGCGCCAATTGGTAGATAAGAAAGATACCCAGTTATTTCATTGCTTGTTATGTGAAATGGAGTTAAGTGAGAGCCAAGCCAAAGCCAAACTGCAGCGCGCATTGGATCTGAGGTAGTTCCATAAGTACTTCCAGCGGTCGCCCAAGCAAATAATGCAATAAATGAAAGTGGAAAAAGGTAAATTAGTATTGATCTAATTACTTGTTGCAGCGCTATCCATAACGTACGCGCAACCATTATTTTCCTATCTGCGATTTATCCATTCAATATCTTGCGCATCAAGTTAGCGGTTTCACTTGGTGTTTTACCAACCGCAACACCGACAGCCTCTAGTGCTTCTTTCTTAGCAGCGGCAGTACCGGAAGAGCCTGAGACAATTGCGCCTGCATGGCCCATAGTTTTGCCCTCAGGTGCGGTAAATCCAGCAACATAACCAACAACGGGTTTAGTTACATACTCTTTAATAAATTGCGCAGCGCGCTCTTCAGCATCGCCACCGATTTCACCAATCATGACAATTGCTTTTGTTTCTGGATCATCTTGGAAAGCTCGCAGACAATCAATATGAGTAGTACCAATAATTGGGTCGCCACCAATTCCAACCGCGGTAGTAAATCCAAAATCTCTAAGCTCAAACATCATTTGATAAGTTAAAGTTCCAGATTTAGAAACTAAACCAATTTTTCCAGGTCCAGTAATATCAGCAGGAATAATTCCAAGATTTGTTTTTCCTGGGCTGATAATTCCAGGACAGTTTGGTCCAAGAATTTGGGTCTTTCCTTTACTGACTGAGTAGGCATAAAAAGCTGCCACATCATGAACTGGAATACCTTCAGTAATAACTACTACTAATGGCATAGCAGCATCAATCGCATCTATAACTGCTGCCTTTGCAAACTTTGGTGGTACAAAAACTACTGAAGCATTTGCGCCAGTGGAAGCCATTGCTTCATTTACTGAATTAAAAACCGGAATTAACACGCCATCCATATCAACAGTTTGGCCACCTTTACCAGGGGTCACGCCACCAACAATCTTTGTTCCAGCTTTAAGCATTCGCTTTGTGTGCTTAGTACCTTCAGAGCCGGTCATACCTTGCACTATTACCTTGGTATTTTCAGTTACAAAAATTGCCATTAGATCGCCGCCAACTCTGCTGCCTTAGCAGCGGCGCCATCCATAGTTTCTAATTGCTGAATTAGTGGATGATTTGCTTCATTTAATATCTTTCGTCCCAGTTCAACATTGTTACCATCAAGACGAACCACAATTGGTTTAGTTGCCTTATCCCCAAGCATGGCAAGGGCTTGCACAATTCCATTTGCTACTGCATCACATGCGGTAATTCCACCAAACACATTTACAAATACGCTTCTAACATCAGAGTCACCTAAAATAATTGATAATCCATTGGCCATTACCTCAGCGGATGCTCCACCACCAATATCTAAAAAGTTTGCAGGTTTTACTCCATATTTTTCGCCAGCATATGCAACAACATCTAGTGTGCTCATAACTAAACCTGCGCCATTACCAATAATGCCTACTTGACCATCTAATTTTACGTAATTTAAGTCCTTCTCTTTTGCTAATTTTTCTAATGGATTAGTTGCCGCATGGTCTACTAAAACCTCATGTTCTGGATGCCGAAACCCGGCGTTATCATCCAAAGTAACCTTGCCGTCTAGAGCCAATACTTTTCCATCTATCGTTTTAACTAATGGATTAATCTCCATCAAGGTTGCATCTTCTTTAACAAATGCTTGCCATAATTTGATTAATACTTCAGCAACTTGATCCATAACATCTACTGGAAATTTTCCACCTTTTGCAATTTCTAGAGCTTTCACTTTATCAATTCCAACGTTTGGATCAATTCCAACTCTTGCTAATTTTTCTGGAGTTTTATGAGCAACCTCTTCAATTTCCATACCGCCAGCAACTGATGCCATAACTAAAAAGTTTCGGTTAGCTCGATCTAACAAAATTGCTAAGTAATATTCAGATTCAATAGGTGCTGCTTGGGCAATCATTACTTTATGAACAATATGACCCTTAATATCCATACCTAAGATTGCTTTTGCTTTTTCTTTAGCATCCTCTGCATTTTCGGCCAACTTCACGCCACCGGCTTTGCCTCTGCCACCAACTTTTACTTGGGCTTTAACAACAACCTTGCCACCAATTTTTTCAGCAGCAGCATGTGCTTCTTCTGGAGTAGTTGCAACTGCGCCAGCTAAGACTGGAATTTGATGGGACTCAAATAGATCGCGTGCTTGATACTCAAAAAGATCCACTAATTATCCCCGATCAAATTTTGCTACGTAAGGTGGTAATAGTAATGAGAAAGTGAATAAATTTATAATTTCTCAACTGGTGCATAGCGAAGTAGCAGTCGCTTCTCACCAAATGAGCCAAAATTAATGGTTGCCTCTGCTCGATCACCTTCACCAGTAACGGCAATCACAGTTCCTAATCCAAAGGTGTCATGTGATACTCGTTCACCTACTTCTAGTTGCATAGTGCTACTAACTTTTCCAGTTGCCTTGGCAGGAGCAAATGTTCGCCTAATCGAAGTTTTAATCGATGGCATTCTTTCTTGCGCTTGATTCCATTCAATTACAGAATCTGGAATCTCACTTAAAAATCTAGATGCTGCGTTGTAATTAGGTGCTCCCCAGGAAGAGCGATACTCAGCTCTAGTTATAAATAAATTCTCTCTTGCTCTAGTTAAGCCAACGTAGGCAAGGCGACGTTCTTCTTGTAACTCCTCTGGGTCGCCCAGCGTTCTTGAGTGCGGAAATATTCCTTCCTCCATGCCGGTTAAGAAAACGGTTGGAAACTCAAGTCCCTTTGCAGTATGAAGAGTCATCATTGTTACTACCCCACCATGATCTTCACCATCTGGTATTTGATCAGCATCTGCCACCAGTGATACATCCTCTAAAAATCCAACTAATGAAATTTCTTCTCCTTCGTCAACCTCACTCTCTTCGTACTCTGTTGCAACCGCAACTAATTCTTCTAAGTTTTCAACTCTAACCTCATCTTGTGGATCTTTACTATCAGTTAATTCAGTTAATAATCCAGATTGCTCAAGTACGGCTTGGGCAATAACAGATGGCCTAGTTTTTGCTTCAACTAAGGTTTGCAGAGATTGAATCAATTTAACAAAATCAATCAGTGATGCTGATGATCTTTGAGCTAGCTCATTATTTTTTTCTACCTCACTTAATGCCTGCCAAAATGTTATGTTATTTGCTTGTGCATAAAGGTCAAGCTGATCAAGAGCGCGATCACCAATACCTCGCTTTGGGGTATTAATAATTCTGCGCATGGAAACCTCATCATTTGGATTAACAATTACTCGAAGATAAGCCAGGAAATCTTTAATCTCTTTGCGCTCATAAAACCGAACTCCGCCAACAACTTTGTACGGAATACCAACTCGCATGAAAACTTCTTCAAAAACTCGAGATTGTGCGTTGGTTCGATAAAAGATAGCGGTATCACCAGGGTTTGAATTACCTAAATCCCTAAGCCGGCCAATCTCCCTGACGACAAAATCTGCTTCATCATGTTCACTTTCAGCAACATGACCGGTAATCATTGCGCCAGCACCAGATTCTGACCATAAGTTTTTTTCTTTTCGACCATCATTGTTTGAAATTACCGCATTTGCTGCATTTAAAATATTTTGGGTTGAGCGATAATTTTGTTCTAATAAAATTGTTTTAGCATTTGGATAATCTGCTTCAAACTGCAAAATATTTCTGATATTTGCACCCCTAAATGCATAAATTGATTGATCAGCATCTCCAACTACACAAAGTTCAGCTACTGGAAAACCATCTCGATCACTTCCTACTAACTCCTTAATCAATACATATTGAGCATGATTTGTATCTTGATACTCATCAACCAAGATATGTTTAAAGCGAGAGCGATACTTAGCTTTGACCTCTGGATGTCTCTGCAGAACCTCAACTGTTTTTGCAATTAAGTCATCAAAATCCATTGAGTTAGCACCGGTTAACCGCTTTTGATAAATTGCAAAAACTTGAGCGACAATCTCTTGGAATTGATCTTTGGCTTGGTTTATATAATCTGCTGGACCCATCAACTCATTTTTTGCTTGTGAGATTAATGATGCAACCGCACGAGGTGCATATCGTTTCGCATCTAAATTCATATCTCGCATAACCAAGGTAATTAACCTCAGGGAATCGCTTTGGTCATAGATTGTGAATGAGTTTGTATAGCCCAGTACGGAAGCTTCCTTCCGCAAAATTCGAACACATGCAGAATGAAATGTTGATACCCACATCATTTTGGCGCGGTCACCAACTAACTGGGCGACTCGTTCCTTCATCTCACCAGCAGCTTTATTTGTGAAGGTAATCGCTAACACCTCATAGGGTGCAACATTTCGTTCAGCTAATAAATATGCAATTCTTCTTGTTAAAACTCTTGTTTTGCCGGAGCCAGCTCCAGCAACTACTAATAATGGTGCGCCTTCATGCTTAACCGCGGCTAATTGTTGAGTATTTAAACCTTCGGTAAGTGCGGACATATTGGTAAGTCTATCGGTGGGTAAAGACATAGGTAATTGCTGCGGTAATCTTGGCACAATGGAACCAATTGAAGATAGCCAAATAGAGCGAGTATTAGTTGTAACTGCTCACCCAGATGATTGTGATTTTGGTGCAGCTGGCACTATTGCACTTTGGACTGCAAAAGGAATAAAGGTTTCATACTGCATATGCACTAACGGTGATCAAGGTGGCGAAGATCCAACTGTGCCACGGGATGAGATGCCAACGATTCGCCAGCGCGAGCAACGAGAGGCTGGCCTTGCAGTTGGCGTTAACGATATTACTTTTCTAAATTATCGAGATGGTTGGTTAGTTCCGACAATTGAGCTACGCAAAGATATTGTTCGACAAATTCGAATTTCAAAACCTGATCGAATGCTTATTCAATCTCCAGATCGAAATTGGGATCGCTTATTTGCTTCTCACCCAGATCACATGGCAGCTGGTGAGGCGGCAATTCAAGCGGTTTATCCAGATTCACGTAATGCTTTTGCATTTGAAGATTTGTTAAAAGATGAGGGATTACAACCTTGGCGAGTAAAAGAGGTTTGGGTTATGTCTACCCAAAATCCAGATCACTTTATTGATATCACCTCTACCTTTGATAAAAAAATGAAGGCGTTACACTCACATGTAAGCCAGACTGCTCATAATGAAAATTTAGAGAAAATGGTTCGTGAGTGGGGTGAGCGAAATGCTCAAGCAAATAATCTGCCGGCAGGCTCTGTGGCAGAGGTATTTAAAATTGTTAATACAAATTAACGAACTTTTACTTTTTCAATTGCAATAGCGCGCTTTGGAAGTCCATCACTTTTACCATCTATGACACCTTCTTTAGCAATTGCTTGAACAATATCTAAACCTTTTGTTACCTTGCCCCAAATTGTGTAACTCGGTGGCAATGATGTGTCTTCGTAAACAATAAAGAATTGGCTGCCATTTGTGTTCGCACCACTGTTAGCCATGGCTACAACCCCGGCTGGATAATTTGCCTCAACTGCTTGCGGAAGGTTTTCATCCCGGTAACTAAAGTTTGGCCCGCCAGAACCAGTTCCAGTTGGATCACCACATTGCAAAACATAAATGTTATTTGTAGTTAAGCGATGGCAAATTGTTTGATTATAAAAACCACCATTAGCTAATGCTGCTAAAGCAATCACTGTTACCGGAGCTTTTACACCATCTGCTTCAATCACAATATCTCCGCAGTTTGTATTAAAAGTAAAGGTTCTATTTTTAAATGGAGCTTTTACCTCAGGTGGAGTGATGTTCTTTATCGTGTGCCCTTTTGCACTTGTTTTTTTACAAATTATTTTTGAAGCTGACTTTGAAGGTGCAGCATATGCAATTGTTGAAAAGCTGGCAGAAAAAATAACAAAGGTTGCAGTAACTGCACTTACTTTTGTAATTTTTCTCATGTTGTAAGTTTAATCAACTATTTAGATATATTGAAATTAAATTGATGATTAATGTCATTTACTATCTAACTTTAAGTGATTTCACAGAATCCAACTAAGGTTGGATTACAACCTCAACACGTTGAAACTCTTTTAGATCTGAATAACCGCAGGTAGCCATTGAACGGCGAAGTGCGCCAAATAGATTCATTGATCCATCAGAGGTATGTGAAGGGCCGGTTAAAACTTCATTAAGTGTGCCAACGGTGCCAACTTGAACTCGGTTGCCTCTTGGCAGTTCATCATGGTGTGCCTCTAATCCCCAATGCCAGCCTTTTCCAGGTGCCTCATCAGCCTTGGCAAGAGGTGAACCCATCATTACTGCATCCGCACCACATGCAATAGCTTTTGCAATCTCACCGCTGGTACTAACTGAACCATCTGCAATTACATGAACATAACGTCCACCAGATTCATCTAAGTAATCACGACGGGCAGATGCAACTTCGGCAACAGCAGAGGCCATCGGTACTGAGATTCCTAAAACAGTTTTTGTAGTGTGGGCTGATCCACCACCAAAGCCAACTAAAACACCAGCAGCTCCAGATCTCATTAAATGCAGCGCGCCTTGCGCAGTTGCACAGCCACCCACAATTACTGGCACATCCAACTCATAAATAAACTTCTTTAAATTAAGAGGTGCTGTTTTATCTGATACATGCTCGGCCGAAACTGTTGTGCCGCGAATTACAAAGATATCAACGCCGGCATCTATAACCGCTTTATGAAATTCAGCAGTGCGCTGTGGTGATAGAGCGCCAGCAACAGTGACGCCTGCTGCCCGGATTTGCGCTAATCGCTCTTTAATTAAAGTTGGTTGAATCGGTGCTGCGTAAATCTCTTGCATTTTCTTAATTGCTTTATCTTGAGAAAGTTTTGCCATCTCTGATAACTGTTTATCAGCATCCTCATACCTAGTCCAGATACCTTCTAGATTTAATACGCCAAGTCCACCCGCTTTGCCAATTGCAATCGCTGTCTCAGGAGAGACAACTGAATCCATTGGTGCTGCAAGAAAAGGTAATTCAAATTTATATGCATCAATCTGCCAAGAAATTGAAACCTCTTGTTGATCTCGAGTCCGCCTAGATGGAACAATTGCAATCTCATCAAATGAGTATGCTGCCCGAGCACGTTTGCCAGGACCTAATTCAATATCGGACATATCACCAATCGTATCTGTTGTAAGTAAAGTGTTGAAATTTAGGCTCTTAAATCCCAAGCTTTAACGCCACCGGTGACGCCAGCTGAATTGGGAATTATCTTAACTTTGTAATCAAAGCTTTTAAGTGCTGATTTACTAATTCTGGCTGAATTACCGCCACCGATATATAACTTATCCCAAACTATCATGGGATATAACTCTTGAATTAAACTTTTAACTCGCCTTGACCACAATTGATTACCCATCCGCCGCCGTGAAATCTCACCAATCCAAGCATCAATTGATTTTCCATAGCGAATAGTGGCATGTGAGATTTCAAGATGTGGTGCTAACTTACCATCGTTAAATATTGCACTGCCTAATCCAGTACCAAAAGTGAGCACTGTTTCTAATCCTTTTCCAGTGATTACTGATGCACCATGAATCTCAGCATCATTTAAAACTAATGTTGGTAATTTCAATTTTTTATTTAAAGCTGCATGCATATCAAACCCGTACCAAGCTTTTTTAAGGTGGGGATCAACGGTGCCTCTTGGGCCACGGTAATTTACATAGTGAGGAATTACGATAACTTTGCCATTTCGAATCATGCCCGGTAAGCCAACAGTTACCCGATTGATTCGATGATCAGCAACTACAAAGTCTTTAATAATTTCAATTAAGCCATTTGGAGATAGTGGATAAGGTGTTTTCAAATATGGAAAATCAATTAAAACATCGCCACCTTCATCAAGCACAGAGGCTTTGATCCCAGTGCCGCCACAATCAACTGCTAGCGTTATAACTTTCACCGATTAATATTAGTCGATTTCTAGTTACTTTAGATCAAAGCCTCTGTTTAATTTCTTTGCTTAATTAGTGCGAATGACCGCCTGCTCCATGTGAATGACCGTGTCCTGCTGCCTCTTCTTTCTTCTCCTCTGGAGTTTCAAAGACTAAGGCTTCAGTGGTTATAAACATTGCTGCAATTGATGCCGCATTTGCAAGTGCTGATCTAGTTACCTTAACTGGATCAATTACACCCTCTTTAACAAGATCGGTGTACTCCTCAGAGTAAGCATTAAAACCTTCATTTGGTTTCATGGTGCGAACTTTGGAAACAACTACATAACCTTCTTGGCCAGCATTTTCAGCAATCCAACGAAGTGGCTCATCACATGCTTTACGCACTAGACGTACACCAACTGCGCGATCACCTTCAAAGCCCAAATCATTATCCAGAGCTGCTGCAGCATGAACTAATGCAGCGCCTCCTCCAACAACGATTCCTTCTTCTACAGCTGCTCTAGTTGCAGAGATGGCATCTTCAAGACGATGCTTTTTCTCTTTTAACTCAACCTCGGTATGTGCGCCAACTTTGATTACGCAAACACCACCAGCAAGTTTTGCAACTCGCTCCTGTAGTTTTTCGCGATCCCAATCAGAATCAGTGTTTTCAATCTCGCGACGAATCTCAGTAACTCTTGCTGCCACATCATTCTTATTTCCAGCACCATCAACAATTGTGGTGTTATCTTTTGAAATAACAATGCGACGAGCTTTACCAAGCATTTCGATATCAATTTGTTCAAGCTTTAAGCCAACCTCAGCAGAGATAACCTGTCCGCCAGTTAAAATTGCAATATCTTGCAACATTGACTTACGTCGGTCACCAAAACCAGGTGCTTTAACTGCTGCTGAGGCAAAGGTGCCACGCATACGGTTAACGACCAAAGTTGAAAGTGCTTCACCTTCAACATCTTCGGCAATAATTAATAACGGCTTACTTGCTTGGGCTACCTTTTCTAAAACTGGCAAAATCTCACTTAAGGCTGAGATTTTTTGGCCAGAGATAAGAATGTAGGCATCCTCCAAAATTGTTTCCATGCGATCGGCATCGGTAACAAAATATGGCGAGATATAACCCTTATCAAATTGCATACCTTCGGTGAATTCAAGCTCAAGTCCAGTTGTTGATGACTCTTCAACGGTGATAACACCATCTTTGCCAACCTTGTCCATCGCTTCAGCGATTAGATCACCAATTGCTTTATCTTGGGCAGAGATTGTTGCAACATCTGCAATCTGTGATTTGCCACTGACTGCAGTTGAGTTTTTGCGAAGTGCTTCAGTAATGGCAGCAACTGCTTGTTCAATTCCATACTTAAGCTCCATTGGTTGAGCACCTGCAGCTAGATTGCGCAGACCCTCTTTAACCATTGCTTGGGCAAGAACTGTTGCAGTAGTGGTTCCATCTCCTGCGACATCATTAGTTTTTTCAGCAACCTGCTTAACAAGTTGAGCGCCCATGTTTTCAGCCGGATCTGATAGTTCAATCTCTTTTGCAATTGTTACACCATCATTAGTAATTAATGGTGCGCCATAGCTTTTAGCAATAACTACGTTACGACCCTTAGGGCCAAGTGTTACCTTGACTGTGTCAGCCAGGATATTTACACCACGCTCCATCGCACGGCGTGCTGCTTCATCAAATTGAAGTGATTTACCCACGATTACTTCTTTGCAATAATTGCTAGTACATCACGGGAGGAAAGTACTAAGTACTCCTCATTGTTGTACTTAACCTCGGTGCCGCCATACTTTGAGTAAAGCACGACATCGCCCTCTTTAATATCTAATGGAATTCGATTTCCGTTTTCAAACCGGCCTGGGCCCACTGCCATAACAGTTCCCTCTTGTGGTTTTTCTTTTGCAGTATCTGGAATAACTAATCCAGATGCAGTCTTTTGCTCTGCCTCATTTGCTTTAACAACAATGCGATCTTCTAGTGGCTTAATTGAAATTGCCATCTTGATATCTCCTTCTTATTTTCGTTTATTACCCTCTGAAGTACCCCAAGTGATTAATTAGCACACGGGGGCTTAGAGTGCTAAAGCCAACTTTAAAGGGCGCACCCAGCTGTTGCAAATTAAGGGTTAGCTACCAGATCACTTGAGCCATAGATGCTGCAGAATCAGCGCATATGCCCATCTGAGAGGGTAATACTCCTTCATTTACAGCAAGGGAACCTAAGGCTGCCACCATCGCCCCATTGTCGGTGCATAGGCCAATCGGTGGGATCCGAAGCTCAATCTTGCTCACCTCACACCTTTGCTTTGCTAACTCACGCAGCCTGCTATTTGCAGCAACACCACCTGCAATTACTAACCGATCAATTCCACTCTCTTTACAAGCAGATAGAGATTTACTTATTAAGACATCAACAACTGCTTCTTGGAATGAGGCAGCAACATCACTTTTTTTATAATTTGGAGTTTGTTGCAAGTATCTTGAAACTGCAGTTTTAAGTCCAGAGAATGAAAAATCATAAGGGTGCTTTTCTAAATCAGCACTCTGGGTTAACCCCCGAGGAAAATTAATTGCCTCTTTATTTCCAGTGATTGCTTGCTTATCAATTACCGGTCCACCTGGAAAACCAAGTCCCATAATCCGAGCAATCTTGTCAAAAGCCTCACCCGCTGCATCATCAATGGTTGCACCTTTAACAATTACATCTTTGGCTAAGTTATTTACCTGCAAGATAGAGGAGTGACCACCACTTACTAATAATGCAATAGTTGGTTGCATTGCTACATCATTATCTAATCGATCAACTGCAATATGTGCTGATAGATGATTTACCCCATACAAAGGTTTGTCTAATGCCAGGGCTAAAGCAGATGCACTGCTTACGCCAACTAATAACGCACCGATTAAACCAGGACCTGCTGTTACTGCAATGGCATCAATATCTTTAAGCGTTACCGATGCATCTTTAAGGGCTTGTTTAATTACCTGTTGCATCGCTTCTAAGTGAGCACGGCTTGCCACCTCAGGGACTACCCCGCCAAACCTGGCATGTTGTTCAACACTTGATGAAATTACATTTGCTAATAACTTTCGGTCATTAACAATACCAACTGCAGTTTCATCACATGAGGTCTCAATTCCAAGTACTAATGCCATTACTTAAGCTCCTTGCGCATTACCACTGCAGTTAAACCTGGACCGTAATAATTTTCTCGCCTTGAAATCTCCACAAAACCATATTGTTCATAAAGTGGACGAGCAGCATCATTACCTACTCGCATCTCAAGCATGATGGCATCTGCCTTTTTAACTCTTGCCCAATCAATTAGCCGCTTTAATAACTCTCGTCCCACACCCTTGCGGCGATACTTTTCAACCACAGTAATAGTGTGAACATCTGCCACTTCTGCCACATAGAAAATACCGGCATATGCAATTAATTCACCCTCTGCTTCTGCGGCAAGGTAGTAAGCATCCTTTGGCGCCTTGGCAAACTCCTCTTTAAATTGCGCATTACTCCAAGCAGTTTTTCCATAAACCTCTTTTTCAATTCCAGTTGCCACCACTAAATCAAGTGCGGTCATCACTCTAAATTTAACTCCCTCAGGAAGTGGGTATGCATCTGGCTTTCTTATATAAATTGGTTGCAATACCTTTTCGCCAGTTAATGCAAGCGATGCAATCGCAACTGGATCTGGGTAGTAATCACCCTCATTAAAGATTTTAATTCCTAATTTTTCTAACTCGGAGGCACTACTTACGGCAGGTGCTGTTACTCGCTTACCATTTTCATACCTTGCCCAATATCGTTCTTTGCGCCGGGCATCGGTTGAGACAATAAATTTACTTTCCTTAATTGTGGCTGCCATTGAATCTAGTGAGCAAACTCCAACCCAATCAATTCCAGATGCTTGCGCAAAACTTTGTGCAAAGGAAATACCAACTCTAAGGCCAGTAAATGGTCCAGGTCCCATTCCAACTGCAACCAGAGTTATATCTCTACTTACTTCTAATGCTTGTGCAACTAGTTTAGGTAATACCTCACCGTGAGCTAACGGATCATTGTGGTTTTTATTAAATAAAACCTTGCCATCTTTTACTAAAGCGACCGAAGTTTGTGAGGTTGATGTGTCGATTGAAAGGATTGTGCTCATAACTTAAAACCCGCCCAGCGCTGGCCAATACCATTTATTTCAATGTTGCGAGAGTTTTCATTATCACCTTGGGAAATTTTAATATCTAAGTATTGATCAGTAAGGGTTGAAACAAAGTCAGCGCCCCATTCAATTACAAAAATAGAGTTTGGTAGATAGCTTTCAAAATCTAAATCGGTAAAACTGTTAACTCCAGAATCAAGTAATCGATAAGCATCGATATGAATAAAGTTAGGCACTCCTTTATGAATTCGACTAATTACAAAAGTCGGTGAGGTTACATTTTCAATTCCAAGTGCTGATGCGATGCCCTGGGTTAATACCGTTTTACCAGCTGCTAATTCACCAGTTAACACAACCACATCACCAGGCTTTAGGATTTTTCCAATTTTTTCACCTACTTGCTGCATCCGTTCAACTGAGGTGACAGAAGTTTTCATAATGGAGGTAGTTTATAGAAATAAAAAGGCCCCCAGTTTCCTGAGGGCCTTTTTTAGATTTAGCTTTTACTTATCCTGAGGCATTAACGCAGGCGTAAATGCTGGATCAATAAACATGCTTGAATCATTCTTTAGAGCAGATTTAGCTATTGCTACTGATGGAAGTTTTCCACTCTTACCTGCAGAGGCAAGTAACTTAGCAATAACTAGAATCTGATCATTTGTGTACATATAGTGTGATGTACCAGTTGTTGGCTCTGCTGGAGTAACAGCAGCTCCAGAAGCCAAAAACTCTGTGTACTGATCTGGTGGCTTATTCCAAATGTTTAATAGAAGACCAGGCTTTGCATCTCCATTATTAATTGCAGCCGCATACTGATTCTTTAACTTCTGAACATAACCAGCAGGTGTGATTTGATCAGCAGTTTGAGAAACTGTAATTGTTGGAACAGTAATCTTTCCAGTGTATGCAGCTTGATTATTAATACAAGCTACAGCAGCAGGACTTGCAGCAACTCTAGGAGCTGCTGGGTTGTACTTGCTTAAGAAAGCTAACATTCCAGCAGTTGCTGTCTTGCCACTTAATCCTGCAGCGAAGATGTCCCCGTTATCGCCTAAGCGAGCAGAGTAATCAGTTGCAGTATTATCAAAAATACTTCCGCCACAACGCATTTCAGCGTCATAGTTTCCAATTACACCTAATGCAAGTGCAGTTGAGGTATTTTCCAAAATCGCAAGTGCTGGGCTAATTGCTACGCCGTAAGTAGTCTCAAGTGGGCCAGCAGGACCTGATGAAGCATCATAGGTCAATGACTGGGTAGGCATTCCGGCAAGTAAGCCGATTAGCAAGATCGCACTTCTTACTGGAATAGCCTTCAGTGAATCAGGAACATTAGTTGCTGTAGCTGGCCATGTTGGTGATACCGGATTTGTTGCTATCGCAGTAGCCAATGCATTAAGCACAGTTAATAGTTTGCCGATGTCACCAATTAACTGCATGTACCCCGTGGTATCAGTTGCAGAAACTGGTTGTTGGTAACTATTTCCAGTAATTGTTGGATCAAATAATGTCTTGTACATCCATAAAACATCATTTGCATATGCATATTGATTTGCTGCAGTTCCTGCTAAGTGCAAGTCTGCTGCTGCATCAATAACGCCATACTTCTCAGATAATGCTTGAGAAATATGCCCGCCTAAAGAATCTCCCCAAGAAACAACTTTGTTAATTTTTGGGAACATATCTTTAGCTTTAACAACTAGAAGCATATTTGCGTCAACAGCCTCCGGAACAGACCAACCATTAACCTGCACACCAGCACCAGCAACGGCATAGCCTTGCTTTAGTAGTGCTTGTGCAATTAACTCTTGATCAGCTGTAGTTCTACCAGGTGCAACTTCTGGCTCAGAACGTGGCTTTGAATAAGTTCCAGTTGGATTAACTACTGGAATTAATGGCAATAGAACTTGGTTTCTGATTCCGTGTGAGTACAGGTACAGCATGCCGTTGAACTTTGCAGGCATTCTGATCTCATACTTTGAACCATTGTCATCAGTGCCAGTGCACTTTTGGAATGCAACAAACTTGGCACCGTCAATGAAACCGGTATTTGAACAGCCATCGGCTGCGTTTGCAGTAGTTGGTATAACTGCAGTAAAGGTTGCAACGAGTGCTGCAGTTACTAACGCAGTTAAGCCCTTCTTAAGTTTTAGATTTTTCATGAGTTTGTTGGTATCCCATTCTTAGGTATTGGTAGACGTGTATAGGAAGAAGCTTCTATCGCACCATCCTTTGAATCAGTTGTATAAAGAGAAAGTTTTCCACCAAATGGCTTTAACTCACCCTTTGAATTTAACTGACCGAACCAGTAACCGTTATAACCGACATTGCTAGTTGCTGAGTAGTTAAGAGGAGCAAGGCCTGCACTTGCAAACGTTGCACCTTTTTCCCGAATCGCATTCATAACACCGGTACGAGTTAAGTTCTTGCCAGCAGCACGAAGTGCTTGCACTGTAAGCATTGCTGAGTTCATTCCTTGTAGAACAATGTTGTCAAAGGATACTCCTTTGTTGTACTTCTCATTGATCTTCATGAATTGGCTTACATACTCATCAGATGCATCTTTAGCATCTGGGAAGAAGCTAGCAGCGAGTACGCCATCAATAGTTGTTGACTTAACGCCAAGAGCAAGCAAAGTATTTGCATCTCCACCAACGGAGCCGCAAATCCATGTGAACTTAGAAACTAGTGATAACTTCTCAGCAGCCTTAAGAATAATAGCTGTTGCATCAGTTGTACCGAAGAGCACAATTACTGGCTTACCAGGAACTGCACTTAACTTAGTAAGAGCACCTTCAGCTAACGCTGATGACAAACCACCCTGTGGGTAAAGAGTTGGGGCAGCCGCAAATGTATGGCCAGCAAGTTTAAAGCCACCCACACCATCTACACCGAACTCATCATCTTGAGCTATCAAGAATGATGCTTGTGGAGTAAGTGCAGGGGTGTCTTTAATCAGCTTCGCAATAATTTTTGCTTCCATCGCATAGCTTGGAAGAACTGTGAAAGTGGTTGGGTACTTAGCTGTATTACTAAATCCGCTGAAACCAGTATTCACAAAAAGATCAGGAACATTCTTTGCAGCAAGTGATGCTGCAGCGTATGCCTTAGTGTGAGTCGCAGTACCAAGGGCAGCAACTACAGCAAATACGTTGTCCTTAAGAACCAGGTTAGTAGTTTGGGTAGCAGCCAATGTTGGCAGGTACTTATCATCACGAACTACTAATTTAATTTTGCGACCATTTACACCACCATTAGCGTTGATGTAGTTAAAGTATGCTGTCATTGCGCCAGGAACTTTTCCGTACGCTAATGCAGCTGAACCAGTTAATGGAGTTGATATTCCTAACTTGATTTCAGTGGCAGTCACGCCAGGATCGGCAGCTTGTGCTGGAAGGGTGCTAAGCACCATTGCTCCGGCAGCAACTACCGCTGAAACGATTGAGAAACGTTTCATGCGATTATTTCTGATCATTTATTTCCTTCCGTATGGTTATCTTGCTTATTACTTTTTTCTAAATAACTCTCCAGGTCCATTTGGTGCAAACATCACTGCTGAGATCAACAGTGCGCTCGCCAAGAAACCAGGCAAGGTTGCGGTGAACCCCTCAGATCCACCGATTCGGGTCGTGAGTGAATCGGCAATTTCAGGGATAGCCACCAAAACCAACCCCCCTAGCATCACACCTTTTAGGCTAT
>JBAWYI010000014.1:0-18724 GCA_037143635.1 Actinomycetes bacterium
GGCGAATGGGAATAAAGGTATTGCCGCCTGATGTAAATGAATCAGATTCTGAATACACCCCACGTGGTACCGATATTAGATTTGGGTTAACTGCGATTAGAAATGTTGGTGAAAATGTTGTTTCATCAATCATTGAGAATAGAAAGACAAAAGGAAAGTACTTAAGTTTTGGTGATTTCTTAACCAAGGTTGATTCCCATGTTTGCAATAAAAAGACAGTTGAATCACTGATTAAGGCCGGTGCCTTTGATTCCTTAAACCATACTCGCCGAGGTTTGATGATGGTCTTCTTAGAGGCGCTAGATGCAGTATCTGAGGCAAAGCGAGCAGAAGCAATTGGTCAATTTGATCTATTTGGGGCAACAAATGCAACCACAAGTGTTAGCGGTGTTGAGTTAGATATTCCTAATACTGAGTGGGAAAAAATGATGCTACTTGGATATGAGCGAGAGATGTTAGGACTTTATGTTTCAGATCATCCACTTCTAGGAGTTGAACATGTACTGCGTTCAGTTGCAGATTTTTCAATCAGCCAAATATCTGAAGTAAGTCATGATCAGATTATTACTATTGGCGGGTTAATAACTCAGATTCAACGTAAAGTTTCAAAACAAGGTACCCCTTGGGCAATTGTTACAGTTGAAGATCTAGATGGTGCGGTTGATGTTTTGTTTTTCTCAAATGCCTATGCCGCCCATGGTGTGAACTTGGTAGAGGATCGAATTGTTGCAATTAGGGGTCGGGTTGATAAGAGAGAAGAACAGCCAAGGATTTCAGCTCTTGATTTAACACTGCCTGATTTAAAACAAGTACCAACTGGCCCATTTGTTATTTCAATGGAAATGTCTAGGTGTACTCCGCCAGTTATTGATCGGATGAATGAAATTTTGCGTTCTCATCCAGGCGGGCGAGAGGTGCACTTGAGGTTAGTAGATGGTGAAAAAAATACTGTTTTAAAGTTAGATGAAAATTTAAAGGTAACTTCCTCACCAAGTTTAAGTGCAGATCTTAAAACTGTTCTAGGCCCAGATTGTTTAGTTGTTTAGGTATTAATGAAGACTCTTGAATTATTGCCAGCAATAGATATAAAAAATGGGAAATCTGTCAGATTAAAACAAGCAGGATTAGATTCGGCAGAGCAATATGGAAGCCCAACTGAAGTGCTCGCTGAATTTATCGCTAAAGGTGCAAAATGGGTCCACCTTGTTGACTTAGATTCAGCCTTCAATACTGGAAGTAACGTAGATTTAATTAAGGATTTAATTGATAAGAGTTCAATTAACATCCAACTATCTGGCGGAATAGTAGATGAATCCTCATTAAACCAAGCTTTAGCAACAAAAGCTGTCAGAATTAATATTTCTACTGCTGCATTACAGAATATTGATTGGTTAGTAAGAGTTATTAATTCCTACAAAGATCGTTTAACAATTGGACTTGATATAAATAATGGCGTACTAATTGCCAGAGGTAGCGGTGAAGTAATTGGTGATCCATTTGAATATATCAAGGTTTTAGATGAGGCTGGATGTACAAGATATGTTGTTACAGATAATTCAAAAGATGGTGAACTAAATGGCCCAAATCTTGATTTATTGGATAAAGTTTCAAGATCAACCAAATCATTGATTATTGCAAGTGGTGGTGTTTCTAAATTATCTGACCTAGATAATCTGCGCCAGATGGGTCTAGATGGCGTAATTGTTGGTAAAGCTCTGTATGTCGGAGCAATCGATATCGGTTTGGCTATCAAAACCTGCTACGAATAATCGGCGCCTGGCAGTTAGTAATTACGGCAGAATAGGGCAGTGGAAAAAGCACTTATTTCTCTGGAAGAGTTTCGCAGCTATGCCCGCGACTTTAATGTGATTCCAGTTGCTCGTAAGATAACTAGCAAAAGTGAAACACCACTTTCAATCTATGAGAAATTAACTCAAAACCGCAGTGGAACATTTTTACTTGAATCAGCAGAGGCTGGAATTTGGGCAAGGTATTCATTTATTGGCGTAAATAGCGAAGCAACATTAACTGAGAAGAATGGTTTGGCTACTTGGATAGGAGTTATGCCAGCAGGTGCACCAACTGGCATAGATCCTTTATCTGCACTTAGAATTTCTACATCACACCTTCGCTCTCCAAAATTAAATAACTTACCACCTCTAACCGGTGGCTTAGTTGGTTACCTTGGTTATGAGATTGTTCGTAGATTGGAAAAACTACCAAATCTTTCTAAGAAAGATATTGAAATTCCAGAGATTGCAATGATGCTTACCTCCGATTTAGCAGTTTATGATCATCAAGAAGGAATCATCACATTAATAGCTAATGCAATAAATTGGGATGGTAGTGCAGATCGAGTTGATTTAGCATATGAAAAAGCAATTGAAAGATTAGATAAAATGGATATGGATTTAAATCAAAGGTTTGTATCTAAAGCCAAGGATATTCCGGCTCGAGAAACTCCAAATTACTCTCGTAATACGACTGACTTAGAATATATAAGTAAGGTTGAATTAATTAAGGAAGAGATTAAGTCTGGTGAGGCTTTTCAAGTAGTGCTTTCTCAACGTTTTTCAATGCCTGTTGCATGTAAGCCATTTGATATTTATCAAGTACTTCGGGAACAAAACCCAAGTCCTTATATGTATATATTTAACTTTTCTGATGATCTTTCAGTAGTTGGTTCTAGTCCAGAAGCATTAGTAAAAGTAACTGGAGAGAATGTGATGATTCATCCAATCGCAGGTACTAGAGCTAGAAATGCTGATCCAAAAGTTGATCAACAGGTAGCCCAGGCACTACTTGAGGATCCAAAGGAGCGAGCAGAGCATTTAATGTTAGTTGACCTTGGCCGCAATGATTTAGGTCGAGTATGCCAAGCCGGATCAGTAGAAGTAACTGAATTTATGCAGATCGAGAAGTATTCTCATGTAATGCATATTGTCTCAACTGTTGTTGGAAAATTATTATCTAAGGTCGCACCTATCGAAGCATTATTTTCCGTATTCCCAGCCGGTACTTTATCTGGTGCACCAAAGCCAAGAGCTATGGAGATTATTGAGGAGAATGAACCAACTAAGCGAGGCATCTATGGTGGAACAATTGGATACTTAGATTTCACGGGCAATATAGATACTTGCATTGCGATTAGAACTGCAGTTATTAAAGATCAGATTGCTTATGTTCAAGCCGGAGCCGGAATTGTGGCTGATTCAGATCCAGCATCTGAAAATCAAGAGTGTATAAGTAAAGCAGCGGCAGTTTTGGGCGCGGTTGCAACCGCCAACTTAATGGCAGTGGCAAAGTGAAAAATTCACTCTTTGGCAGCTTGATATTGGTTGGGTTATCTACTTACTTAATACTTAAATTAAGTAAAAAGGCTGGATCAGATAAATATAAGTTAAAACCAAAAAATAAATGGAACGCGCTTTCAGAAGGGCATGACCCAACTGATGAGTGATTCAAATGTTTTAGACTCAATTATTGAGGGAGTTCTAGAAGATGTTCAAAAACGTATTGTTCCAATGGCACAGATTCGTGAGCAATTGCAGTCAGCTCCAAAGTTAAGAAATGCTTACTCCGCATTGAGCAAGGAGCCAATGCGATTAATTGCTGAGGTAAAGAGATCATCACCAAGCAAGGGTGAGTTAGCAGTAATTGCTGATCCGGTTGCACTTGCAGAAAATTATCAAGAGGGTGGAGCCGATGTAATAAGCGTACTAACGGAAGAGCGTAGGTTTAAGGGAAATATTTCAGATCTAATCTCCGTTCGAGCTGCAGTAGATATTCCAGTTCTCAGAAAAGATTTTATTGTTACTGAGTTTCAGGTATATGAATCGAGAATTCTGGGCGCCGATTTGATGCTATTAATTGTTGCTGGATTATCAAAATCGCAAATTACTGATTTTTATCAACTAGCCACCGAGCTTGGCATGGATGTATTAGTTGAGGTCCATAATTTGAAAGAGGCAGAGATAGCTTTAGACATTAAATCTAAAATAATTGGAGTTAATTCACGCAATTTAAAGACGCTTGAAGTAGATGACAAAAACTTTGAATTAATATTGCCGCAGCTGCCAGATACTGTCGTTAAGGTTGCTGAGTCAGGTATAAGCCAACGTTCTCAGGTTGCATTTGTTCAATCATTGGGCGCAAATGCAGTTCTGATCGGGGAAACTCTCGTTAAGGCAGGTAACCCAGTTCATACGATTAAAGATCTGCTCAATCGGTAAAGATCTAATAAACTCTATCCATGGCCCAAAGTAAAAATACGCAAAGTATGGACTCATCAATATTGGGTCACTTTGGTCCTTATGGTGGACGGTTTGTACCTGAAGCTTTAATTGCAGCCCTTGATGAATTAGCTGCTGCGCATTTATCGGCACAATCTGATGCGACTTTTCAAGCTGAACTAAATGAACTACATAAAACTTATACCGGCAGACCGAGTATCTTAACTGAGGCAAAGAGATTTTCTGAATATGCAGGTGGCGCGCGAATATTATTGAAACGCGAAGATTTAAACCACACTGGTAGTCATAAAATAAATAATGTATTAGGCCAAGCACTGTTAACAAAGCGAATGGGCAAAAGCAGAATTATTGCTGAAACTGGCGCCGGCCAGCATGGTGTTGCTTCTGCAACAGCGGCTGCATTGTTTGGGTTGGAATGTGTCGTCTATATGGGCGAAGCGGACACCAAGCGACAATCGTTAAATGTTGCCAGAATGAAATTACTTGGGGCAACTGTCGTTCCAGTAACACAGGGTTCTAAAACTTTAAAAGATGCAATTAATGAAGCTATGCGCGATTGGGTAACAAATGTTGAAACCACTCACTACTTGTTAGGAACAGTGGCAGGTCCGCATCCCTTCCCAACAATGGTTAGAGATTTTCAGAGAATCATTGGCGTTGAAGCCCGTGAGCAGGTGCTTGAATTAACCGGCAAACTTCCAGATGCAGTTCTTGCGTGTGTTGGTGGGGGCTCAAATGCAATTGGAATATTTCATCCATTTATAGATGATAAAAATGTACGTTTGATCGGACTTGAAGCTGGCGGAAAAGGTATTGAAACCGGATTACACGCCGCAACAATCTCTGGTGGAACTCCAGGAGTTTTGCACGGCACACGTTCATATGTACTACAAGATAAAGATGGACAAACAGTTGAGTCGCATTCAATTTCGGCCGGATTAGATTATCCCGGAGTTGGTCCCGAACACGCCTACCTAAATGACATTGGTAGAGCAGAGTATCGAGCAGTAACTGATGATCAAGCTATGTATGCATTCTCATTACTGTGTAAATCAGAAGGAATTATTCCCGCCATAGAAACTGCGCACGCACTTGCAGGAGCGCTTGAGATTGGTAATGAACTTGGTAAGGATGCAACATTGTTAATTAATCTTTCTGGTCGAGGCGATAAAGATGTTCAAACTGCAGCTGAATACTTTGGATTACCGCTTTAATGCTAACTGCCCTTGATAATCTTTTTGTAAAAACTAAAAGCGAAAACCGGGCCGCATTAATTGGCTTTTTACCAGCCGGCTTTCCAACTCAAAAGGAATCGATAGAGATAATTAAATCGATGATTGATGGGGGAGTAGATGCAATTGAGATTGGCTATCCATACTCAGATCCAGTTATGGATGGTCCAGTTATTCAGGCTGCTTCTGAACAGGCAATTAGCAATGGAGTTGGCGTGGATGAGGTATTTGATTTACTAAAAATAAGTGTTGAGTACGGCGCTCCTTCAGTTGTTATGAGTTACTGGAGCCCAATTGAAAAATATGGAGTTGCAAGATTTGCTGCCGCAATTTCAAGTGCGAATGGTTGTGGTGTAGTCACGCCTGATTTAACTGTTGAGGAATCTGAGACTTGGAGATTGGAATCAGATAAAAATAATCTAAATAGAATATATGTTGTTGCGCCAAGCACCACGAATGACCGTTTGGCAAAAGTAACCGCAGAGTGCACCGGATTTATATATGCTGCGAGTTTGATGGGAGTTACTGGAGCCAGGGATGTTGTCTCCGCAAATGCTAGTTCACTAGTTAATCGAATTAAATCAATTAGCAGTACTCCAGTTGCGGTTGGGCTAGGAGTTTCCACGAAAGAACAGGCGAAAGTTGTAGCAACTTATGCCGATGGCGTGATTGTTGGTTCTGCTTTTATTAAGATTATCCAAGAGAGTGGCACAGGTAGATCTGGCTTGAAAAAGGTAAAGAAATTGGCTCAATCATTGTCTGAAGGAGTTCGAGATGGCCGGTAAGTTCAAGGTTGCTCAACCATGGCTAACTTTGGTTGCTAGGTTAATTTTGGGTGGAGTTTTAATTGCAGCAGGTGCTCTTAAAATAGGCAATTTACAAAAATCTGCAATGGCGGTTAGAGCTTATGAGCTCCTACCTGTTCAACTTGCTAATTTTTTAGGTTACACCTTGCCGTGGGTTGAAATTGGGGTTGGTTTACTTCTTGTTACTGGTACAGCGGTAAAGATTTCTGGATTATTCGGTGCTGTAACAATGCTGGCATTCATTATTGCAATTAGTCAGGCATGGGCAAGGGGCTTAAGCATTGACTGTGGTTGCTTTGGTGGTGGCGGTACTATTGATCCAAAAGACACCAAGTACCTATCTGAGATTATTAGAGATTTAGGCTTATTTATCCTGGGGATTTACTTGTATTTCTATCCAAAGGGTAGATTTGGTTTGGATAAATAGGAAATAGTCTGGTTAATTGGAGGAGTAAAAACATGACAGCAAACAGTGGTGGCGATAAGGGAACTCGCAACTTAGTAATAATTATGGTCTCATTTATTGTTGTAGTCGGAGTTGTTTTCTCTTTAGTAAGTAGCCGATCAAGTACAACTGCTGCAATTCCAGCCTCGGTGTCTGCTGAAGATGGATATGGAATTGTATTAAATCCAACCGCTAAGCCAACTATTGATGTTTACGTAGATTATCAGTGTCCAATTTGTAAGAATTTTGAAATATTAAATGGTGGATATTTAAATGAAGTTATAGCGCAAAATAAGGCAAAGGTTGTTTACCACCCAATGACATTTATCGGCCCAGAATCAATTTTGGCTGCTAATGCGGCAGCTTGTGCAGCTGATGAAAATGAATTTGTAGGAATGAATCTTGCGATTTTTCAAAATCAATCTGCAACTGAGAATTCTGGAAAGTGGCAAGGCGATGCGATGTTGAATATTGGCAAATCTATAGGTATCAAGTCTGCAAAATTTGAAAAATGTATTAAGGATGGAAACTACGTAAAGTGGACTGGCAATGTTGCAGCAGCCTCTGCTAAGGCGAATGTAAATGGAACCCCAACTATTTTTGTAAACGGTAAAGAGTTAGACCGAAATACTGAATATGGGGATCCGGTTAAGTTCAAGGCGGCTCTAGCGGCTGGCGGCGTTAAGTAGTTTTCCTGCTTAACATTAATGGTTGAACTTATTCCAAGTCCTAGCTCGTCACAATTTTCGTTAGGCCCGGTAACAATTCACTATTACGCACTTTGCATTATTACCGGAATTGCAGTTTCAATTTGGTTAGGCCGTAAGCGTTATTCAACTTTTGGTGGTAATCCGGATGATGTATCTGAGGCTGCAATATGGGCAGTGCCATTTGGAATCATTGGTGGTCGTATTTACCATGTGATTACCTCACCACAAAAATACTTCGGTGAGAATGGTAATCCGGCAGATGCATTTCGAATTTGGGAGGGTGGCCTCGGCATTTGGGGAGCGATTTTACTTGGAGCAATTGGGGCATATATTTATTTTAGAACTCATAAAACAACTTTGAGGTTTACTCAATTTCTAGATGCTTTGGCACCTGGCGTAATTTTTGCACAAGCTATTGGACGAGTTGGAAACTACTTCAATCAAGAGGTATTCGGTAAACCAACTAGTCTTCCATGGGGCCTAGAGATAGCACCTTTTAATCGTCCAGATGGATATGAAGTATTTTCAAAATTTCATCCAACGTTTTTGTACGAGTTACTTTGGTGTCTTTTTGTAGGGTACTTATTAATTAGATTGCCAGGTTTTGTAAAGAAGTTTATAAGTAATCCTGGTGATGTATTTGCTTTATATGTATTTGGGTATACGGCTGGAAGATTATGGATTGAAGCACTTAGAATTGATGAAGCAAATTATATTTTAGGATTTCGCCTAAATATATGGGTTTGCCTCATTGTATTAGCCGGGTCGGCAGTTTATTTATTCAAAAGTGCTCGACGTGGCAACAGTGCTGATACTCAAATAGCAAGTTAGGATTAACAAATGGGATTAGAAGAAGTACAAATGCGGAATTTAGACCACCGAGCAAATCGTGCTGGTTGGCTTCGGGCTGCAGTACTTGGCGCAAATGATGGTTTAGTTTCGACCTCAAGTTTAATGATTGGAATTGCAGCTGCTAATAAGAGTGATTTTTTAGTAACTGCTGGTCTTGCTGGAATTGTGGCTGGCGCAATGTCTATGGCAGTAGGTGAGTATGTTTCCGTTAAATCACAAAATGATATTGAAGCAGCTGATAGAGAGATTGAAATTAATCAACTTGCAACTGATCCGGAAGGTGAGTTTGCAGAGCTAGTTCATATTTATATGAAACGCGGATTAAGTGAAAATTTAGCAAAAGAGGTTGTAACTGCGATGCATAATCAAAATGCATTAGAAGCACATTTAAGGGATGAGCTAGGTCATTTCGACCATACAAGAGCCAGGCCAGTTCAAGCAGCTGTTGCATCTGCAATAGCATTTACTACCGGAGGCGTTGTTCCTTTGATTGGGGCCTTAGTTTCATCAACAAATCAAGTTACATTGATTCTTGCATTCACAGCGCTTGGATTATTGGGGGCAGGTTTTATAAGCGCAAAGATTGCTGCTTCACCAATTCTCAAAACAATTATTCGAATCTTCATAGGTGGAGCCCTTGGCGTGGCAATTACCGCCGGAATTGGTTGGTTGGTAGGGCTGACCGGAATTTAATTCCCCTGATACAATTTCGCTAGATCATAAGTTGAAGTTGGGCCATTGTCGTCCCGACCCTTTAACGGGAGCGGCCTTTCAAGTTGGAAAATAGAAAGCTTTTTTCTACTACCCCAAATGCAGTTGGGTTATATGACCCTGCCAACGAACATGATGCATGCGGTGTTGCCATGGTCGCTACTTTAAATAAATTACCCACTCATGAAATTGTTTCCAAAGCGCTTACTGCATTAAGAAATTTAGAGCACCGAGGTGCATCCGGTGCTGAGCCAGATAGTGGTGATGGGGCAGGGATATTAATTCAAATTCCAGATAAATTTTATCGCTCAGCTGTTGAGTTTGAACTGCCAGTACAAGGTAAGTATGCAACTGGCATATTTTTTGTTAACTCTAACGATCTGGATTACAAAAATACTATTGATCAGGTTGCAAAAGAAGAAGGTTTAGAGGTGCTAGGTTGGCGAGATTTGCCAATAAATTCTAAATCTTTAGGAAAAACAGCATTGTCAGTTATGCCTGATTTTAAGCAGATATTTATTGCAGGCAAAGAGAAAGAATCTGATTTAATTCTAGAGAGGTTGGCATTTTGTCTTCGCAAGAGAATTGAGCATACAATGCCAATTTATATTCCTTCACTTTCTTCTCGGACAATTGTCTATAAAGGCATGTTGACTACCGGTCAACTTGAAGAGTTTTTCCCAGATCTTTCTAACCCTCTAGTAGAGTCATCATTAGCTCTTGTGCATTCAAGATTTTCAACAAATACATTTCCGTCCTGGCCACTAGCTCATCCATATCGATACATTGCGCATAATGGAGAAATTAATACTGTTAAAGGAAATCGTAATTGGATGCGGGCGCGTGAAACGTTGCTTCAAAGTGACTTAATCCCTGGAGATTTAAAACGTTTATTTCCAATTGTTAATAATTCTGGTAGCGATTCTGCTTCATTTGATGAGGTATTAGAACTTTTGTATTTAGGTGGACGATCACTTCCGCATTCAATATTAATGATGATCCCTGAGGCTTGGGAAAATCATGCAACGATGTCACAGGAGCGTAAAGATTTTTACGCATTCCACTCTGCATTAATGGAACCTTGGGATGGTCCTGCTTGCGTAACATTTACTGATGGAAAGCAAGTTGGCGCTGTATTGGATCGAAATGGATTACGTCCATCACGATTCTGGGTTACTGATGATGGGTTAGTAGTACTAGCAAGTGAGGTTGGAGTATTAGATTTTGCTCCAGAGAAAATTATTCGAAAAGGACGACTTCAACCTGGCAAGATGTTTTTGGTAGATATTGAGGCTGGTCGAATTATTGAAGATGATGAGATCAAGCAGTCACTTGCAACTGCAGCACCTTATGCTGATTGGCTTCATGGTGGTTTGGTTAGGTTGAGTGACCTGCCTGCTAGAGAACATATTGTCTATCCTCACTCTTCCGTTGTGCGCAGGCAACGAGCATTTGGATATACCGAAGAAGAGATTCGAATAATTATCACGCCAATGGCAAAAAATGGCGCAGAGCCTTTGGGATCTATGGGAACTGATACTCCAATTGCTGCTTTATCTGACAAATCTAGATTGTTATTTGATTACTTTGCGCAGTTATTTGCTCAAGTAACAAATCCACCACTAGATGCAATTCGAGAGGAGTTAGTGACTTCACTTGGGGGGTCAATCGGACCAGAGCATAATTTATTAGATCCTGGCCCATCTTCATGTCGCCAAATTTCCCTGCAATTTCCAGTAATTGATAATGATGAGCTAGCAAAAATAATTCATGTTAACGCTGATGGTGATCAACCCGGTTTTGCTTGCCACGTCGTTCGCGGCCTTTTCCCAATTGCCGGTGGCGGAAAATCGCTGGTTGCAAGAATTGAGGCCATACGAAAAGAAGTTTCAAAAGCAATCGAAGAGGGTGCAAGAATTATTGTTTTATCAGATCGAGATGGTGATGCTGAAAATGCACCGATACCTTCATTACTTTTAACATCTGCTGTTCACCACCATTTAATTAGGGAAAAAACCCGAACAAAAGTGGGATTAGTTGTTGAAAGTGGCGAGGTCAGAGAAGTTCATCATGTTGCATTATTAATTGGTTTTGGAGCCGCCGCCGTAAATCCATATTTAGCTATGGAAAGTGCGGAGGATTTAGTTCGTCAAGGAGTTATCACTGGTATTACTCCAGAGAAGGCAGTAAGAAATCTAATTAAATCTCTTGGTAAAGGTGTATTAAAAGTTATGTCCAAGATGGGCGTCTCAACTATCGCCTCCTATACCGGAGCTCAAATATTTGAAGCCATTGGTTTATCAAAAGAGATTGTTGATGAGTATTTTGTAGGGGTAACTTCAAGATTAGGTGGCGTAAATATTGAAACAATTGCTCAGGAAACAATAAAAAGACACCATATTGCTTACCCACCAGGAGGAGAGATCCCAGGTGCTAAGCGTCTTCAAATTGGTGGTGAGTATCAGTGGCGCCGTGAAGGTGAACCACATTTATTTGATCCCGAAACTGTTTTCACGTTGCAGCATGCAACCCGGGCAAAAAGGTTTGATATTTTCAAACGGTACACCGCACGGGTTGATGATCAATCACGCAGATTAATGACCTTGCGTGGTTTATTTGATTTCAAAGAAGGAGTTAGAAAACCAATCTCAATTGATGAAGTAGAACCTATTTCTGAAATCTTAAAACGGTTTGCAACTGGTGCTATGTCTTATGGATCGATATCTCAAGAAGCCCATGAAACCTTAGCGATTGCAATGAACCGAATTGGTGGTAAATCAAATACAGGTGAGGGTGGAGAGGATCCAGCTCGCAATATCCCAGATAGCAATGGAGATTCACGTCGTTCCGCAATTAAACAGGTGGCAAGTGGCAGGTTTGGCGTAACAAGTGAGTACTTGGTAAATGCAGATGATATTCAGATCAAGATGGCACAAGGTGCAAAACCAGGTGAAGGTGGTCAGTTACCTGGCAACAAGGTTTATCCATGGATTGCAAAGGTTAGATATTCAACTCCGGGTGTTGGCTTAATTTCACCTCCGCCACATCATGATATTTACTCTATTGAAGATCTTGCTCAGTTAATTCATGATCTTAAGAATGCAAATAAAAATGCGCGTGTGCATGTGAAATTAGTTGCAGAGGTAGGTGTTGGAACAGTTGCTGCAGGTGTAAGCAAAGCTCATGCTGATGTAGTTTTAATTTCTGGCCATGATGGTGGCACAGGTGCTTCTCCACTTACATCATTAAAACATGCTGGGGCTCCATGGGAATTAGGACTAGCTGAGACCCAACAAACTTTGATGCTTAATGGTCTACGCGATCGAATTGTTGTCCAAGTTGATGGCCAGATGAAAACCGGCAGAGATGTATTGATTGCAGCTCTGCTAGGAGCAGAAGAGTTTGGCTTTGCGACTGCACCGTTAGTTGTATCAGGCTGCGTGATGATGCGCGTTTGTCATCTAGACACATGCCCAGTTGGTGTTGCCACTCAAAACCCAGAGCTACGGAAGAAATTCAATGGCAAACCGGAGTTTGTTGAAACATTTTTTGAATATATTGCGCAAGAAGTTCGAGAGTTGTTAGCAAGACTTGGCTTTAAAAGCCTAGAAGAGGCAATTGGCCAAGTTGAGTTACTAGATACAAAATCAGCAGTTGCCCATTGGAAGGCAAGTGGTTTAGATCTTTCTCCATTATTAATTGAGCCAAATAGCAAGGGTTCTAGAAAAAATAGTACAACGCAAGATCATGGGTTAGGTAACGCACTTGATAATGAGTTAATAAAGTTATCCGCCGAAGCGTTGAGTAAGGCATCACCAGTCAGACTTGAAATGAAAGTACGAAATGTTAATCGAACAGTTGGCACAATGCTCGGGGCAGAGATAACTCGTAAATATGGGGGAGCCGGATTACCAGCAGACACAATAGATATAACTTTCCATGGTTCAGCCGGCCAATCATTTGGTGCTTTTATTCCTTCTGGGCTAACCCTAAGACTTTATGGTGATAGCAATGACTATGTTGCCAAAGGATTATCGGGGGGACGCGTAATTATTAGGCCGGATGAGAGAGCTAAATTTGATTCAAATAAGAATGTAATCGCTGGAAATGTAATTGGCTATGGCTCTACCTCTGGAGAGATAATGATTGCTGGTGTTGTCGGTGAACGATTCTGCGTTAGAAACTCTGGTGCGACTGCGATAGTTGAAGGTGTTGGAGACCATGGTTGCGAATATATGACTGGTGGAACTGTGATTGTGCTTGGTTCGATTGGTAGAAACTTTGCTGCCGGCATGTCGGGTGGAAGGGCATTTGTGTTAGATCTAGATCAACGTTTGGTTAATACTGAAATGGTCGATGTTTTATCTCTACCAATAGATCAAGAGGAGATTGTTAAGGGGCTTATATCAAAATTTTATGCTGAAACCGGTTCAAAAATTGCAAGTGAAATTGTTAGTGAATGGACCAATAATAAGAGTCGTATTTCTTTGGTAATGCCAAGAGATTATGCGAGAGTTTTAGAAGTAATGGCAAAAGCAGAGCGTGAAGGTTTGCCGGTAGAGAGCGCGGTTATGGCGGCAATTAATGGCTGATCCAAAAGGATTCTTAAATACTCCAAGAGAGTTACCTAAACGACGTCCAGTTGATGTTCGAATTAAGGACTGGAAAGAGGTTTATCAAGAGCAGGAGTTTGGCCAATTACAAAAGCAGGCTGGTCGCTGCATGGATTGCGGAATTCCATTTTGTCATCAAGGTTGTCCACTCGGAAACTTAATACCTGAGTGGAATGATTTAATTTGGCGGGGCGAAAAAGCTGAAGCAATTGATCGTCTACATGCTACAAATAATTTTCCAGAGTTCACTGGCAGATTATGTCCAGCGCCATGCGAAACAGCATGTGTTGTAGCGATTAACTCTGACGCGGTTACGATCAAGCAAGTTGAACTAAGAACTATTGAAGAGGCATTTTTAGAAAAACGAGTAGTGCCATTAATTCCTGACCGTCTGTCAGGTAAAACTGTTGCTGTAATTGGATCTGGCCCAGCGGGCCTTGCCGCCGCCCAACAATTAACCAGAGCAGGCCACACAGTTGCTGTTTACGAGCGTGCTGACAAAATTGGTGGCTTACTCCGTTATGGAATCCCTGAGTTTAAAATGGAAAAATCAATTGTTGATCGCAGGCTTTATCAGATGGAACAAGAGGGAACAAGATTTAGAACTGGCGTAGATATTGGCAAAGATATAACTGGGTCGGCATTGCGAAATAAATATGATGCAATAGTTATTGCAATTGGTGCGACTAATTGGCGAGATTTACCAATTCCTGGTCGAGATGCAATAGGTGTTTACCAAGCTATGGAGTATTTACCTTGGGGAAATAAACAAGCATTAGGTGAGTTACCTTCAGATCCGGCAATTAATGCTGCTGGAAAAGATGTAGTAATTTTGGGTGGCGGTGATACTGGAGCTGATTGTCTAGGTACTGCAATTAGGCAAGGTGCTAAATCAGTTACGCAATTAGAAATTATGCCAAGACCAACCGAGGAGCGGCCAAGCAATCAACCATGGCCAACTTATCCCATGATTTATCGGGTTAGCAGTGCACACGAAGAGTCTGGTGAAAGAATGTATTCGGTTTCAACTCAGGAGTTTGTTAAAGATAAAAATGGAACACTAACTGGATTGAAGTTAGTCGAAACCAAATTCATAAATGGAAAATTTGAACCTATTGCTGGTAGTGAAAAGATAATTCCAGCAGATCTTGTATTTTTGGCTATGGGCTTTACTGGTCCAGAAAAAAGTAACCTACTAACTCAACTTGAGGTTGAATTAGATGAACGTGGAAACATTGTGCGTGATGAAAATTATGCAACCGCAACAGAGGGTGTGTATGTCTGCGGTGATGCAGGCAGAGGCCAGTCACTAATTGTTTGGGCAATTGCAGAAGGAAGAAGCGCCGCTTCCGCTGTTGATACCTATTTATCTGGACACACTCAACTTCCATTCCCGATAGAGCCGACTGCCCGACCGCTGATGGTTTAAGGTCAACTTATGCGCCGCGCAAAAATCGTATGCACAATGGGTCCAGCTGTTGAATCAGTTGAGAAAATTACAGAACTTATAGATGCTGGAATGAATATGGCGCGCCTGAATCTTTCACATGGTGGCTATGAAGAACATCAATTAAGACTTGATTCTGTAAGAGCCGTTGCGAAGAAGGCAAATAAAGCCGTGGCAATTTTGGTTGACTTGCAAGGTCCAAAAATTCGATTAGGAAGATTTGCTGATGGACCTCATGAATTATCTCGCGGCGATATCTTTACCATCACTACAGATGAGGTTGCTGGAAATAAAGAAAGAGTAGGAACAACCTACAAAGGCTTGCCTGGTGATTGCCGTCCAGGTGACAAAATAATGATAGATGATGGCAAGGTGACTGTTGAAGTGGTTGAGGTTAAGAAAAATGATGTAGTCACTAAGGTAATTCAACCAGGAATTGTTAGTAACAATAAAGGTTTAAACCTGCCTGGGGTTGCCGTTTCAGTTCCAGCAATGTCAGAAAAAGATATTGCTGATTTACGGTGGGGACTTAAAGCAGGTGCTGATTTCATTGCATTATCTTTCGTAAGAAGTGCTGCAGATATAAAAGATGTTCATAAGATTATGGACGAAGAGGGTAGACGAATCCCAGTAATTGCCAAAATAGAGAAGCCTCAAGCTGTAGAAAATCTACAAGAGATTGTTGACGCTTTCGATGGCATCATGGTTGCACGAGGTGATTTAGGAGTTGAACTACCAATTGAAGATGTACCAATGGTGCAAAAACGTTGTATAACAATGGCGAGAGAATCTGCTAAACCAGTGATAGTTGCAACCCAAATGCTTGATTCAATGATTAGTAACTCCCAGCCAACTAGAGCGGAGGCAACTGATTGTGCAAACGCTGTACTAGACGGTGCGGATGCGTTAATGCTTTCTGGGGAAACTAGTGTTGGAGATTTTCCAATTGAAGCGGTGAAAATTATGGCAAGAATTATTGAGCGAACTGAAGAGATTGCATTGGATCAAATTCCACCACTTAAACATTCACCGGCAACAAAAGGTGGAGCAATCACAAAAGCTGCAACAGAGGTTGGTTTAACTGTCGGAGCGAAGTTTTTAGTTGCATTTACACAAAGCGGTGATTCGGCAAGAAGAATGTCACGCCTTCGTTCCCCAATTCCTATGTTGGCATTAACACCAGATGGTGGAACATATAATCGGTTAGCACTTTCCTGGGGAGTGGAATCAATGCTTACTGCAGTTGTTAACCATACTGATGAAATGGTTATGCAGGTTGATACATTGTTAATTGAATCTAAACGAGTCAATATTGGAGATTTGGTCTTAATCGTCGCCGGTTCACCTCCTGGAATTCCAGGCTCAATCAATGCAATGCGAGTTCACAAAATTGGTGATGCAGTAGGTGGAGTTGCTCCTGCCTATCGCAAGTAATTTCAATTAAAAAGATAAGCAATATAAACTATAACTCTCTTTTCGCCTCGGTACTCCAACGGTAGAGAGGACGGTCTCAAAAACCGTATAGTGTCGGTTCGAATCCGACTCGAGGCACATGAATACCCAAAACAAAAAGATAAGAATATTAGTTGCCGAAGATGAAACTATCATTCGGTTAGATTTAGTTGAGATGTTAACTGAGGCTGGTTATGAAGTTATAGCCCAAGCTGAAAATGGTGCTGTCGCAGTTGAACTTGCAAGACAACATAATCCTGATTTAGCAATACTCGATGTAAAGATGCCAGAGATGGATGGCATTACAGCAGCAGAACAAATTATTTCAATCGCTCCAGTTTTAATGTTGACTGCATTTAGCCAAAGAGAATTAGTCGAGCGTGCTCGAGATGCTGGTGTGATGGCGTATGTTGTTAAGCCATTTTCAATAAATGATCTTGTACCAGCAATTGAGATTGCAATAAGTCGGCACAAGCAAATGAAAACTTTAGAATCTGAGGTTGCAGATATCTATGAACGATTAGAAACGCGAAAAGTAATTGATCGTGCCAAAGGAATATTAATGAAGGCAATGAACTTGTCAGAGCCGGAAAGTTTTAGCTGGATACAAAAAACAGCCATGGATCGGCGCATTTCAATGAAAGAGGTTGCAAATGCAATCATCTCGCCAGAGGCTGCCCCGGACCGATAACAATTTAGTAATACGCAGGCTAATTTGTGCCTGACTTATGGGATTGGGCGGCTAAAAAATTGCTCAAACCTAAACCTAAGCGTTAATCTTCACCCCTCCCTGTCCCGGGATATATGAACAGGAAGACAAACAGAAAGGTACCAATGAAAAAACTGTCAAAGATTGTTACCGGTTTAGCAGTTGCTGCACTTGCAGCAGGCGCGCTTACTGGTTGCAGCTCTTCAAACAAGTTGATCATTTCAACTGATCTACCTCTACAGGGATCAGCATTTGATTCAAATGATTCAACAAATAAGGCAATTCAACTTTACCTTGAACAACAAGGTTACAAGGCTGGCACATATGAACTTGCATTCAAGGCATATGACAATGCAACAGCTGCAAAAGGATCATGGGATGATGCTAAATGTGCTGCTAACGCACAAGATCACGTAGCTAATAAGAAGGAAGTTGCCGTAATGGGAACTTACAACTCAGGCTGCGCAAAGATTATTTCTCCTGTATTGAATCAAGCTCCAGATGGTCCAATGCTTATGATCTCAAACGCAAACACAAACCCAGGTCTTACAAAGAAGTGGAATGAAGGAGAGCCAGAGAAGTATTTCCCAACTGGTAACCGTTCATACGCTCGTGTATGTACAACTGATGACAACCAAGGTGCAGCAGCTGCTCAATTCGCAGCTCAAGACCTAAAGGTTAAGTCTGTATACGTTCTTAATGACACTGAGACCTACGGTCAAGGTGTTGGTCAAGCATTCACAACTGAGGCAAAGAAGCAGGGAATCAAGGTTCTTTCTCCTAATGCTTACGGCGAAGGTTGGGACAAGAAGCAGACTGACTACTCAGCACTTTTCACAAAGATCAAAGCACTTAAGCCAGATATGGTTTACTTTGCAGGAATCTTTGATAACAACGGCGGTCAATTAACTAAGGATAAAGTCAAGATTCTTGGCGATAACACTAAGGTTAAGTTGATGGGTCCAGATGGTTTCACCGGATACCCAGAGTTCAATGAACTTCCTGAGGCACAAGGTGCATACCTTTCATTCGCAGGTCTTTCAACAGATCTTTTGATCGCTAACAACCCAAATGGTGCTGGCGCAAAGTTTGTTGCAGATTACAAGGCGAAGTACGGTAAAGATCCAGTTGGTTCATACCCAATTTACGGTGTAGCTGCTGTTCAAGTTATCTTGAAGGCAATTGCTGCATCTGATGGAACACGTAAGGGTGTTCGTGATGCTGTGTTTACTGGCGCAGGAATCTCATTGACAGCTGATGAGTCTGTACTTGGTAAGGCAACATCTATTGACCCAGCTACAGGTGATACAACAGCTATCGATATCACCATCGAAGTGGTTAAAGACAAGAAAGAGACCACTTTGAAGGCTTGGACAGTTCAGAAGTAATCTAAACTCTCAGGAAACTGAGGTTAGGTAGCGTTGCGGGGGCGTGTTAAAGCGCCCCCGTTTCGCATAGTATTGCCAGAGATTTACCAGATTTATAGGAGGGCGG
>JBAWYI010000015.1:0-18400 GCA_037143635.1 Actinomycetes bacterium
AGCAGCCTTCTCATCAGCTATCTTTTGAGCGGCAGCCTCTGCGGCAATCTGTTCAGCTGATTTTTGAGGAGCAGGTGCCGAGGTAGAAATTTTTTCAAAAACAACACTTATCGTGTGGTTAGCCACCACATTGGTAAATGTGTATGAAGTGATTGCTCCCTGTGAAACACCATCTACTAGCACATCACTAATTTTGAAACCAGAGACTGGACTAAATGTGTAACTTTGATTACTACCTGAATTAACTGTTGTAGTTCCGGAGGCAGAGATTGTGCCATTCACATCTGCGCTGGCAGTGATCGTATAAGTTCTAATCCAAACTGGATATAAAGCTAAAACGGTATTGGTGTCAATTGTTACGGTTCCGGAATCACTATAAGCAACTGTTGTTGAACCATTACTTGTTGCCCATCCGCTAAATGCATAATTACTTAAGGACAGTGTATTTTGATTAAGGGAGATTGATCCAACGCCCGATCCAGATTGAGTAGCAGGGGCATTTCCACCATCGGCACCTGCAGCAGATGCAGTATTGGAATCATAATATGTAATTGAATATGTAAGTGGAGTCCACTGGGCGTATAAGGTTGCGTTACCACTCACTGTTCCACTGGCGGGAAAGGTAGCGCTAGAAGCATAAGCTGTTCCCCCAGATCCATTTACCGCAGTACTCCAATTTGAGAATACCGAACCAGACTTTGTCGGTCTAGTTGAGGTGACAGAAATTTGCCCACCACTCACCATCGTTTGAGTGTCAACTGACGTACCACCCTGAGAATTGTAAGTTAGAGAATATATTGAACCGTAACTTGAAACAGGTACCAAAGAAGTTCTGGGAGTTAACGCTGCGCCTGATAAATTTCCAACAGTCAAATTGTCAAATTCAAAACCATTCCCAGTGGTACTTATATTAATTTTATTGAATTTTATTGAATTTTGAGTGAACACATGGACGTAGACAAAGGGCTCAACACTTGCCATAGTTGAGGTGCTATAGGGATGTCCAAAGTAATTTGATTTAATGTAAGTAGTTGTGTTGTCCAATGCAGTTAATGTTGCCGTATCAGTTGGCTTAGCACAACTTCCCGATCCCTTCACTCTTGAACAAACATCATCAACAGAAAGTGTCAGGATAAGGGCATTATTTTGATAAAACTTTAAAGTATTTGTAAGAGAACCTGCAGACCACCATAAGCCAACATAGTTTTTATCTTCCTCAAATGTAATTGTAGTTCCAGCAGAGTCATAAATCGCGGGCGAGTCAGATTGACTTGAAGCGGTAATCCCAGGGCTGGTACCGGTGGTGGTCTCACTAGAGGTGGTTAAAGCTCCACCGTAAATATAATTGGATCCGCTGTGGATGCGCTTGATTATCTTGCATTGCCCAGATGCATAACTATAAGTCCCTACATTTCCAATAGTTGGACATGGATCCCCGGATGTAGTTGCACTGTATGTGTCAGTTACTGTCATAGAAGGATAGTTATTAGCTAAATATGAACCTTGAACATATGGCTGATCCATGTATACGCCAATTGCATCACTGCTTGATATAACTCCAAGTGTTGCCTGAGCCGGATATACATATAAGCTGGAAATCGCAATGAATGAAACTAGAGAAATAGATAAAACGCGTTTCTCAGCCCAAAAGCGGCTCATATTTCCCCCGGAATACAAACTGAATTGGATTCAGTTTATCAAAATCACATTGATATTTAAAATATATTATGAGTTTTTAAGCAGTTTTATGATGCCTGCAACGGAATCTTGCATCTGATTTTGTGGATTAAAGCCAAAATTGCGCCAGGCTGGCGTTACCTTACTCTCAGGTTGACGTCCTGCAACCCAAAGCCCACCACCTAATGTGGCAAAGCCAATAGCTGAACAAAAGGTTGCAAATTGAGAATCCTTTGCAATAAAAAATGCAATTTGCGCTGGCTTATACAGTCTAAAACTTTGTTTCTTCTGAACCGATCTGATCGCAGAACATAAAAAGGCAACATTTTGTATTCCAGTCTCCGATGAAGTGCGTGAAAAATGTTTCAGGAGCTCTTCAGCTTTTGCCGGTGAATTCTTATCATATTTAATAACTTGCCTTGGAAATTCAAGAATAACACCAATACCAGGCAACTCCTTTGTCCATTCAAATGTATTTTTTATCCAGATTCGAAGCACTTTTTCTGGATCAGAAATATTTGCTGACTCATCAAAGATGGTTTGCACATATTTTTTATATGAAAACAGGGCAGTGTCGAAAATTAACTCTTCGCTACTTGAATAGTGATAATTGATGGTGCTCGGAGCAACCTTGAGAATCTTTGCAATGTATTTGAGTTCTAACCCTGAAATACCTTTTTTACCTAAAACTTTTTCAGCTTCGATCAATATTCTATTTTGAACTGGAATTATTTCTTTAGAACTTGGCATTGATGGGCTTACCCCTCCTAAACTCCTATTAATGCTAGCAATTTAGAAAACTTTTGGTCAACCCTACAAGAGTCCCATACATACTGGCTTAGGACCTGCATTTGTATTTCCATAACGATGCTGAGTAATTGAAACACTTTGCTCTAAGAACCATCTACTTATTTCAATGTCACCACGAGAGGTAATTGGCCTCATATCGCAGCTAATTCCATTCTCCATCAGTAGGTTGATGGGTGCGATCTCCGAGGAGAGCCACCTAGCTTTATCAAACTCTTTGGCGTGATCTGCAAACTCTGTCGGACTTTCAACCACCAAATTAGATAAGCCTGGAATTAATGTGTCACTGCTTAGACGAGTTAATACGCCTAACTCATTTTTAAGCCAATTTAGAAAATCTAACTCATCTTTGCTTGTGCCGCTTTCAATGCGGATTAAGAATCCTTTTTTGTATTGCCGATAGCGTTGGTAATTCTTTTCAACCTCAAGTCCGCTTCGATCAATTGCTAATTTTCCAATTGTGTTTAACCAACGACTTCCTGCCTCTTTCATGGGTAAAAAGTGCTTCATCTGGTGCCAATTACGCAAGGTGGCAACATAATTTGCACCCCCTGCTTTTGCAGTAGCCCCTACTGAACTCCTCTTCCAGCCACCAAATGGTTGACGATTTACTATTGCACCAGTTACTCCCCGATTAACATAAAGATTTCCAGCCTCAACATTTTCAATCCAATAATCACACTCACCTTGATCTAAAGATTGAATGCCAGCGGTTAAGCCAAACTCTGTTGCATTTTGCCATTCAACTGAGGTTTTCAAATCTGGTGAGATCATGACAGCAAGCACTGGGCCAAACCACTCATTTAAATGTGACCAAGAACCAGGCTTAATATTTGTTTTAATTCCGGGTGACCAAAGAAGTCCTGCTTGATCTATTTGTTTAGGTCTAAGTAACCACTCCTCAGCCTCATCTAAGGTGGTTAAGGCCCGTTGCAGTGAGTGCTCTGCTGGTTTAATAATTGGTCCAACTGAGGTTGCATACGCATATCCAGCACCAACCTGTAGTGATTGCACTGCATCTAGTAATTGCTTCTTAAAGTTTGGATTTTCATAGATATTCTTATCAACTATAGCTAATGATGCTGCTGAGCATTTTTGACCGGCATGACCAAAGGCTGATTGAACTAAATCTTTAACTGCCAGATCAATATCACAGCAGGCAGTTAATACCATTGAGTTCTTACCACTGGTCTCTGCCAAAAGATTTAACTCATTTTTCCAAGAAGAGAATAAAAGTGCGGTGTTATAACCTCCAGTGAGAATTACTGCATTTACATCTTCATGGGTAATTAACGCTTGTCCAATCTCATTATCCTCAGTAGAGACAAACTGCAGTACATCCTTTGGTACACCCGCCTGCCAAAGCTGATTTACTAAATGCCAAGATGTGGTAACAGTCTCTGGGGCTGATTTAAAAATAACAGTATTACCAGCAGCTAATGCTGCGCAGATGCCGCCAGTTGGAATTGCATATGGAAAGTTCCAAGGTGGCACAACTACCACAACACCAACTGGATTTGATTGCTTTTCTAGATCTAATGAGATGGCAGAGAGTGCGTAAAAGTTTGCAAAATCAATCGCTTCAGAAACTTCCGGATCTGCCTCTCCCACAGTTTTTCCAGCATCTTTAGCCATAATTGCAATGGTCTTCTCTTGCTCGTCATGAGCTAGAAGTGCAAAGTTTTTCAATATCTCAGCCCGTTTAGCTGCGCCTATCCCATCCCAATCTGCAATAGCTTTCTTAGCAATTTTCACGGCAGAGTCAACATCACTCTTTTTAGCAACTGCGTAGTGATACCAAATCTTGGCATTATCACTTGGGTCATAACCATCAATTAATGTGCGGTCATAGATTTCTTTTCCATCAATCACAATTGGTATCTGCTGATTACTTTCTGCTAATACTGATCTAATCTCTTTATCTAATCTATTAACAAAGGAATCTTTAGTTAGATCAGCATTTGGTGCGTTCTCAAAGCTATCTGCCACCTCAAACTTAAGCTTCTTGTGGCGCAAACTCTTAGTTGAGATCTCATGACGATTTGTTGCACTTGCTAAGAAGCGCTCTGCTTGAGCATTAAATATCCCTTTACTACCTGCAATCTCAAATGATGATCTTAAGTAATTCTCTGGCGCGGTGTTCTCATCTAATCGCCTGACTAAATAAGCAACAGCGGATGCAAAATCATCACCTCTTGTGACAGGTGCGTATAGGAGAATTCGAAGTTTACGGTTTGCAATGGCCAGAGCCTCTGGATTTGCCATGCCTTCTAACATCTCAATATCTAATTGATCTATTACTTTTCGCTTTTTAGCGATTTCTAATGCAAATGCGATATGAAAAAGATTATGGCTGGCAACACCGATTCGAACTGAATCTGCATGTTCAGCGCGAAGTGCTGCATCTAGTAACCGCGAGTAACTAGCATCAACCTCTGCCTTTGATTGATATGGAGCAGCTACCCAACCATGTAATTCGGCCTCAGCCTTTTCCATTGCAAGGTTTGCTCCTTTTACCAACCTAATCTTTATTACTCCACCTGTTTGGTTGTGGCGCTCCTTCGACCATTCAACTAACTCAGCAAATACTTCATGTGATTCCGGCAAATAAGCTTGCAAAACAATGCCGGCGTATAACTTTTCAAACTCTGGCTCAGATAAAACTAACTTAAAGGCATCAACAGTTAACCGAAGGTCGCGAAACTCCTCCATATCTAAATTAACAAAGGTGCCACTCTCGATTGAGTTTTTATAGATAATCCTTAGTTTTTCAGATACTCGTCTTAGTGTGCCATCTTGATCTAAGGTAATAATTTGGCTAACAACTGAGGAGAGTTTTACTGAAACATAATCAACCTCAGGCCGGTGCATCATTTGCAGCACTCTTTCAAATCGCTCAGCAGCTTCGCGCTCTCCTAAGACCGCCTCCCCCAATACATTTATATTTAATCTGATTCCATTTTTGTCTCTGCGCTTAATCTGCTTAATTAATTTTGAGCTCTCAAAGGGGAGAATAATTCCTTTTGACAATCTTTTCACCTGAATATGAACTGCAAACAAAACTGGTTTTGGTAGAACAATCGATATAACTGCGATTGCCTTTAAGCCCACTGCGTTAATTAAGCCAAAGCCGGTAAGAGTTGCACTCTTTGCTGCAACCTTTAAAATCCTCGCGGCATCTTTGGCTGAAGTTATTCGCATTACCTCATCGGTAAGAGTGACTGTTACAAATATTGCTTTCGGATCCTTAAAGAGGCGGGAGAATCTCTTTCTGCTTGCCTTGTCATATCTTTTTTTATTTGGTTCAGACTCTGCGATTAATTGCTTTGCAACCTTTACTGCCGACTGTGCTAGCTCATCAATATTTACATCGGTACTTATCGGATTACTCAAGCCTGCATCAACTCTTTTAACTTAACTAAGGTTTTTGCCATGGCGACTGGCACCCACTGACCTGCATCTGAAACCCACCACTTAGAGCGAGCATTTCGACCATCCCAACTTTCAATTACCAAGGTGGTGTTAGCATCGATCTCTTGTAATTCATACCGCCAAACATTGTGAAGCAGATGTTGCCAAGCAATTGATTTATTATCTTGATACTCAATTACTTGATTCTTAATCAGATATGGAATACCTAGCTTCATTCTCATGCCAAATTTGGCACCTAGATATAGTTGCTCAGGCCCAGATAATTTTCTGATTACCATCCCTGAACCATCTATTAACGAATGATTATTTGGTATCGAGATAAAGTCAAAGATCTTCTTGGCGGGAGCATTTATTACTAACTGTGATTTAAAGAAGAGCGGTATACCAGTTTCTACTATCTCAGCGCGCTCTTTCATAATTAATGAGCACTGGTAGTTGGGCGTTCATACTCTAAAACTAAACCCAAGATTGAAATTATTAAGGCACCTACTGCAATTAGCACCAGCCACCAACCAATAATTAAACCGGTACCGATTGCACAAATTGATAATGCAACTGGCAGTGGCCACCATGAGTGCGGAGAGAAGAATCCAATCTCACCAGCTGAATCTGCAATCTCACCTTGTTGATTATCTTCCGGTAATACATTTCCTAACCGACGGGCGGTAAACCAAAGATAAAAACCAATAATGATTGCAAGACCAGCACTTAATCCAATTGCGGTAATTCCAACTGCTTCCCCACCAACCTGCCAATAAATAACCGCCACAATTACATAAAAGATGGCAAGGCCAACAAATAAGACCCAACCGGTTTTCATTAGTGATCAGCCTTTTGCGCCATATGTGGGTAGTGCAGATCAAAGGCTGGACGCTCACTTCTAATTCTTGGAATCGAAGTGAAGTTATGTCGTGGTGGCGGACATGAGGTCGCCCATTCCAATGAAGCTCCATATCCCCACGGATCATCAACAGTTACCTTTTCAGTGTTGCGAGTAATCCAGATATTAATAAAAAATGGAATCATGGAAAGAGCAAGTAGGAATGAACCAACGGTTGAGATCATATTCATCGTGGTAAAGCCATCAGTTGCTAGGTAATCTGCGTAACGACGTGGGAAGCCTTTAATACCTAACCAGTGTTGAATTAAAAATGTTAAGTGGAAACCAAAGAATAATGTCCAGAAGTGAATCTTTCCTAAGGTTTCATTAAGCATCTTGCCAGTCATCTTTGGCCACCAGAAGTAAAAACCACCAAACATTGCAAATACTACGGTGCCAAATAATACGTAGTGAAAGTGGGCAACTACGAAGTAGGAGGCAGAGACTGCAAAATCAAGTGGTGGGCTAGCCAAGATAATTCCAGTAAGTCCGCCAAATAAGAAGGTAATTAAAAAGCCTAAAACAAAGAGCATTGGGGTTTCAAAGGTAACTGAGCCGCGCCACATTGTGCCGATCCAGTTAAAGAACTTAACGCCAGTTGGGACACCAATTAAAAATGTCATGAATGAGAAGAAGGGCAATAACACCTGACCGCTTGCATACATATGGTGGGCCCACACTGAAACTGAAAGTGCTGCAATTGCAATTGTGGCTGCAATTAAACCTTTGTAACCAAAGATCGGTTTACGAGAAAATACCGGAAGGATTTCAGTAGCAATTCCAAAGAATGGCAGCGCCAAGATATAAACCTCTGGGTGACCAAAGAACCAAAATAGATGCTGCCATAACATAGCTCCGCCATTTGCTGGATCAAAGATATGTGAGCCAAAGGCACGATCTGATTCAAGAGCTAAAAATGCAGCAGCAAGTGGAGGGAATGCTATTAATACCAAGATTGAAGTTAGTAATACGTTCCAACTAAAGATCGACATTCTAAACATGGTCATACCTGGTGCACGCATAGTTAATATTGTGGTTACAAAGTTAACGCCACCTAAAATTGTGCCAAGACCACCAATTGCAAGTCCTACCAACCATAGATCACCACCAATTCCTGGTGAGTACTGTGCATTTGCAAGAGGTGCGTAAGCGGTCCAACCAAATGAGGCCGCACCCCCTGGTGTTAAAAATCCAATAAAGGCCATCGTGCCGCCAAATAAATACAACCAATAAGAGAGCATATTTAATCTTGGAAATGCCACATCTGCTGCGCCGATTTGTAGCGGCATAATCACATTGGCAAAACCAACGAATAACGGCGTAGCAAACATCAACAACATGATGGTGCCGTGCATAGTAAAGATTTGGTTGTACTGCTCATTACTTAAGAACTGCATACCAGGACGGGCTAACTCACTTCGAAGCAGTAGAGCTAATAAACCAGCAATTAAAAACCAAGCAAATGAGGTAATTAAATATAGGTAACCAATTGTTTTATGATCAGTTGAGGTTAACCACTTAACAAGTAAACGTCCCTTAGAGGTGGGTGCAACTCTGCTAGCTCCTGCTGTAATTGTCGGGCGTTGGGCGTAGGTGGTCATGCTTTAGCTGCTTTCTCTTCGGCTACTAATCCTTGAATATAAGTTTCATACTCAGCAGGTGTTACAACCTTAACGGTAAAAAGCATCTGTGAGTGATTTCTTCCGCACAAAATGTTGCATCTGCCCGGGAAGGTTCCTAATTTATTAGCAGAAAACTCTAACTGGTTAGTTACCCCAGGTAGGTTTTGCATTTGAATCATAAAAGCTGGAATCCAGAACCCATGAACTACATCATTTGCAGTTAAGGTAAATCTAACCTTCTCGCCCAATGGCAGGTAAAGGGTTGGTGGCTGAGCAGGTGTACCAGTAACAGTTGCGCTCTTGTAATCACCAGCATCTTTGTAACCAAACTGCCATGACCATTGGATACCTTTAACATCTATAAAGTGTGAGACCTGTGCATCTGGGGTGATCTTTACAATTTTAGATTCACTTTGCACGGTGAAGTAAAAAAGAACCGCCACGATAATAAAAGGAATGATGGTGTAGGCAACTTCGACTGGAATGTTGTACTGAGTTTGCTTTGGAAAGCTCTCATCTTTTTTACGATGAAAGAAAACTGGCCATAAAATTAAAATTAAGGTGAAAACTCCAACTACACCGGCGGCAATCCAAGACCATGTCCACAGTGAAAGTGAGTGGTCATTTACGCTAGATACTCCCTTTTCAAAGCCAAGACCTGAGACCTCACCCTTTGAACAACTAGTTAATAAGAAGGTGGCGGCCAGCAATGTTGGGATTGATTTAAGGTGAGACCGGCGCATGGGCTTAAGGATAACCTTCTGCCATAGAGGTTTCAGACGCTTGCGGTTAGGGGTATCGGGTGGTTCGCATCACAGGTGATTTCCAGCAGGAAAGAGTGCTACACCCTGCCGCAACCTCCCTATTAACTGAGTTTTTTTCCAAAGGTTGGCCAGATCCTGCCAAATTAAATAACAGCTCTAGGCAAGCGAGTATTTTGCAAGAACAGGTGCGCCAAAGTTTTGCTAAAGCATTAAATGTTAGAGGCGATGAGATCGAGTTTTTAGGTGAACCAGATTTAGGATTTCAATTAGCTATTCAAGGTTTGCTTACCCCAGATAATAAGTTGTTTTATTCAAGCATTGATCGTCAAAGGGTTTTTGCAGTGGCAGCTTATGAAAAGAATAAGGGCCGAGATGTAACTCAGTTACAAGTAAATAATCTTGGACAAATTCAAGAATCATCAATTACTGCAAATGATCTTCTAATTTGGCAGGTTGCAAATGGTGAAACTGGAAATACTCAACCAAGTCCTAAAAGTGCAGCTATGGTCTTTGCAGATTGCACAAGTAGTGGCGTTGATTTACTGCCAAACTTTGATTATCAAACTGCTTTATTTGATAGCACCTCTTGGGCCGGACCTGCCGGTCTTGGCATATTAATTATTAAATCCGCTTCTAAGTGGCGCAATCCCCTACCCCACAATGATCTCGCCCGTACCCCCGGCACATACTCACTCCCACTACTACTTGCCAGCGCAGTGGCTTTAGAAAATTATCTAGCACAAGCAGATAATCGATCTAAATTAAAACAAGAGATAATCTCATTTATTAGCGCGCAAATTACCGATGTTGATATTGCCTCTGCTCCTAATGGTCTTGGAAAGTTTTTATCAATATCTATTAAAGGCGTTGAGGCAGATCGATTACTGCTTGATCTAGAGGAGACAGGTTTTGCAGTTGACTCTGGCTCTGCCTGTAAATCTGCGGATATGCAGCCATCTCATGTATTAGCGGCAATGGGTAGACCGATCGCTGGAAATATCCGGCTAACAATTCATAAAGAGATGACTGAACAGATAGTGAAAGAGTTTTGCATTGCACTTAAAGCAAGTGTTGCTAAATTGCGAGGAAACTAGCCAACTAACTTCACATTTAAGTGAGGTTTAATTTCATCAGCTGAAATCTTGCCATACGCGGTTTCAAATCTGGTTAAAAACTCATCCGTTGTAAATCGATACTCCTGAGTGCCGGTAGTTTCAATGCAGTAGGTGGCAAGTAGTGAGCCCAGTTGGGCGCATCTTTCATGATTTAAGCCCCAAGAAAGACCGGCAATAAAGCCTGATCTAAAGTTATCGCCAACACCGGTTGGATCTAACTTCGCCTTCTCTTTTGGAACTCCAACATAAATAGTCTCTTTGCCATGCTCTTCAATTTGCGCACCCTTTGAACCTAAGGTGACAACTCGAACCTGTACTCGATCAAATAATTGTCGATCCGTCCAACCAGTCTTTTGAATTGCAAGTGCTAATTCATACTCATTTAAAAATAAATACTTTGCCCCATCAATTAACTGCGCAATCTCCTTGCCATCCATGCGGGCCATTTGTTGGGAAGGATCAGCTGCGACTGGAATATTTAACTCCCGTGCCATTTGTGAGTAGCGCATCATCGCTTCCGGATCATCAGGTGAAATAACTAGTAGATCAAACTTGCCAGTCTTTTCAATAATTGGTGAGAGCTCAATATTTCTCGCCTCACTCATTGCGCCAGGGAAAAAGGATGCAATCTGATTTAACTCTGTATCAGTTGTCACCATAAAGGTGGCGGTGTGAAGGGTGTCAGAAACTAAAACATGAGAGGTATTAACCCCATGTCGTTTAAGCCAAGCTTCATAATCAACCCAATCACGTCCGACCGCGGCAATTAATATTGGATTAAGGCCTAAGGCTCCCATTCCAAATGAAATATTGGCGCCACAGCCACCACGACGAATTTCTAGAGTGTCTACTAAAAATGAGAGAGAAACTTTTGCAAGTGAGCCGGCAACTAGCGAGTCGGTGAACTTGCCACCAAAACTCATTATGTGGTCGCCACCGACTGAACCGGCAACCGCCACCTTCATACTTATTTGCTAACTGTTAGTTAAATGAATCGCCGCAGGCGCATGAACCTTGCGCATTTGGATTATCGATTGTGAATCCTTGCTTTTCAATTGTGTCAACAAAATCAATTGTGGCACCCATTAGATATGGCGTGCTCATCTTGTCAGTTACTACGCGCACCTTTGCAGCACCGAACTCAGTCAAAGTATCGCCATCAAGATTGCGGTCATCAAAATAAAGTTGGTAGCGAAGACCCGAACATCCACCTGGTTGAACAGCAACGCGAAGGCTTAGATCATCTCGTCCTTCTTGCTTAAGGAGTGAGGAAACTTTTTCAGCAGCGACATCAGTCAGTGCAATTGATGATGTTGAAATCTTCACATCAGTTGTAGTGGTTGTCTCTGTGCTCATATTCACTCACTCTCCAAAGTTCCTAGGCTCATAGATTACTGGTTCTAAGCCTGCTATTTCGCCACCAAAACCTGTGAGCGTTTACACTCACCCTTATGGGAATAACCGATCTACTACTGCTTGGGCAGCAAAAAGATCTAAATAGTGAGCGCGGTGTCTCCTGCGATGGGCAGTTGCCGGCAGCAAGTGATCCGAATTTAGTAGAGCGAGCCAAAGCAGCCAGATCTGCTCTCGGTAGCAAAGCCATGGTCTTAGGTCATCACTACCAGCGCGATGAGGTAATCGCCTTTGCCGATATCCGTGGTGATTCATTTAAATTAGCCCAAGCAGCTGCTGATAATCGTGATGCTGAATTTATATTCTTTTGCGGTGTGCACTTTATGGCAGAGAGTGCTGACATATTAACTTCTAAAAACCAAAAAGTTATCTTGCCAGATTTAGCAGCGGGTTGCTCCATGGCAGATATGGCAACTGCATCTCAAGTTAATGATTGTTGGCAGGTATTAAATAAATTAGGAGTTGCTGGTAAAACTATTCCAATAACTTATATGAACTCATCAGCTGCGATCAAAGCCTTTACCGGTGAGAATCACGGCGCAGTCTGCACCTCATCTAATGCAATGAGGGCAATGAAGTGGGCATTTGAAAAGGGTGAGAAGATTTTATTCCTACCCGATCAACACTTAGGAAGAAATACGGCAGTTTTATCACTTGGTTTAAAACTTGAAGATTGCGTGCTTTGGAATCCATGGAAGCCAAATGGTGGTTTAACTGATGATCAGATTAAAAAGGCAAAGGTTATTTTGTGGCGGGGCCATTGCTCAGTTCATGGCAGATTCTCGGTTGAAAATATCAACCAGGTAAGAGCGAAAATTACTGGCGTAAAGGTTTTAGTTCACCCAGAGTGCCAACATGAGGTAGTTTCAAATGCGGATGTAGTTGGTAGCACGGAGATGATTATTAAAACTGTTAAAGAATCATCCCCTGGCTCAAAATGGGCGATTGGCACTGAACTTAATCTTGTGCAACGGCTTGCAAATGAGAATCCAGATAAACAGGTAGTTTTCTTAGATAAAACTGTGTGTTATTGCTCAACAATGAACCGAATTGATCTACCCCACCTAGTTTGGGCGATGGAATCCTTAGTAAATGGCCGACTTGAGAATCAAATCGTAGTTGAGGAAAAGATCGCAAAGTGGGCCAAAGTTGCATTAGAGCGAATGTTGGCTCTACCTTAATCTCATGTCCGATAAAAAAGGTAAGCCAACGCCAAAGCGTAAGGAAGCAGAAGCTAAGTTAAAGGTTTCATCCCTATCACCGGCTGCAAGTAAAGAAGCAAAGAAAGCACTAAAGGCGCAAGAGCGAGTCAGAAGATTAGAGAGCAGAGCTGCCTATATGCGCGGTGAAGAGAGTGCACTGCCTGCCAGAGATAAGGGACCTGCTAGAAGATTTGTTAGAAATTATGTTGATGAGCGCAAATCAGTTACCGAATACTTTTTAGTAATAATCATGTTTGTTTTATTTTTAACTTTAATTCCAACTCCGGCGGTGCAATTAGCTGCAATCGCACTTATGTACTCTGCCATGGTTTGGATTGGAATTGATGGCTTTCTACTCTCCCGCAGAATTAAAAAAGCGGTAGCAAAGGAGTTTCCAGGTGGGTCTACCAAAGGCTTAGGTCTTTATGGCTGGATGCGTTCTACCCAATTAAGAAGACTTAGAGCACCCGCTCCACAAACCGGACGTGGTGTTAAGAAGTAAAAGTTAAGCGCGTGGCTTAGGACTTACAGTCTTTGCTGGATCTTTCTCAACTACATTTGCAAGAGCAGCATCGATCTCAGCCATAATTGATTTATCTAGCTTTACCCCAGTTGCCTTCACATTCTCTTTGATCTGAGCAGGCTTGGTGGCACCAATAATCGCACTTGAAACATTTGGATTTTGTAATACCCAAGCGATTGCAAGTTGGGCAGGAGTTAAATCAACCTTCTTAGCAATTGGGATTAACTTTTGCGCAGCGGTTAATACTGGCTCAGTCATAAATTTAGAGATCATATTTGCGCCACCTTTTTTATCGGTTGCTCTAGATCCAGCTGGTGCTTTCTTTCCAGGTAAGTACTTACCTGTTAAAACACCCTGTGCGATTGGCGACCAAACAATCTGGCCAATTCCCTCTTTCTCGCACAATGGCACAACCTGCGATTCAATTACTCGCCACAACATTGAGTACTGAGGTTGGCTTGAGATAAAACGGTAGTAGCCCTTTGCATCTTGAATTTTAAGTGCGGCCGCAATCTGTTCGGCATTCCACTCTGAAAAACCAATATATAAAACCTTGCCACTTCTAATTAGGTCATCAAATGCACCTAAGGTCTCCTCCAGTGGAGTTTCATAATCAAATCGGTGTGCTTGATAAAGATCAACATAATCAGTCTTTAACCGCTTAAGGGATGCGTTACAAGACTCCATAATGTGTTTGCGGGAAAGGCCGCGATCATTTTTGCCAGTACCAGTTGGCCAGTAAACCTTGGTAAATAATTCATATGACTCACGTTTAACACCCTTTAGCGCTTTTCCTAAAACACTCTCCGCTTTAGTTCCAGCATAAACATCTGCCGTATCAAGAGTGGTAATACCTAGATCTAATGCTGCTCTTACACATTTAGTGGCCGCATCTGCCTCAACCTGGGAGCCATGGGTAATCCAGTTTCCGTAAGTTAGCTCTGATACATACATTCCAGTACTGCCAAGGCGTCTATGTTCCATATTCCAACCATAACCCTCAGATACCCAAGGTGCAACAGCGCGCGTTGAGTTGTATTCATAGGCGATAACCACCACAATCTGCCAACAATTTAATATTGAAAGAAAAAAGAGTGTGACTGGGGGAAGTCGGTGTAAATCCGACGCTGTCCCGCAACCGTGAGAAAGATTTCTTTCAAGTCGGATTACCCAACACATTTATTTATCCACCCGTCGAGGATTGCGGGGCGAGGATTCTCACTAGGTGAGTTTCTACGCTTTCGTGAAACTCTCTTATGAGAGGCATTAAATGTTCAGCAATAAGTTAGAAGAAAGCAAAAAGTTTCTCCCGGCAATTTTAGTAATTGCGTTAGTAATCGCAGGTGTCTCATTCTGGTCATCAAAGTCAGCTGGAAATTGCGTCAACGTCACAATCGATTACGGTGTTTTAGATTCACAAAATCAAAATTATGAAAAGTGCTTACCAGCAAGTGGTGATGTAACCGCACTGGATCTAATGAATAAGGCAAACTTTAAGATCGATGGCACTGAAAAATATGGTAATCAAATAGTTTGCCGATTAAATAACCTACCAAAGCCAAATCAACCAATTGGCGTCAAGGGGCATGAGGATTACATCGAAGCTTGCAAAGATATGCCAGCTGAGTTTGCCTATTGGGCGGTCTTTGAAAAAAGAAAACAGGCTATTCCAAACCCAGCAGATTTAAATACTAAATGGACATATGCGCAGGTAGGCGTTGCAGAACTTACTTTAAAAGCCGGTGATTCCCTTGCCTTTGTCTTTACCGACAATGGTAATGTTAAGTATCCAAAGTAGGAGTGGCGATGATGAATAGCACATTAAGAACTGATTCAAAGATTGTTGTTGCCAAAAATGGATCCGCAATCAAATCGCTATTTTTAAAGTTATTTGCACTTTCTATGCACCTATCAATTTTGGTTGCCGGTACAAATCTGGCTGAAAAATTATGGCGTGCTTGGGGTGCTTGCTAAATATTGCTTTAAATCTGGTTTAGCTTTAACGAACTTTAGATGGCACAAATGGCAGAGCTACCACCTCAAATGGGCTGTTAGCACCCCTGATATCAATTAAAACTTGATCACCTTTTGCCACGTTGGAATCGATTAAAGCTAAACCAATTCCCTTTTTAAGTCCGGGTGAGAATGTTCCACTGGTCACTACCCCAATTACCTCACCAGATAAATTTTTAACCTGCATATCTTTTCGAGGAATTCCGCGCTCATTGGACAAGATTGCCTTCAACTTTAACTTCGTGCCATTTTCCTTTTGATCTGAAAGAACCTTCTTGCCACGAAAAATCTCTTTACTCCAACCGACCGCCCAGCCAGCTGCTGCTTGCACTGGTGAAATCTCAAGGGATAACTCATGACCATGCAGTGGATAACCCATCTCAGTTCGCAAAATATCTCTAGCACCTAACCCGCAAGGCGTGCCATTTAATTTTTCAACAACCTCAACTAACTTATCCCAAACTTTTTCAGCATCTGCCCACCGTGGAATAATTTCAAAGCCAATCTCACCGGTGTAACCAGTTCGGCACAAGATAATTGGTGAGCTATCTATCTGGGTATTAACAAACTCCATGTAATCCATATCAGTTTGAATACCAATTAAATCTAATGCTTTTACTGAATCTGGTCCCTGCACCGCAATTACGCCAAAATCTCTGTGGAGATTTTTCACCTCAACCGCTGCGGGAGCGTTTGCTTTTAAAATTTCAAATACTGATCCGGTATTTGAAGCATTAGGAACTAAAAATAGATCTGTATCAGAGTTGCGATAGACAATCAGATCATCAACTACGCCGCCATCTTCATTACAAAGTAATGTGTATTGGGCTTGGCTGGCAGTAATTCGATTTAGATCATTGGTGACCATTTGATTTAAAAAATTAAGGGCGCCCTCACCTTTTAATGAGATCTTGCCAAGGTGCGAAACATCAAAAATTCCAACCCGCTGCCGTACTGCTGAATACTCTGCAATCACGCCAGTATCTGGGTATTCAATTGGCATAAGCCAGCCACCAAAATCTGCCATCTTTGCATTTCGCCCCTGATGCTTAGCGGCGAGTGGTGAGTTGTTCATTATCCAAACCTACACTCCTCTGATCGAAGTTGTAGGTAAGTACTAAAGCGGGGATTATCAACTTTTATAAGTATCCCTTAGGCTTACCCAGTAACTCAAATATGAGTTTTATTCTTTTTAGTACGGGAGTGAAATGGTCAAGGTTAAATTAACTACCAAAGTTGATGGCGAAGTTTTGGTGGTTGGATTGGCTAGCGCAAATAAGAGACTTCAAATTGAATCCGGATCTGCCCAAGTAGATACCAATGCGTTGCTTGCAACCTTAAATGCGATGGGTGCAACTGGCAAAGCTGATGAAGTAATTAGATTACCTGGTAAAAATAGTAAGTTGATTGTTTTTACTGGACTTGGAAATGTGCAATCAAATTATGACCATGAGCTTCTGCGTCGAGCAGCTGGATCTGCCGCCAGAGCGTTAGCCGGTAATAAATCAATCACCTTTGCTCTTCCCCACAAATCAGTGGTTGAACTTGCGGCAATCGCTGAAGGTGCTTGCCTTGGTTCATACTCATTTACTCAATTCTTAGGCAATAGCAAGAAGGATCAAAAGGATCCAGCCTCGTCAATTAATGTCGTATCAAAGTTTTCCGAAACCGCTCAAGCAAAAGCGGCTGCAAAGCGGGCTGAAATTATTGCCGAGCAAACATTTTTAGTTCGAGATTTAATTAATACGCCACCTAGTCATTTAACCCCGGACTCATTTTGTAACATTATGAAAAAAAATGCCGCAAAGTTTGGCGTAAAAGTTGAAATCCTAAATGATGCAGCCCTTCGAAAAGGTGGCTACGGTGGAATAATTGGTGTTGGTCAGGGCTCTGCAAATCCACCAAGACTTTTACATGTTTCATACAATCCAAGTAAGGCAAAGAAAAGATTTGCATATGTTGGTAAGGGAATCACCTTTGATAGCGGTGGCTTAGCATTAAAGCCAGCTGCTGGCATGGAGGCGATGAAAGCAGATATGTCAGGAGCGGCTGCAGTTATCGCATCAGTCTTTGCTATTGCTCAACTTAAACTTCCAATTGCAGTAGATGGTTGGGCGCCACTGGCAGAAAATATGATTAGTGACACCGCCACCAGGCCAAGTGATGTTATTACGATTTATGGTGGTAAAACTGTTGAGGTATTAAACCCAGATGCTGAAGGAAGATTAGTTTTAGCAGATGCATTAATAAAAGCTGCTGAGGTAGGCAAAAAAGCTGGCGGCTTAGATGGCATTGTTGATGTGGCTACTCTTACTGGCGCCCAAGTTGTGGCATTAGGAAGTAGAACCTCAGCAGTAATGACAAATGATGAAAACTTTAGTGGCCAATTTTTAACTGCAGCAAATTCTGCTGGTGAAGCATTTTGGCCAATGCCATTACCCGTAGAGCTTCGAGCATCACTTGATTCACCAATTGCAGATTTAGCAAATATTGGTGATCGAATGGGTGGCATGTTAGTTGCTGGTTTATTCTTAAAAGAGTTTATTGATCCACAAACTCCATGGCTGCACTTAGATATTGCTGGCCCTGCCTTTAATGAGAAAAGCGCACATGGCTACACACCTGTTGGCGGCACCGGAATCGCCCTGCGCTCACTTGTGCAATTAGCTGAGTTGGCTTCATCACAGTCATAGTGTGTGTAAATCGCTAGGTCGAGTGAGTACCAAATTCGTGGCAGGATTACCTCATGGCCGATTTTGATCTAGTAATTCTCGGTGGTGGCAGCGGTGGTTACGCAGCAGCACTGCGTGCATCTCAGTTAGGTCAAAAAGTTGTATTAATTGAAAAAGAAAAACTTGGTGGCACCTGTCTACACAAAGGCTGTATTCCAACCAAAGCCCTTCTGCATGCTGGTGAGATTGCAGATAGCACCCGTCACGCTGGTGAGTTTGG
>JBAWYI010000016.1:0-17089 GCA_037143635.1 Actinomycetes bacterium
TTGTTAGAAAACGGCCATCAAGTTTTGTTAATTGATAAAGATCCTAAAGCATTAAAAATGGATTCTGTTCCCAATGCTGAGTGGTTATTAGCTGATGCATGTGAAATTACAGCTTTAGACCAAGCAAAGTTAGATGGCTGTCAGGTTTTAGTCGCCGCAACTGGTGATGACAAGGTTAATTTAGTTACATCTTTGCTAGGCAAGACTGAGTATGGCGTTCCCCGAGTAGTTGCTCGTGTTAATCACCCAAAAAATGAATGGATGTTTGACTCATCTTGGGGCGTAGATGTTGCAGTATCGACACCAAGAATTATTTCAGCATTAGTTGAAGAGGCAGTAAGTGTTGGCGATGTGGTTCGTTTGTTCTCTTTCCGAAAGGGTGAAGCAAACTTAGTTGAGATTACCTTGCCAGATACTGCAAAATGTTGTGGCCGAACTGTTTCTGAAGTTGAATTACCAGAGAACGCTTCCCTTGCTGCAATCGTTCGTGACGGCCATGTAATTACGCCAAAGGATCACGATGTATTTTCAGCTGGCGATGAACTGCTATTTGTGGCATCTGCAAAGGCGGAAGAAAAACTTAAGTCCTGCTTTATTTAATTAATTTTAGTTGTAGGCGTTTTTCTGAGTACTTGCCAAGTTCCCCAAGCAGTAGCAATAAAAAGTGGGTATCCCATTACTAATCTTGCAGTACCAAGTGCATTAACATTTCCACTCTTATACAGCGGATACTGAACCAGCAATCGTGCAGTAAACATTGCAACCCATAACCAGCCAGCAGTTATGTAAGCCTTTAATCTGGCCGGATCTTTACGCCACATTAAATTCTCACCCAAGATAGGTCCAAGTATTACTCCTAATACTGGCCACTTAACTAAATTTGTAACTGTATATAACAAACCGTATGCCACATTTATATAAAGCCCCGGTAAATAAAAATCTGCTGCGCTGCCACTTCGTTTTGAAAATAAAGCACAAATTCCAACTCCTACTAAGCCAGAGAATGCATGCTGAACGGTTTCTTTTCGAGCAACTCTTAAGCCAGTTAACACAACCGATAATGCAACCGCTGCATAGATAGCAGCATTTATATCTTTACCTGAAATATTAAAAACTATAAGAAAAAGTAAAGAAGGTAGCCCAGAATCAATCAGGCCGCGCTTACCACCTAAAGCTGATAAAACTTTCTCTTTATCCTCATTATGTCCGTCATAACTCATGAGCCAGTTGATCCAAATCCCCCGGTTGATCTTTCAGAACCAGGTAACTCACTCACCTCAATAAACTCAGCTCGCTCAACTTGTTGAATAACTAATTGAGCAATTCGGTCACCTTTTTTAAAAGAAACAGATTCAGTTAAGTCATGATTAATTAAAATAACTTGTAGTTCGCCTCTGAAACCTGCATCGACTGTGCCTGGGGTATTAACCATAGATATTCCATGCTTAATAGCTAAACCAGATCGAGGGTGAACTAAAGCAACAAAACCATTTGGCAAGGCAATACTGATTCCAGTTGGAACTAACATCCGCTCTCCTGGTTTAATCGTAAAATCAATTCTGGTCGCAAGGTCAGCGCCAGCATCTCCGCCTTTTGCATATGCCGGAAGCGGCACGCCTGGATCAAGCCTTCTAATTAATACTTTTGTCATGGATTTATATCAAAATCTGGATCAACGAAAGCCATCAGTTCTGGGTGCTCCACAAGATGATCCTTATATTGTTCAGTTAAATTCTTAATAAAATGCTCCATCGGTACAGATATAAATAATGCTTCCGCTTTAACTGCAACTTCACCAGTTGGCGAATCTAATCTTCCCTCTGCTTGGGTGTAAATCTTTCGACCTGCTTGACCAGTAATTCTTGCATCAATATAAAGTGTGCGGCCCATCGGCACTGGCATTAAGAAATCAGTCTCTAATCTGCCAGTTACTGCCGGTGTTCTAATTAGCCACATCAACTTACCTAACGCTTCATCAAATGCTAGAGACAATAATCCACCATGTGCTAATCCAGGTGCGCCTTGATGTTTGTCAGTAACAGTAAATTTTCCAGTCAGATCTAATCCGCTACCAGCAATTGCAACTAGGTGTAAACCACTCTCATGCAATTCACCACAACCAAAACAATGTCCAAAGTGTGAAGGGATCTGTGTTCCAGCAGCTGGTGCTTTCAGATGTCGATTTGGAATTACCGCGTCCGGCGGCGGAGTGGTGCTGGCAATTCGACCCATTGGTAAAGCGTATCCTTTATCTCATGGCAAGATCTAATTCAAAATCTGAATTCGCTGAGCGAATAAGTTGGCCAATATGGCTTTGGCTCCTAGCGTTAATGATTCTTGCCTCACTGTACTTAACATTTTGGGCGCCATTTGGAACTTTGAGCGCAACCATAGTTTCACTTATTTTTGCAATCACACTGGTGTATAGCTGGCAAAAATCACACCTTGAGATCGTAGTAATAAATAATTGGTTATATGTCGGTGATGCAAAAATTGAAAGCAAATACATCAAGAAGGTAACTGCCTTAAAGAAGGAGGAGTTCTTAAGTATTAGGGGGCCGAAGGCTGATCCCGCTTGTTTTAACGCTACTCGATTTTGGGTAGCAACTGGAGTTAAGGTTGAAATAAATGATAAGAAAGACCCAACTCCATACTGGTTAATCTCAAGCAGAAAAGCAAAAGCTTTAACTAAAAGCTTAAGTTAGTCGCAATCTCTACAAACAGCTTTGGGGCCTTCACCACGAGCGCGTTGATTCACATGTTTTACTAAAAAGCAACGACTGCAGGTAAATTCATCCTCTTGCTTAGGAACAACCTTAACTGTTAACTCTTCACCAGATAAATCAGCGCCAGGTAACTCTAAACTTTCAGCAGCCTCTGCTTCATCAATATCAACTTGGCCAGATTGGGCATCAGCTCTTCGAGCTTTTAACTCTTCTAGTGATTCTTCATGTAATTCTTCATCGGTTTTTCTGGGGGTGTCGTAATCAGTTGCCATCATCCACCTCCTTCTAAAAATAAGTAAATCTAATCTTGGAGCATCAATTACTCCGACTGGGCGGATAATCCCCTAAAAGAGATAGATGTACCTAATCAACAGTAGGCGTGTCGGAATTATTCCTTACCTAACTCACGGGTTCGACGCTCAGCCTGCTCTTTTCGCCATTTTGCGATCTCACCATGATTTCCAGATAGCAAAATTGGTGGTACTTCAAGACCGCGCCAGTTAGCTGGCTTTGTGTAATTTGGATATTCAACTAATAGATCATCATTATTTCCTGAGATTGAATGCGATTCTTCTTTTAATGAATCTGGATTGCCAATTACACCTGGAATTAAGCGAGCAGTTGCTTCAATAATTACCATTGCCGCTACCTCACCTCCTCCTAATACATAATCTCCAATCGATACTTCGTGAACCTTAAAGTTTGCTTTACTTGCGTAGTACTCACCCACCCTGGCATCAATTCCTTCATAGCGACCACAGGCGAAAACAATATGTTTTGCACCAGCAAATTGTGCGGCCATCTTTTGATCAAATTTTTTACCAGCAGGAGTTAAAATGATTAAATCAACTTGTTCTTTTTCATTTGTAATTTGATCAATTGCCTCCCCCCAAGCCACCGGCGACATAACCATGCCCGCACCGCCTCCATATGGAGTGTCGTCAACTGAATGATGAACATCATTTGTTTGATCGCGAAGATCATGAATATTTATAGATAAGACACCTTTGTCTTGAGCCTTGCCTAGTAATGACAAATTAAGTGGGGACAAATACTCTGGAAAGATTGAAATTAGATCAATTTGCAACATCAAATAATCCTTCCGGCGGATCTACCACTATTTTCTTAGTTTTGATATCGATGGAAACAATTATTTGTTTAACCATCGGAATTAACACCTCTTTACCATCTTTATTTACTGAAAGTAGGTCCTGGCCCGGTAGTTTAACAATCTCATCTACCACTCCTACTAATCCGCCAGATTTTAGAAAAACCTCAGAGCCGATTAATTGTTGAAAGTGGTACTCACCTTCTGCCATATTGTTGGTATCTACCTCTGCAGAAATTAATTGATCCCGAAGCTCTTCAATTTGATTACGATCATTAATGCCGTCAAATGCTAAAAGTAGGACCTGGTTGTGCCAGCGAGATGATTTGATGCTTAATTGTTTACCATTATCTAAAGTTAACTTATTACCAACTATAAATCTTAAATCAGGATCATCGGTGCGAACTTCAATTGTTGCCTCGCCAAGAACACCATGTGCGCGGCCGATACGACCTACGACAAGTTGCAAAATTAACGAACCTCGTCTGCCTCGATTAGATCAACTCGAACTGAGCGACCAGCGATTGCGCTGACCACAGTGCGAAGTGCTTTTGCAGTGCGACCATTGCGGCCAATTACCTTGCCAATATCCTCTGGGTGAACGCGGACCTCTAAAGTTGTTCCACCACGTGAATTTTTTTCAGTGATGACAACCTCTGCTGGGTTATCAACAATACCTTTTACTAAATGCTCTAGTGCTTCATCAATCATTATTACTCGCTTGCAGTTGCATCAGCAGCTGGTGCTTCAGCAGTTACTGCTGGAGCTTCAACTACCGCTTCGGCTGCAACTTCGGTAACTGCAGCGGTGGCAGCAACAACTGCGACAGCCTCGCCAACCTCAGGAACAGAAACCTTTTTAGAAACTACTGGTGGTACATATGCTGGCTCAACAATAAGTTCACCATCAGCACCACGACGCTCTTTAATTTTTGTCGCCTTACCAGTTAATTTACGTAGGTAGTAAAGCTTTGCGCGACGGGCTGAACCGTGACGAACAATTTCAATTCTTTCAATTACTGGCGTGTGAACTGGGAAGGTTCGCTCAACACCAACACCGTATGAAATTTTACGAATAGTAAATGACTCACGAATTCCAGAACCAGAACGGGCAATTACTACACCTTGGAATACCTGGATACGACTCTTGTTACCTTCAATAACTCGAACGTGAACTTTTAATTCATCGCCTGAACGAAAAGATGGGATGTCCTTGCGAAGTGAGGCGGCATCAACTGCATCTAACACGTTCATTATTTGTCCTAATCGCTAAAATTTTATGGTCAATCAATTATTTTGAATGAGGCTGTATCTTGCCACGCCAGGGGTGATTAGATCAAATTAGGGGTAAAAGTTGTGCGTGCAGGGCAGGGCCAGCGCATACGACTAGATCGGTGTTCGGTGCCCCACCACCACGACCAGAAACAACAGCGCCAGCCTCAGTTGCAATCAATCCACCAGCTGCGTGATCCCACTCTTTTAATGAGCTTTCAAAATATCCATCGAGCACGCCCATTGCAACATAACAAAGATCAACAGCTGCTGCACCATTTCTTCTTAAATCTCTAATTTTTGGCAATAACTTAGCCATCGTTTCACCTTGGCTTATTCTTAAATTTAAATCATATGCAAAGCCAGTGGCAAGCAGTGCTTTTTGCAACTCAACTGGATCATTGCACTTGATTTTAATTCCGTTGTAGGTAGCACCACCTCCTCTTACTCCGGTCCAAAATCCATCAATACTTGGTGCATAAACAACACCAACAACTACGCCATCTTTATCTTTTGCCGCAACTGAGACATTCCATCCTGGTAATCCGTATAGGTAATTAACTGTGCCATCTAATGGATCAATCACCCAAGTAATTCCAGATTTACTTTCCTTAGCCGAACCCTCTTCGGCAATAATTCCATCATCAGGCCGAGTTGCAAGTAATTGTTTAACAATTAGATCTTCCGCCTGTTGATCCATTTGTGTTGCAAAGTCGACTGCAGAACTTTTCTCAGTAAAGGTAAAACTGGCTGGGCGGTTCATTAAATGCTTTCCGGCAGCCCGCGCTACCGATTCTGCAATCTTCAACAGTTCTGCGCTCACAGGGTTATCTAAGCATGAAATGTGAAGCTGAATTCATGTGTGGCAGATTTATCTCCACGTTTAGATATGGCAATCTACTCTCATGAACGAACCAACTGATCTACGCCTGACCGGTCGTTCTGCCGATGGCACAGAACTTGAGTTAGTAGATCAAGATGGTAATCGATATAACTTAAGAATTAGTGACACATTACGTGCCAATGTAAATCAACCAAGACTTTCAGCGGTATCAGATTTTGAAGAAAATGTAACAACTTCAGTAAAAGAGGTTCAAGCAAGATTACGAGCTGGTGAAACTATTGATGCAATCTCTCGGACAACTGATTGGTCAATTGAGAAGATTGAGAATTACGCTGGACCGATTTTGCAAGAGCGAGCATTCATTATTTCTCAAGCACTCGGCACTCAAATCCGCCGTGAACCACATGCGCCTTATTTAGAAACTGCGGTTGCCAATCAATTAGCTCCTCGTGGTGTTGACATGAGTACTGTTGAGTGGAATACCTACCGCCAACCTGATGGAAATTGGTATTTAACTCTTTTCTACCCATTACGTGATGGATCACCAAGTGATGCAAAAGGTGAAGCAGTCTGGTTATTTAATTTAGGACGACGGGCACTGAGTGCTCATGATGATGGTGCGCGTTGGATAGGTGGCGAGGCAAAAGCCAAGCCAGTACAAACTTATGGCAGCATCCCACAAACTGAAGCGCCAAGATTAGTTTCAATTAAAGAAGATGTTGAGCCATATGCACCAACTAAATTGGTCTCAGTTGAAGAGATTGATGAAGATGCCCAACGTGATGGCGTAACTAGAAGAATTAAAATTCCATCCTGGGATGACATTATGTTTGGTAAAAAGGATGAGGACTAAGCAAGTAAGAGCGGAATCTCAACCTCAGTATTTGTAACACCACCATGATGGCCAACCATTGAACTCTCTTCCCTGACTCTGGCTGGATCTACCAAAATTAAATCATTATTTGCAATTGCAATTAAATCCCCCATACGTTCAGTTGAATCCTCAGTGACAACTGGACCAAATAAACCTTCTTTGATTGCAACCTCTTTACTTAATATTCTTGCTTTACTACCAAAGAACTCTTGCCACTGAGTAATAGTTTCTGCAATAGCGCCCTCTTTAATATAAATATGTCTTGCCCTTGGTTCACCGCCAATTAAAGTTACATTCGCCAATAACTTATTATCTTGGCCTAAAATTACTTGCTCGGTGCTATTTACCATTCCATGATCTGAAGTAATCCAGATTCGAGTACCTTTTGGAACTTCTAGCTTAACTTTGGTTATAAATTCAGCTACTTGCGCAAGTGCGGTTAACCATTTATCAGAGCCAACTCCATCACTATGCCCTGCTGAATCTAAAGTATTTAAATATGTGTAAACAAAAGATGGTTGTGGTTTTAAAGCCGCGGCTACCGAGGTAACCATCTCATCAATTCCATTTGCACCAACATACTTTGCACCCCTTAGCGCCGCTTGGGTGAAACCACTTCCCTCATATCTTTTAGCTGCTACATGGGTTACCGATACACCTGATGTGACGGCACGTTCAAACAAGGTAGGAACTTTTTGCCACATAACAGGATCTACTCGCTCATCCCACTTAAGTGCATTTAATAATCGGTTATCACTCCTTGGAACCCTTACTGTGTAGCCAAGCATTCCGTGAACGCCAGGTAATACTCCAGTGCCTAAAGTTGAAAGACTTGTCGCAGTAGTTGATGGAAAGTTTGTGTAAAGCTTTTTAACAAACTTTAACTCATCAAAGATTGGAAACTGATCACCATATTTTTCAACCGCATCATGCCCCATACCATCAATTAATATTAAAACTTCACGATTTTCAGCACCGCCCAGTGAGAGTGAATCAATAGTTTCTGGAACTGAAAGCGAGTTAAATATTGAATTAGTTATATCGGCCAGGCCGAATTTTTGATTACTCAATTAGAAAGATTCTCCTGAGCATATATTTGCATTGCTTGCGCCATAAATGCTGCACATCCTGGGGCGTACTTATCGTAATTTTGAGTGAATCTCTCATCCGTTACATACATCGCACCTAAGCCGATATAGGCATCCTTAGTAGGTGTCCAAAAGACACTCACCCAGTTGTAATGAATCTTTACCAACCTCTGAACCTCAACAGAATCAGCACCTTTTTGTAAGACAAATGCATCAGCAATATCTTTAATGTTATCGCTACCTAATTTAAAAAGTTTTTGCTGATCTTCCTTGCTCATTGATTTTAATTTTAAGTTGCTCTCAACATACTCCACCGGCCAACGTTGGGCTGCCTCTTCGGCATAGGAATTAGTAGAAGACATGCCTAAAGATTAGCATTTTGTTAAATCATCGATGAATCTGGCTTGTCGTTGGCTATGAAACAACACTTCTATTGGCAAGATACGCACTATGGCCAAAACACCAAAAGTAGTTGCACCTAAAGCAGGGGAAAATCCTGGCCGCATAATTGATATTGATGTTGCCTCTGAAATGTCAGAGTCATTTTTAGAGTATGCATACTCAGTTATTTACTCACGCGCACTTCCAGATGCTCGTGATGGGTTAAAGCCAGTGCAACGTCGTATTTTACATCAGATGAATGAGATGGGACTTCGTCCAGAAAAAGGACATGTTAAGTGCGCCAGAGTTGTCGGGGATGTAATGGGAAAGCTTCACCCACATGGTGATGGTGCCATTTATGATGCCATGGTTCGTATGGCACAAAGTTTTTCAATGCGTTTGCCGTTAATTGATGGTCATGGAAATTTTGGTTCATTAGATTCTGGCCCTGCTGCAATGCGTTACACCGAATCTCGTCTTGCACCATCTGCAATGATGATGGTCGATGAATCTGATGAGGACACAGTCAACTTTGGTGCAAATTACGATGGCCAAATATTAGAGCCGCAGGTACTACCTGCCGCATTTCCAAACTTATTAGTAAATGGCGCAACTGGTATTGCAGTGGGTATGGCAACAAATATGGCGCCCCATAATCTTGGTGAGGTAATTGCAGCTGCTAAATTGTTAATGGAAAATCCAAAGGCAACGCTTAAGCAATTAATGAAGCTTGTGCCTGGACCTGATTTTCCAACTGGTGGCTATTTAGTTGCAACCGATGGAATTGCTGATGCTTACGCAAATGGCCGCGGATCATTCAAAGTTAGAGCCACCACAGTTTTTGAGAAGATCTCATCTCGCAAACAAGGAATTGTTATTACCGAACTTCCATACAACATTGGACCTGAGAAGATTGTTGAGAAGATTGCAGATCTAGTTAAGGCTAAAAAGATTCAGGGAATCTCAGATATCGTCGATCTATCTGATGGTCAATCTGGAACTAAGGTAGTAGTTGAAATTAAGAATGGATATGAGCCAGCTGAGGTACTTGAAAATCTTTACCGCTTAACCCCAATGGAGGATGCGTTCTCAATAAATGCAGTTGCACTGGTAAATGGAAAACCATTAACCCTTGGTCTTAAGGATTTACTACAAGTATTTATCGATCACCGGATTGAGGTAGTCAGGCGGCGTTCTGCCTTCCGTAAGGCAAAGGCGCAGGCAAGATTGAACTTAGTTGATGGCTTACTGAAAGCAATTGTTGATATCGATAAGGTAATTAAATTAATCAGAGCGAGTGAAGATGCCACCGTTGCAAAGGCTGGGTTAATCAAGACATTTAAATTAAGTGATGAACAAGCCACCTATATTTTAGATATGCCGCTTAGAAGATTGACCAAGATGAGCAAGATTGAACTTGAAACAGAGGCTAAAGAATTAAAGGCTACAATCTCCTCCTTAACTGCAATCCTAAAAACTGAGGAGAGCATCAAAGCCAAAGTGTCTGAGGAGCTATCTGATATTGAAAAGAAGTATGCCTCCCCTCGTCGCACTCGCCTTGTTGCGTAAGCAACTTTGATATCAACTAACGCCCTAGAACTTCGTGCTGCCGCCAGGCTTCTAGTTAAAGATGTAACTGTTCGTATTAATCACGGTGATCGAATTGGTTTCGTTGGTCGAAACGGTGCTGGTAAATCAACACTTGCAAAGGTTTTAGCTGGAGAAACTATGCCGGCAGGTGGTGCGGTAACTCGTACCGGAAAAATCGGCTACCTCCCCCAAGATCCAAGAACAGGTGAAGATCAAGGAAGTGTGATTGATCGAATTCTTTCCGTCCGTGAATTAGATTTAATTAGTAAGAGAATGCGCGCTGTTGAAGAAGAGATGGCAACTTCAGAGGGTGTCGAATTAGAAAAAGCAATGGAGCGATACACCAGAGTAGAACATGAGTTCTCAACCGCAGGTGGATATGCCGCAGCGGCAGAAGCGGAAGCAATAGCTTCTTCCCTTGGTGTACCCAACCATTTATTTGATCAAGAGCTAAGCGCGCTATCTGGTGGACAAAGACGAAGAATTGAACTTGCTCGAATTCTATTTTCTGGCGCTGAGACACTACTGCTTGATGAACCTACTAACCATTTAGATGCTGATTCGATCATTTGGCTACGTGAGTATCTCTCAAAATACTCTGGTGGTTTGGTAATTATCTCCCACGATGTAAATCTGATCGAAACTGTTGTAAATAAGGTGTTTTATATTGATGGAAATCGAAATGTAATTGATGTTTACAACATGGGCTGGAAGCAGTATTTATTGCAACGCGAACAAGATGAACATAGGCGAAAGCGTGAACGAGCAAATGCGGAGAAGAAAGCTGAAATATTACAAAAGCAGGGTGAGAAAATGCGCGCCAAAGCCTCTAAGGCAACTGCAGCCCAAGGAATGCTTAGGAGAGCTGAAAAACTTCGCAGCTCACTTGATGATGTTCGAATTAAAGATAAAGTGGCAAAGCTTCGCTTCCCAACACCATCGCCTTGCGGTAAAACGCCGATCTCAGCACATGATCTATCCAAATCATATGGCTCACTTGAAATCTTTACCGATGTTGGTGTGATTATTGATAAGGGTTCACGTGTAGTAATTCTTGGTTTAAATGGTGCCGGTAAAACAACATTGCTTCGTATTTTAGCTGGCGAACTTGAATCAGATACCGGAGAAGTTGTTGCAGGGCATGGATTAAAAATTGGCTACTACGCCCAGGAGCACGAGTCCCTTGATTTTGAACGAACCGTGCTTGAAAACATGATGTCTTCAAAATCTGATCTCAGAGAGCCAGAAGCACGCAATGTCTTGGGATCTTTTCTATTTGTGGGCGATGATGTTCATAAGCAAGTTAAGGTTTTAAGTGGTGGAGAACGAACTCGGTTAGCACTTGCAACCCTTGTTGTTAGCGCAGCAAATGTGTTACTTCTTGATGAGCCAACAAATAACTTAGATCCAGCCTCACGTGATGAAATCTTAGGCGCCCTTAGTGAGTATCAAGGAGCGGTTATTTTAGTTTCTCATGATGAAGGCGCGGTTGCATCCCTAAAACCAGAGCGAGTTATTTTATTACCAGATGGTGATGAGGATCTTTGGAAAGAGGATTACTTCGATCTAATTAGTATTGACTAAGCGTCAATCCGTTCCCGATCAATATCAGCAGTTGAAATAAAGTCTTTACGAGGTGCAACCTCATTACCCATAAGCAACTCAAACATTGCTTCTGCCTTTGTTACATCTTTCATTGTAATTCGGCGAAGTGTTCGCTTCTCTGGATCCATAGTGGTCTCACGAAGCTGATCTGCATCCATCTCACCTAATCCTTTATAACGTTGGATCGGCTCTTTCCACCTCTTGCCATCTTTTTTAAGGGCTGCAATAACTTTTTTCATCTCATCATCAGAGTAGGTGTAATGAACCTCGCCTTTTTTACCACCGATTACATCAATTCGATGAAGTGGAGGGATAGCTGCAAATACTCGGCCGGCTTCAACTAGCGGCCTCATATATGAATTAAATAATGTAAGAAGTAGGCACCTAATATGAGCGCCATCAACATCAGCATCAGACATCAAAATAACCCGGCCATACCGAGCATCATTAAGTTCAAAGGATTTTCCACTACCTGCGCCAATTACCTGAATAATTGATGCACACTCATTGTTCTCTAACATCTGAGATAGCGATGCTTTTTGAACATTTAATATCTTTCCACGAATTGGCAGAATCGCCTGAAATTCTGAGTTTCTGGCAGCCTTAGTTGTACCGAGCGCTGAATCTCCCTCAACAATAAATAGTTCAGTTCTAGCTGCTTCATCGGATCTGCAATCAGATAATTTAGTTGGCAAAGATGAACTTTCAAGTGCGTTCTTTCGGCGTTGTAAATCTTTATGGGCACGCGCTGAGATTCTAGTTCTTGAGGCATTAGCAATTTTTTCAAGTATTAAGCGCCCGGTTGCTTTCTCAATTCTTTTTGTTGTATTAAAAAACGCTTTCATTTCATCAGCCACTACCTGGCCGACAATCTTGGCGGCTGCTGCTGTTCCTAATACCTCTTTAGTTTGTCCCTCAAATTGTGGCTCAGACATACGTACTGTGACAACAGCGGTTAATCCCTCTTGCACATCATCTTTAATAACATCTGCCTCATTATTCTTTAAAGTTTTTGTTGCACGCAGTGCGTCATTTACCGCCTTTGTAATTGCTTTTTCAAAACCTGCCACGTGTGTTCCACCCTTTGGTGTTGAAATAATATTTACAAATGATGCAACAGTTGCTTCATAACCATTGCCCCATTGCATTGCAATATCAACGCCCATATCTCGCTCAACCTCAGTTGGAGTCATATGACCCTTTTCATCTAAGACTGGAACATTCTCAGTGTAAGGACCAGAGCCTGAGACTCTAATTACTTCACCAACTGGATCATCAGGGCGTAAGAAGGTACAGAACTCCGATATACCACCCTTGTGAAAAAAGGTCTCACTAGTTTTTGTTTTAGTGCGTCGATCATTTACCACCAAAGTAAGACCTGGAACTAAGTAAGAGGTTTGTCTTGCTCTGGCATAAATATCTTCAATTGCCAGCTCTGCCTCTTTTAAGAAAATCTGTTTATCAAACCACCACTTAATTCTTGTACCAGTTACCTTTGCGGAAACTTTACCGATTACACGTAAGCCTGATTTTTCACTAAAACTTGCATTTGGTCCTTCGCCCTCAAAAATTCCAGCATGACCACGTTTAAATGACATCCAATAAATTTTTCCATCTCGGTCAACCTCAACATCAAGGCGGGAAGCAAGTGCATTAACAACTGATGCACCAACACCATGTAAACCACCAGAGGCTGCGTATGAACCGCCACCAAATTTTCCACCAGCATGTAGCTTGGTCATAACTACTTCAACACCGGTCAGTCCAGTCTTTGGTTCTTTATCTACTGGAATACCGCGACCATCATCATGAACCTCAACAGATCCATCTGATTCTAAATTTATCTCAATTGTTTTGCAGTGCCCTGCTAATGCTTCATCAACTGCGTTATCAATAATTTCCCAAAGGCAATGCATAAGACCACGAGAATCAGTGGTGCCGATATACATACCGGGGCGTTTGCGAACTGCATCTAATCCTTCAAGGACAGATAAATCTTTGGCGGTATAACTGCTGATAATTGCCGCAGATGTGCCATCATCAGTTTTTGCGCTCTTAGTTGCCACGGGTGTGAAGATTATCGGTGCTAATACCACCTATTGATGATCCGCGCCGAGATTGACCCATATTTATTGGTAATTGATATCAAAATGAGATTTATTCAACATATTCTCAGTATTTGAGCATAAAATTTACTTAATTGAAATCAAATATGCAGCCGGGAATAAAGTATTCATGGTTTGATGTTCCCCTGAGTACAAAGATAGAGACGGAGAAAGCAATGACCAATCAGATCACGATGGAGCAAACTCCATTGAACTCATTAGATCGCTGCGACCGTTGCGGTGCTCAAGCTTATGTGCGCGCAATCTTGGTATCCGGTGGTGAATTACTATTTTGCTCACACCACGCAAAAGAGTATGCCGAGGGCTTAAAGCCAGTGGCTGCTGTTATTCAAGATGAAACACAAAAACTAGCTGATCAATCAGCTAAGTAATTATTCGCTAACAAACCCTGCATCGCGATGGCTGCCATCGCAAAATGGTTTTTCTTTTGAAGCACCACATCGGCATAGTGAAAAATCTGTCTTAGTTTCAACCACTTTTCCATCAGCATCAACAAAATCAACCGTGCCGGTAACTCTAATTGAAGCATTTTTCTTAAACTGCATCTTTATATTTTCGCTCATTTTTTCTCCTTTTAATCTAGGTAATCGCGTAGTACTTGTGAACGAGATGGGTGGCGCAACTTAGACATAGTCTTTGATTCAATTTGGCGAATACGCTCACGAGTAACCCCGTAAACCTTGCCAATTTCATCAAGTGTCTTTGGTTGACCATCTGTTAGACCAAAGCGCATTGCTACCACCCCTGCTTCACGTTCAGATAATGTATCTAGAACTGAGTGCAATTGCTCTTGCAATAATGTGAAGGAGACTGCATCCGCTGGCACGATCGCTTCTGAGTCCTCAATTAAATCTCCGAACTCACTATCGCCCTCTTCACCAAGTGGGGTGTGAAGTGAGATTGGCTCACGTCCATACTTTTGCACTTCAACTACCTTTTCAGGTGTCATATCTAATTCTTTTGCTAACTCCTCAGGTGTCGGTTCACGTCCTAGATCTTGCAACATCTGACGTTGTACACGAGCTAACTTATTAATTACCTCAACCATGTGCACTGGAATACGAATTGTTCTAGCCTGATCTGCCATCGCTCTAGTAATCGCTTGGCGAATCCACCAAGTCGCATAGGTTGAGAACTTATAACCTTTTGTGTAGTCAAACTTTTCAACCGCACGAATCAAACCAAGGTTTCCTTCTTGAATTAGATCTAGGAACAACATACCTCGACCGGTATAACGTTTAGCAAGAGATACAACCAGACGAAGGTTTGCCTCAAGTAGGTGGTTCTTATCTCTTCTGCCATTGAGCACAATTTGTTGATACTCACGCTTTAACTTCTTATCCATCTTCTTATCTTTTGCAAGCCGCTCTTCAGCAAATAAGCCAGCCTCAACTGATTGGGCAAGAGAAACTTCAAGCTCAGCATTTAAAAGTGGTACTCGGCCAATTAACTTTAAATAATCCTTAACTGGGTCAGCAGTTGCACCTGCAGTTAATACCGTCTGTGGTGGTGCGTCATCCTCTTCAGAGTCTTTTAGAACGAAGGAGTTCTGCTCATTTTGTGACTCTTCGGCAACATTAACAACTCGAATCTCAGGAGCACCATCTTCTGCTGGCGTCTCTTCTTTGTCATCAATTAAAGTTTCAAGATCCTCTAACTCAACCTCTTCTAACTCAACCTCTTCGCCATCAATCTTTACCTTCTCAACCTTGCCAGATTTTGCAACCGGTGCTGGCTTTGGTGCAGGGGGTGCGATTAATTCCAACTCACTCTTCTTAAGCATTCTAAATGGTGATAAGCCAACTTTTCGAAGCTTTTCAACCTGCTTTGGCACAGAGTCTTCTAATTCACGGGCAATTAAAACTAAATCTTGATCAGCTTTTTTAACAATTCGATGAATATTTTCAATGCCTCGAGATTGCAACTCTGCTAATACACTCTTTTGTTGAATTACTAATTCTTTTACTTTAACAATCTGGGCGACATCTTTTGCATCCAAGACCGCCTTCTGCGGAATCTTTACAACCTTCTTCGCAGGTTTTACTTTTTTAGCAACAGGTTTTTTAACTGAACTCTTTTTTGCCGCAGGTTTACTCTTGCTCTTGCCTGCTTTAGCGCCTTTTTTGGGCGCACGAGTTACAGCCACAATTCATCCTTTGTTTTTAGGTCTTAATACTTTTGCGATTTTTTTAAACCGCCCGACCCTTGGCTATATTATAAATTGTCCACAGCCCTAAATGCACATCCAAATTGATTAATTTGAGATTTTTTGCAGATTAAGCGCATTTCTGATGATCTGTCCCACCGATTCCACCTCAATTAAGAAGCCATCATGGCCAAATGGGGATGAAATTGTGTGCAGGCTGGCAACGTCGGCAGCAAGCTCTGCGATCTCCTGTTGCAGCCGGGGTGGAAAAAGTCGGTCAGTATCAATTGAGACCACATGAATTGGCACCTTAATTGTGGCAAGGGCGGCAGCGACCCCACCACGATCTCTACCAACATCATGGGAGTTCATCGCCTCAGTTAGACAAATATAAGTATTAGCATCAAATCTTTTTGCAAGTTTTTGTGCCTGATGATCTAAATAAGATTCAACTGCATATCTGCCGGTTTCATCTCCTTGTAGTTCACGGCCAAATCTGACATCCATCTCAGACTCTGTTCGATAAGTTAAATGTGCAATTCTTCTAGCAATTCCCATACCCTCAATTGGCCCAATATTTTGTTCATAGTAATCACCATTATTAAAGTTTGGATCAGATTTAATCGCTCTAATTTGAATTGAGGCTGCCCCAATTTGATCCCCGGTTGCAACCGCTGAGGAGCCAATGGTGCAGATTGCGCCTACTAGCTGCGGATAATCAATTGCCCACTCAAGTGATCGCATGCCACCTAATGATGGACCAACTGATAGTTGATATTTTTTAACACCAATTTTATTTGTAAAAGCAAGCTCAGCTTGGACCATATCCCTAATTGTTATGACTGGAAATCTTGATCCCCATCTTTTGCCATCTGGAGCAATGGAAGATGGCCCAGTTGATCCCTGACAGCCACCAATTACATTTGGACAAACTACAAAGTATTTATCAGTATCAAATGGCAATCCTGGCCCAACCATTTGTGGCCACCAACCATCAACATCTGCCCAGCCAGTTAGTGCGTGGTTAATCAATATTGCATTATCACCAGTGGAATTTAATTTGCCCCAACTTTGATAAGCAATTGTGACATCAGGCAAAACCTCACCTGACTCCAGAGTTAAATCACCAATTTTTAGGAATTGGCGATCACCGGGGTCATAGCTTTCAAGCCACGCCCCGGTAACTGCTGGATTAACTTTGCTCATTAATTACTTAGCAGCCGCAAATGCACTCTCAATATCTGCCTGAATATCTTTGATATTTTCAATACCAATAGATAAACGAATCAGACCTGGTGTAACGCCGGCAGTTATCTGCTCATCCGGTGAT
>JBAWYI010000017.1:0-15419 GCA_037143635.1 Actinomycetes bacterium
TATATATCTTTAGTATTTGGTGAGTTAGTGCCAAAGCGGCTGGCGTTATATAAGACTGAGGCGATTGCGCTCGCTTCGGCTGCAACAATTGATCGAATCGCAATCGTATTTAAACCAATTATTTGGCTGGTCTCGCACTCAACAGATTTAGTGATGAAACTTTTTGGCATTAACGCAAAAACACCTCGAAGTCAGATATCTGAGGCTGAGTTAATGGATTTAGTTAGTGGGCACGCTGATTTAACAAAAGAGGAACGAGAAATTGTCACTGAGGTCTTCAAATCTAGTGACCGATTAATTGATGAGGTGATGGTGCCAAGATCTGAGGTTGATTTCCTAGATGCCTCATTGACGATATCGCAAGCTAGAAAAATTGTTGTAAAACTTACTCACTCTCGCTACCCAGTTGTACGTGGCAGTAGTGATGATGTAATTGGATTTTTGCATGCCAGAGATTTATTAGATCCAAAGTTTGATGATGCCCAATTAACAATTATGGAGATTGTTAGAAACATAATGTTTTTACCTAAAACTAGTCAAGTATTGCAAGCATTAACTGAGATGCGTAGTAAACGTCAACATATTGCAATTGTGCTTGATAAAAATGGTGGTACAAATGGAATAATTACTCTTGAGAACTTAGTTGAGTGTCTAATTGGACAGATTCAAGATGAATATGATGGTCATGAAACACAACCACAACCTAAAGCACGAGTTGGTGATATTGAGATTAGTGGTGAGGTTTTACTTTCAGATCTACTGGAATCAAAGGGTATTTTGTTGCCAGCCGGTCCATATGAAACTGTCAGCGGCTTTGTTACCCATTATTTGGGCCGAATTGCGCAGATTAACGATGTCATTCGAATTAACGGAGCACGCTTTACAATTATCAGCATGAATGGCAAACAAATCAATAAGTTATTACTTACCAGAGATTCTGGGAATTAATGAGCAAAAAACGAGTTCTATCTGGCATCCAACCAACTCATGATTCATTTCACCTTGGTAATTACCTCGGCGCTCTAAAACAGTGGGTGGCGCTGCAGCAAGAAAATGATGCTTTTTACTGCGTAGTTGATTTACATGCCCTTACGGTTGAAACTGATCCAAAATTATTAGAAAAAAGAACACTTTTATCAGCAGCCCAATTAATTGCTATTGGTGTTGATCCAAAACAGTGCACATTATTTATTCAATCTCATGTTCCAGCACACAATCAATTAGCTTGGGTACTGGAGTGCATAACTGGCTTTGGTGAAGCTGGGCGCATGACCCAGTTTAAAGATAAATCACAAAAGGGTGGAACTGATCGAACCAATGTTGGTCTGTTTACGTACCCAATCCTGCAGGCGGCGGACATATTGTTATATCAAGCAGATTTTGTGCCAGTCGGTGAGGATCAACGTCAACATATTGAATTGACCAGAGATTTAGGGCAAAGATTTAATAGTAAATACAAAGAGGTGTTTAATATTCCACAAGCTCAAATTATTAAATCACTTGCAAAAATTAATGATCTGCAAGATCCAACCGCCAAGATGAGTAAATCTGCTGCTTCTATGTCTGGCGTAATTGAGTTACTAGATTCACCTGAAGCAACAATTAAAAAGTTTAAATCAAGTGTGACCGATGCTGGCAAAGAGGTTAAATTTGATGAAAAAGAAAAAGCTGGTATCTCAAACCTACTAACTATTCACTCCGCTCTTTCTGGTCAACCAATCACTGATTTAGAAACTCAGTTTGCCGGTAAAGGTTATGGTGAATTTAAGACTGAAGTTGCCGATGTCGTTGTCCAAGCACTTTCCCCGATCCGTAAGCGAACTGAAGAGTTAATGAATGATCAAGCAGAGTTGCTTCGCATATTAAAGGCCGGCGCTGAGAAAGCTAATCAGGTAGCTAATAAAACATTATCTGATGTTTATGCCGCCTTAGGTCTGATTAAAAATGGCTAAGCGCTTACTTTCATTTTTCTTATCGCTTTTACTAACTACAACTGTTTTAACCCCGCCAGCAAAAGCCGCTACGGTAAAGATTGCAATTGCATATGAAGTGGGTGGTAAAGGGGACAACGGCGTAAATGATTTAGCATCTGTTGGGCTAGAGCGAGCAATTAAAAAATACAAGCTTTCCAGGTTAGATATTCGAGAGCAGATAACTGACGGCACATTAGGTGATCGCATAACCCGAGTTCGATTCTTAGCAAAGAGTAAGTATCAACTGATTATTTGTGTCGGCCCTGGCTATGCCGATACGGTAAAGCGGATTGCTAATGAATTTCCCAACACCCAGTTTGCAATAATTGATGATGAATCAGTTGGCCTAACAAACGTTTCTAATCTATCTTTTGCAACCAGCGAGGCAGTTTATTTCGCTGCAGCCGCAATGGCTTCAGTCAGCAAGAGCGGGAAAATCGGATTTATTAGTGAAAAATCATCGGTTAACGTAAATAGTTATGGATCAGCTTTTACCCGAGGGGCAGTAGCGGCAAATCCAAAAATTAAAGTCAGTAATTTATTAGTAGATCAAGTAGTTTCAGAAGAGGTTAAAAAACAGGTTAGTTCAGGCGTTGATCAGATTTTATCGACTTGGTCAAAATCAGATGAGGTTATCTCTACAGTTGCTGCTTTAAATAGTGGTGCTAATAAGAGTTTTGTTTCAGGGCTTTTACCAGAGCAATACTTCTTAAATTTTTCAGCTGGAAAAAAGAATCAGTATTTAGTAATTGAGAAACGATTTGATATTGCAGTTGAGCAGATTATTGGAACTGAATTAGCCGGAAAAAACATGTTAGATATTCTTGATGCCAACAAAGGGATCTATGGTCATCGCTACAACCTTAAGGATGGCGGCCTTTCGGTAAATCTGGTCAATGGGGGTTCATTTTCTACAAAAACTCTCAAGATTCTTGAAGACTTAAAGGCTGGGCGAGTTAAAAGCATCACAAAACAGTAGTAACTGCCTTAAAAGTTTAAACTCTATATTTAGAGTTTAATCAAATCTAAAGAAATCGTAATGAACCACCATGGGCGCCGCTCAAGCATGAAGCACCTTCCCCGATAGGGTCAGCACACAACTTACCCATAAAAATTTGGGTCTTAGTCCTTGGGAGGGATTTTGAAAAAATCACACAAGCTCGTAGTGGCTATCGCAGCCGCTTCATTAATGACTTCTGTTGCAGTTGCGCCAGCAAATGCTGCCGGAACTAAGCAGAAGGTTTGCGTTGCGCTAGATACTGCTGGCATTAACGACAAATCATTTAACCAAACCTCATATGAAGGTGCTAAGGCTGCTAAAGCTGCCGGATATGCATCAACAATTGAGTATTTACCAGCTAAATCTGGTGCAGATTACGCACCAAATGTTCAGAAGTTCGTAGATAAGGGTTGTACTTCAATTATCGGTGTTGGATATTTGCTAGGTGACGCCATTGGCGCAGCTGCTGCAAAAAATCCAAAAATTAACTTCTCACTAGTTGATGGCTGGTCAGGCGGAGCAAACCAAAAAGGAATTACCTACAAGACTGATGAAAACTCATTCTTAGTTGGATACCTTGCAGCTGGAATGTCAAAGACTGGCAAGGTTGCTACATATGGTGGTCTGCAAATTCCTACCGTAACTATCTTCATGGATGGTTATGCAAATGGAGTTCAGTACTACAACGATGTAAATGGAACTAAGGTTGAAGTTCTTGGTTGGAATCCTGCTACTAAAAAGGGAACATTCCTTGGTAGCTTCGATGACACAACAAAAGCACTGTCAACATCTGTTGCATTTGAACAACAAGGTGCAGATTTTATTTTCCCTGTAGCCGGAAATATGCAAGCAACAACAGCTGGTAACAGTTTGAAGTCATTGAAGTCAAACGTTATCTGGGTAGATGCTGCAGTTATGGATACTGGAAAGCAATTCGCAAGCGTTACACCAGTTTCAGCTCTTAAGGGCTTAAAAGAGGGTGTACTTGCAACTGTTAAGGAAGCTTATGATGGCAAGTTCTCAAATACTGCTTACGTTGGAACTCTTAAGAACAAGGGCGTTTCAATCGTAATCACACCATCATGGTCAAAGAAAATCTCTGCAAAGTTACAGGCAGAGGTTAAAGATCTTGCCGCAAACATTGCAGCTGGATATATATCAGTTAACTAATTGATCGACTAATAGTCGGTCGTTCTGTAGTATCGCTGGGTGAGTTAGAAATCTAACTCACCCAGTTTTATTTAAGGAGCAGCAAGTGTCGTTAGAACTTAAAGGAATTACCAAGAAATTTGGAGCCTTAGTTGCTAATGACCAAATCAATTTAAAAGTTGAAAAGGGTGAGATTCACGCCATTCTTGGTGAAAATGGCGCTGGTAAATCAACCTTAATGAACATCGTCTACGGTTTATTAGAGGCAGACAGTGGCTCAATTTTTGTAGATGGCAAACAAGTAGATATTAAAGAACCATCTGATGCATTAAATTGCGGAATCGGAATGGTTCATCAGCATTTTATGTTGGTGCCAGTTTTTACAGTTGCAGAAAATATCGTTTTAGGACACGAACAAACTAAGCACGGAATTCTCACCCTTGATGACGCAAAGGTAAAAATAGCAAGTATTGCCAAAGAGTTTAAGTTTGATATTAATCCAGATTCCCTAATTGAGGATTTATCAGTAGGTATCCAACAGCGGGTGGAAATTATTAGAGCACTAATGTATGACGCAAAGGTTTTGATTTTAGATGAACCAACCGCTGTTCTTACTCCGCAAGAGACCGATGAACTTTTAAATATTATGCGAGCATTGAAAGCTAAAGGAACAGCAATAATTTTTATTACTCACAAATTGCGGGAAGTAAAAGCAGTGGCAGATAAGATCACAGTAATCCGTCTCGGTAAGGTAGTTGGTGTAACTTCACCTACCAGCTCTCAAGAGGAGCTAGCCAGCATGATGGTCGGCCGTTCAGTGGATTTGATTCCAAATAAATCGGTAGCAAAACTTGGTAAAACGATTTTAGATATTAAAAATTTAAATATTTTTAACTCAGTTGGAAGAAAAATTGTAAATAGCATCTCACTTGAGATTAAGGCTGGTGAAATTCTTGCTATTGCGGGCGTTCAAGGAAATGGCCAATCTGAGCTAGCTAGGGCATTAGTTAATCTAGAAAGCCATGTAACTGGCTCAGTTAAGATCAATAATGAGGAAATTTTAGGAAAGAGTGTAAGAGATTCACTTCATGCCGGAGTTGCTTTTATTCCTGAATCAAGAGAGTTAGATGGGCTAATTGGGAGCTTTAGCATTGCTGAGAATTTAATTTTAGATACTCATGATTTAGCACCTGTGGCTGGGCGCGGTCAGATTGATAAGGAGTTTGTTCGAGAAAATGCCAGTAAATTGGTTAAAGAGTTTGATGTAAGAACCCAGAGTATCTTTGAAAATGCTTCATCACTTTCTGGTGGAAATAAACAAAAAGTTGTACTAGCTCGAGAGCTTTCACGTACAGTTGAGCTTGTTATTGCATCTCAACCAACAAGAGGATTAGATGTTGGTTCAATTGAATTCGTTTATGAGAGATTATTGGCAGAACGAGATGCAAATCGAGCGGTGCTATTAATTAGCAGTGAATTAGATGAAGTAACTGCCTTGGCGGATAGAATCGCTGTTATTTATAAGGGAGAAATAGTTGGCATAGTTTCTCCTGATATTACAAGAGAAAAACTTGGCTTAATGATGGCCGGAATCAAATAATGAAAAAATTACTTGAAAAGATTCGTAGCAACACCTTGCTGCCTTTTTTAGCATTTATTTTTGCGTTTCTAATTGGTGGAATAATTATTGTTCTCACAGATGCAGCAGTTATGTCACAGATCTCTTCGCCCGGAAAATTTTTAACTTCAGCAGGAGCAAAAATTGGAAATTCATACTTAGCGGTTTTTCAAGGATCTATTTTTGATATTAATTTATCTAGGCAATCTGGAGTGCTCCATGGCTTTTACCCTTTATCTGAAACCATCGTAACTTCAACACCTTTAATTCTGAGCGGACTTTCAGTTGCATTAGCATTTCGATCAGGATTATTTAATATTGGCGCACAGGGACAATTCATTTTTGGCGCAATTGGAGCCTCATATGTTGGCTTTCATTACAATTTTTCTCCTGTACTTCATGTGACTATCGCAATTTTAGTTGGAGTTTTATTTGGTGGTCTATTTGGAGGATTAGTTGGATTATTAAAAGCTAAGACTGGTGCACATGAAGTTATTGTGACCATCATGCTAAATTATGTTGCGGCTTTATTTATACTTTGGTTACTAAAGACAACTGTATTTTTACGGGAAGGAAGACAAGATCCGCTTGCGCCGGAGGTAAATCCAAGTGCACAGTTACCAAAATTATTAGGTGAAAATTTAAGAATTCATGCCGGAATTTTCATCGCATTATTTGCAGCAGGTTTTGTATGGTGGTTATTAAATAAAAGTACTCTTGGATTTAAATTTCGAGCTGTGGGAGCGAATGCCAATGCGGCAAGATCTGCAGGTATTTCAATCCCATTTGTTACTACTACAACTATGTTTATCTGCGGTGGATTAGCAGGCCTAGGTGGTGCGGTGCATCTTCTTGGAACCGAGCATGCACTTGCTGCTGGAATTGCTGGAAGTCTTGGGTTTGATGCAATTACCGTAGCGTTATTAGGACAGGCAACGCCTATCGGAACAGTTTTTGGTGCATTCTTATTCGGCGCGCTTCAAACTGGCGGACGCACTCTGTTATCTAATACCGGAACCTCACCAGATATTGTTCAAGTTATTCAAGCCCTGATCGTCCTATTCATCGCAGCTCCTGCGCTAATGAAATCTATATTCCGAATAAAGAAATCATTTGCTGATAAATCTATGACTGCTAAAGGTTGGAATGGCTGATGAATAATTTAAGCGAGAAGCAAAAACGTCAAAAACGTGGAGTTATTTCTATGCTTGTTTTTTCAATTCTTTTCACTGTGGTTTTTTACCTAAAATCAAATAAATCTGAGGATGTAACTTTCGGCTTTGTATTAGGTAAAGAATGGAAATTGATTAGCGAATGGAAAATTGCCTCAAAAAGTGGGGCCTTGATATTTTTATTGATTGCATTTTTGGGTGTTCTAATTTCATACCTTCAGTTTAGGAAAAATAAGAATCTAACGTTGGGAAGTTTTTTCTTTGGTTTTGGAAGCATACTTGCATTCTTATGCTGGGCAGCAGCCGGAAAATTCATTCCGTTTACTGGCTTATTACAAGGGGCAATCATGCTTTCAGTTCCCTTGATTTTTGGTTCGATGTCTGGCTTGTTATGTGAAAAATCAGGCGTAATAAACATTGCAATAGAAGGCCAATTATTGTTTGCCGCTTTTGTCTCAGCAGCAGTTGCTAGCATCACTCAAAATCCATTGTATGGATTAATTTCAGCGCCAATTGCTGGCGGATTAATCTCCTTAATACTTGCCTATTTTTCAATTCGTTTTCAAGTTGACCAAGTAATTCTTGGCTTTGTTATAAATGTTTTGGTTTTGGGCTTAACTAATTTCTTCTATACAACACTACTAATTCCTTACGAAGATAAATGGAATATGGGCGGAAGCTTCTCGCCAATTCCAATTCCATTACTATCAAAATTACCGATTATTGGACCAACTCTATTTAATCAAACAATAATTGTTTATTTGATGTATGCATTTGTGATCTTTATTCAGATTGCTCTATTTAAATCAAGATGGGGACTTAGGACCCGGGCAATTGGAGAGCTCCCAGTTGCGGCAGATAGTGTTGGAATTGATGTTAATCGTTTGAGATTTAAGAATGTAATGATTGCCGGACTAGTTGCCGGAACTGGCGGGGCGTACTTCACAGTTGGCGCAGTTGGACCTTTTTCTCAGAATATGACTGCTGGCGCCGGATTTATTGCACTTGCTTGTTTAATCTTTGGAAAATGGACACCACGTGGTGCAATCGTTGCAGCCCTTTTCTTTGGTTTTGCTAATAATCTGCAGGGTAATCTTTCAATTATTGGCGTATCAATTCCATCTGAATTTATGTTAATGGTCCCTTATATTGCGACAATAATCGCTGTCTCAGGCGTAGTCGGAAGGGTCCGTGCTCCAGCTGCAGATGGAATTCCATATACCCGCGGTAATAAATAGTTAAATTTCGTAGGAGAATTACCCCATGGAAATTAATTGGGACCAGCTACACCAGGCTGCAAAAGATGTAATGAAAAATGCATATGCGCCATATTCAAAATTTAAAGTAGGAGTTGCTGGCTTAGTTTCAGATGGCAGAGTTGTTGTTGGTTGCAATAGTGAGAATGCAAGTTATGGCGTTGGATTATGCGCTGAGTGTGGATTAGTTTCTTCTTTAACCGCTACTGGTGGTGGAAGATTAATTGCTGTTGTTTGTGTTGATGGTAACGGAGATTACTTATCTCCTTGTGGCAGATGTCGCCAATTACTTTTTGAGCATGGCGGAAATGAAATGTTATTCATGACCCCAGAAGGTTCAAAACCATTTTCAACTTTACTTCCCTGGGCCTTTGGTCCAGAGGATCTTAAATAAATGAGTGAAAGATTTGCAGCAGTAGAAATAATTTCAGCAAAGCGTGACAAACAAGAGTTAACTAACGAACAAATCGACTGGACCATCGACGCATATACTCGCGGTGTCATTGCCGATGAACAGATGTCAGCTTTGCTTATGGCGATTCTTTTGAATGGCATGAATAGCAGAGAGATTTCTCGCTGGACCGATGCGATGATTGCAAGTGGTGAGCGAATGAATTGGTCAATGCTTAATCGACCAACCGTTGATAAGCATTCAACTGGTGGAGTTGGTGACAAAATTACTTTGCCACTTGCGCCCTTAGTGGCTGCATGTGGTGCGGCAGTGCCACAACTTTCCGGTCGTGGCCTTGGTCATACTGGTGGCACGTTAGATAAATTGGAATCTATTAAAGGTTGGAAAGCTTCCCTTTCCAATAATGAGATGTTAAAAGTTATACAAGAGTGTGGTGCGGTAATTTGCGCAGCTGGTACTGGTCTTGCACCTGCCGATAAAAAGCTTTACGCACTTCGCGATGTAACTGGAACTGTTCAAGCAATTCCTCTAATTGCCTCATCGATTATGAGTAAGAAAATTGCTGAAGGAACAAGTGCGCTAGTTCTTGATGTTAAAACTGGTTCTGGTGCTTTTATGAGTAATCCAAAGGATGCTGCATTACTTGCTCGAACTATGGTTGATTTAGGTAAACGTGCCGGGGTAACTACTCGTGCATTAGTTACTGCGATGGATGTTCCACTGGGATTAACCGCCGGAAATTCATTGGAAATACGGGAGACTCTTGAAGTTCTATCAGGTGGCGGTCCAAGTGATGTGGTTGAGCTGACCCTTTTACTCGCAAATGAGATGCTAGATGCTGTTGGTATTAAGCCAAAAGTTGATCCAGCTACTGCCTTAAAAAATGGAATGGCAATGGATGTTTGGCGCAAAATGATTAAAGCTCAAGGTGGAGACAATGATGCACCTCTGCCAGTAGCCAAGGAGAAGTTGGAGATCAATGCAAGTGCATCTGGAAAACTTTTAACTTTAGATGCGATGAAGGTTGGTGTAGCTGCATGGCGACTTGGTGCAGGCCGTCAAAAACAAGGTGAAGTTCTACAACTTGGTGCTGGAATTGAGATACATGCAAAACCAGGAGATATTGTTAAAGAAGGCGATAAAATTTTAACTTTACATACTGATGAATCTGACCGATTTCATCGCGCGCAAGAGGCATTAGTTAGTGCTTTTTCAATCGGTGGTAAGGATGATCAAATTAACCGATTACCATTAGTAATTGAACGAATCGAGGGATAAGTGGCGCTAATAAATACACCAACAGATGATCAAATAAAGCGAGTTCCAAAAGCACTTTTGCATGATCATTTAGATGGTGGTTTGCGACCAGAAACTATTATTGAGATTGCCCAAAAAATTGGGTATAAAAAATTACCGACCGAAGATCCAAAGAAATTAGCAGAGTGGTTTGAAGAGTCCTGTAACTCTCACTCACTTGTTCGCTACCTAGAAACCTTTTCTCACACCATTGCGGTTATGCAAACAAAGGAAGCAATTATTCAAGTAGCAAGAGAGTGCGCGATTGATTTAGCAAGAGATGGTGTTGTTTACGCTGAGGTCAGGGGAGCACCAGAGTTATTTACTGAACAAGGTTTGTCTATAGATCAAGTAGTTGAAGCAACTACTGAAGGCTACAAACAAGGAATGGCAGAAGCAGCACGCGAGGGTAAAAAGATTAGAGTTGAATCATTACTGTGCGGAATGAGACAAAACAACAGGTCGCAAGAGGCAGCAGCAGCAGTCATTAAATATCGTAACAAAGGTGTAGTTGGTTTTGATATTGCAGGTCCAGAGGATGGCTTTCCACCAACTAATCAATTAGAAACATTTGAGTATTTACGAAAAGAGAATGCCCATTTCACTATTCATGCCGGTGAGGCTTACGGGCTGCCCTCAATTTGGGAAGCTATTCAAATTTGCGGCGCAGAAAGGTTAGGCCATGGTGTTCGAATCATTGATGATATTGATTTCTCAAGTAACACACCAAAGCTTGGACCACTCGCTTCATATGTAAGGGATCGAAGAATTCCGTTAGAACTATGCCCTACATCTAATCTTCAAACTGGGGCTGCTAAAACCTATGCCGAACACCCAATTGGTATTTTAGCCAAACTTCGCTTTCGTGTAACTTTAAATACTGATAATCGATTAATGAGTAATACCACTATGACAAATGAAATGACTCAGTGTGTTAAATCATTTGACTGGAAGTTTGCAGATCTTCAGCGAGTAACAGTTAACGCGCTAAAAAGTTCTTTTATCCCATTTGAGGAACGACTTGAAATTATTGAAAAGACTGTAAAACCTGCTTACGCAACAATATCTGCTGAATAATTAAATTCCGATTGGATGCCAGACAGTTTTTTGCTCCATAAAACTAAGTATTCGCTCTGGATGGTTTTCTGAATTAAATCTAAAGATTCTCTTTAAATTATCAGCGCCAACAAGTTTTAATTCCTCTTCTTGTTTTTTACTAAGACCTGCAACATCAACCCCATCAATTTCCATATGAGACCCAACCCAAGGTGCTAATTCAGCGCTCTTACCGGTTAATATATTTACAACTCCACCAGGTACATCACTCGTTGCAAGAGCCTCACTTAATGTTATTGCCGGTAAAGGAAAATTCTCGCTTGCAATTAAAACTGCAGAGTTTCCGCCAGCAAGTACTGGAGCTAAAGTTCTTACCACTCCAAGTAGTGAAGGTTTATTTTCAGCAAATATCGCAACAACTCCTAATGGCTCTGGTGTAGTGAAATTATAAAATGGACCTGAAACTTGGTTAAGAGAACCAGTTACTGAAGATAATTTGTCACACCAACCGGAGTACCAAACCCAGGTATCAATTGCTTCTTCCACCTGAAGTTTTGCTGCCTTAGTTGTAACGCCCTCTAATGCGCAGATCTCATCAACAAATTGCTCGCTTCTACCTTCCATAATTTCAGCAATACGATACAAAATCTGAGCACGGTTAAAAGCAGTCGCATTAGCCCATCCTGCCTGAGCAGATTTAGCTGCTACAACTGCATCTCTTAGATCTTTTCGAGATGCAAGTGATGGGTTAGCAATAAATTTTTTATTAGCTCCTTTTATTTCATAAACCCGGCCAGACTCACTTCTTGGGAAAGCTCCGCCAATAAATAATTTATAGGTCTTATTTACATCTATTCGACTCATTTGCTTACCTTTGCATCCGAGGTCAAATAACCAGCTAATCCATGGCGACCGCCTTCACGTCCCCAGCCAGACTCTTTATAACCACCAAATGGGCTTGCCGGATCAAATTTATTAAAGGTATTACTCCAAATTACACCAGCTTTTAATTGCTTAGCTGCCCATAGAACTTTTGAACCTTTGTCACTCCAAATACCAGCAGATAATCCATACATGGTGTTATTTGCCTTTTCAATTCCTTCTGCCGGAGTTCTAAATGTTAAGACAGATAAAACTGGCCCAAAGATTTCCTCTCGAGCTATTCGATGTGATTGTGAGACACCAGTAAATATTGTTGGGGGATACCAAAAGCCTTTGCTTGGCAGTTTACACTCAGGTGACCATCGATTAGCACCTTCAGCGTCACCAGTACTAGAGATCTCATGAATTCTATTTAATTGTTCCTTTGAATTAATCGCACCAAGGTCAGTGTTCTTATCCATTGGATCACCTACTCTGATTAAACTCATACGCTTTTTCAGTTTTTCTAGGACCTCATCAGCAATATTTTCTTGAAGCAATAATCTAGAGCCAGCGCAGCAGACATGGCCTTGGTTAAAGAAAATTCCATTCACAATTCCTTCAACTGCTTCATCAATTGCAGCGTCATCAAATACAAGGTTTGCTGCCTTTCCACCTAACTCTAAAGTTGCACTCTTCTTTGTGGCAGATATTGATCTAGCAATCGCTTTTCCAACCTCAGTAGATCCAGTAAAAGCAACCTTATTTATATCTGGATGATTAACAAGTGCAGCTCCAGTGATTCCGTCACCGGTGACAATATTTACTACACCTTCTGGTAAGCCGGCTTGTTGGCAAACTTGAGCAAATAACAATGCAGTTAGTGGAGTTGTTTCCGCAGGTTTTAATACAACAGTATTTCCAGCAGCAAGGGCAGGTGCAATTTTCCAAGCGAGCATAAGTAGTGGAAAGTTCCAAGGTATTATCTGGCCAACTACACCGACTGGCTTTGGTTTATTGCCAACTCCGGCATACTCTAATTTATCGGCCCACCCTGCATGATAGAAAAAATGCGCAGCAGCAAGTGGGATATCGGTGTCACGAGACTCTCTAATTGGCTTTCCATTATCTAGTGTCTCTACCACTGCAAACTCACGTGCTCGCTCCTGCATTATCCGAGCAATTCGATATAAATATTTTCCACGCTCTTTAGCGGGCATCTTCGACCAAACTTTTGTAAAGGCTGATCGAGCACTTTTAACAGCTAAATCAATATCTAACTTATCTGCATAGCCAATCTTTGAAAGTAACTCTTCAGTTGCTGGATTAATTGTGTTAAAGCTTTTACCTTTTTTAGGATCTACAAATTTTCCATTAATAAATAGGCCGTAGGAACTTGCAATATTTGCTATTGCTTTTGATTCAGGGGCACTTGCGTATTCAAAGCCGCTCATAACACCCCTAATCCATCGTTACGTAATTAGCACTAGCGTAGTGCCCAGTCCGTAACTTCATTCGTTGCATAAGTAAATCATTTAGAAGCGCACTTGCACCAATTCTAAATAGGGATGGGTTAAGCCAATCAGGGCCAGCAGTCTCATTAACCAACACTAACTGTTTAATCGCATCCTTTGTGGTTCGAATTCCGCCAGCGGGTTTAACGCCAATTCGTGTACCAGATAAGGCAAAGTAATCTCTAACAGCTTCTAACATCACTAATACAACTGGTACGGTTGCAGCCGGAGCGACTTTTCCGGTACTTGTCTTAATAAAATCAGCGCCAGCTAACATCGCAAGATAAGAAGCTTTACGAACATTGTCATACGTGACTAATTCGCCAGTTTCTAAAATAACTTTCAAATGCACTTTATTTCCGCATAATTCTTTAATAATTCTAATTTCTTCAAAAACTTCACCAAGCCGGCCAGATAAAAATGCACCCCTATCAATGACCATATCAATTTCGTTTGCACCAGCATTAATAGCATCTTTAGTATCTAATTCTTTAACTGCCCGACTTGCTCTTCCAGAGGGGAAGGCGGTAGCAACTGCGGCGACTGGAATATCTGTTCCACCAATTGCATCTAATTCATTGCGCGCAATTTTTACCATATCGTTGTAAACACAAATTGCTCCAACAGATGGAACAGTTAAATCAGTTGGATCTGGCCTGACCGCTTTTGCACAAAGAGCTTTAACTTTTCCAGGTGTATCAGCACCTTCAAGGGTTGTTAGATCAACCATGCTGATTGCCATATCGATTGCCCATGCTTTACTTGAAGTTTTAATACTTCTAGTTGCAAGCATCGCAGCTCTAGCTTCAGCACCAACCTGATCTACCGGCGGTAAGTCCGAAAGAAACTTTTTCAGTGATGCTTCACTGCCATCGATAATCATGAGAGTACTTTAGTCAATGCTTCCTTTATTTGCGATACCGAGGATATTGCCTGAACATTAGTATCAGATACAACTTCTATATAACATTTAAGTTTTGGTTCAGTACCAGATGGCCTAATAATTACCCGAATTTGGTTTTCATACATAAGCCTGATCCCAGGTGTAGGAACACTCTTTGACTTACTAAGATCTTCAGCAATAAGAAGTCTGTTTCCACAAAGATCTGCTGGGGGATTCGTCACAACCCTTGAAAGCAATCCATCAATTTGGGTTAATTTATCAAATCTTAATGAAATCTGTTCGGTCTTATGAAAACCAAACTCTTCATAAATTGAATCTAAATAATCACAAAGTGAGGTTTTATTTTTATGTAATTCACCCGCTAACTGAGTAATAATTACGGCAGCACTGATTCCATCCTTGTCATTAACTACACCTGGATCTACACAGTAACCAAGCGCTTCTTCGTAACCAAAAATTAGTTTATTAGTTTTTGAAATCCATTTAAAGCCAGTTAAAGTTTCATAAAATGCAATTCCATTTCTATTAGCAATTTTGGCAAGCAAGGAAGATGAAACTAATGAATTTGCTACCGCAACATCTTTACTCTTGTTCTTACTAATCAAATAAAACCCAAGTATTGTTCCAACCTCATCACCTCTAAGCATTCGCCAGCCAGTTCGAAGATCATTTACTGCTACAGCACACCTATCGGCATCTGGATCATTTGCAATTACAAGATCAGCATTATTTTTTTTAGCATAGTCAATTGCTAAATCTATTGCGCCAGCTTCCTCAGGGTTTGGAAATGGTGTAGTTGGAAAATCAGGGTCTGGATTTGCTTGTTCAGTTACCAATATTGGCGATGCAAATTTGGCTTTTTCAAAAACTCTAAGAAATGTTTCACTTCCTACTCCGTGCAGAGCGGTATAGACAATTTTTAATTGATTTGGAATTGTAACTAGGTTTGCAACAGAGGTGGTGTAATTATCTATAACTGACTCATTAACTGTTTCAAAATTTTTTGACTTAACAGGGGATAAATCTGCTTTAGATATTTCATCTGATATTTCTAAGTCAACTGGTGTAATTATCTGAGATCCACGATAGTTAACGCCATTTACAGTGCCACCGAGATAAACCTTGTAGCCATTATCTGCTGCTGGATTATGGCTTGCGGTAACCATTATCCCAACATCTACTTTTAGATTATTTACCGCAAACGCTAA
>JBAWYI010000018.1:0-15331 GCA_037143635.1 Actinomycetes bacterium
TCTTCAGCAAGGCGCATCGCCTCTTCAATTAGCGTCTCAACAATCTGTGCCTCTGGCACAGTTTTAATTACCTCGCCCTTAACAAATATCTGACCCTTACCATTTCCAGATGCCACACCAAGATCTGCTTCCCTTGCTTCACCAGGTCCATTAACAACACAACCCATTACTGCTACTCGAAGTGGCACTGTCATTCCTTGCAGACCAGCTTGAACTTTTTCTGCCAAAGAATAAACATCAACTTGGGCCCGACCACATGAAGGACAAGAGACAATCTCTAATTTACGTTGACGTAAATTAAGTGATTCTAAAATTGAAATACCAACCTTTACCTCTTCAACCGGAGGAGCTGAGAGTGAAACTCTGATCGTGTCACCAATTCCTTCAGCAAGTAATATGCCAAAAGCGGTAGCCGACTTTATTGTTCCTTGGAAAATTGGTCCAGCCTCAGTTACACCAAGATGTAATGGGTAATCACACTTTGCGGCCAGCAAGCGATATGCCTTAACCATTGTTACTGGATCATGATGTTTTACTGAGATTTTAATATCGCTAAAGCCATGCTCTTCAAATAATGATGCTTCCCACAACGCAGACTCAGCCAGTGCTTCAGGTGTTGCCTTGCCATACTTTGCAAGCAATCTTGGATCTAATGATCCAGCATTAACACCAATTCGAATTGGAATACCAGCATCCCCAGCAGCCTTTGCTACCTCTTTCACCTTGTCATCAAATTGTTTAATATTTCCTGGGTTTACTCGAACTGCAGCACAACCAGCATCGATCGCAGCAAAAATATACTTTGGTTGAAAATGAATATCAGCAATAACCGGAATCTGTGATTTTTTTGCAATCTGAGCAAGTGCGTCAGCATCATCTTGAGAAGGAACTGCCACTCTAACTATCTGGCAGCCAGATGCAGTTAACTCTGCAATTTGTTGCAAAGTTGAATTTACATCAGAGGTAAGAGTTGTACACATAGATTGAACTGAGACTGGAGCATCCCCGCCAACTAATACTGAACCAACTTTAAGCTGCTTACTCTTTCGCCTTGGCGCAAGAGTAGGAGGTGGTGCGGCTGGAATTCCTAAATCAACCATGAGTAAATCCTACCTAGAAATTCATTCTAATTGGGTTAAAGATATCTGCGGCAAGTAAGAGAATTGATAAAGCTGCCATTAATACAAAGACCACCATAGTAATTGGTGTGAGCCGTTCAACATCAAATGGTTCAGGCTTTGCCAATCCTCTCCTTCTAGCTAAGAAGTTTCTAATCCCATCAACAATTCCAACCCCCATATGTCCAACATCTAATGCCAAAAACCGCAATAGATTAAACATTCCAACAAATAAATTTAATGAAGCAATTATTAATATAAAGGTAGCAATCTTTTCTCTAACTGTTAGTGCTTTGGTATTTGCCGTTTCACCACTTACCCGAGCAACTCCTACTACTCCAACTAATCCTTCTGCATCTCGTTTTTCACCACCAAAGGTTTGGCTAATTAAATTAGGAATTTTAGTTGGTAGAGAAATTAAAGAGGTAACACTGTTTTGTAGAATCTGGCCAGTGAATTTTCCGGCCCGATAAATTGAATCAACTGGAGCATAGGTGATTGTTCCTACTTTATTTACTACCCCAAGGACGCCGATAACTTTTCCATTTACATCTCTACTTGCTGGTGTTACAGCAATATCTATTGGCGCACCGTTTCGCTCAATTGTTATATTCAACTCTTTACCAGCAGATGCTCGGATTACTGTTACAACATCTGACCAATCTTTATAGCTCTTGCCATCAACTCTAATAATTTTATCCCCAGCTAATATGCCAACATTTTTTGCTGGCGACGGCGTTGATTTAGCCGAACACACCTCGGTTGCTTTTTGCGGAATACACTCACTTACCTTCTCAACTGTGCTGGTAACTGAGGTAACACCAACTGATAGAAAAAGAGTAAGTAGTAATACAAAGCCAATTACAAAGTGCAGAAATGAACCAGCGCCTAAAACAATTAATCGCTGGCCAACACCAGCTTTAATAAATGCTCGATCTTGATCAGCCTCACTAAGTTCTTCCCTAGATGACATACCAACTATTCGGCAGTAGCCACCTGCTGGAATTGCCTTAATACCAAATTCAGTCTCACCCCGCCGGGTTGACCAAATCTTTTGTCCAAATCCTAAAAAGAACTCTGTAACCTTCATGCCAAATTTTCTTGCGGTTAAATAATGTCCAGCCTCATGGATCATTACCGATAACAAAAGCGCAACTACAAATGCCAGCACGCCAATAAATGCCATTAAGCAATCTCCTTTATTAACTCTTCTGCTTTACTTCGCGCACTTTGCTCTATCCCACTGACATCTGAGATATCTCTAATTGTAGTTGGGCTGTTACTGCCAAATGACTGAACTACCTGCTCAACTAACTCAATTATCGCTGTGAATTTAATTCGTTGTGCTAAAAATGCTGCAACTGCAACCTCATTAGCTGCGTTGTAAACAGCCGGTAATCCACCACCTAATTCACCACACCTTCTAGCTAACTCAATTGCTGGATACTTTTCATTATCAATTGGTGAGAAATTCCAGGTATGAGATTTACTCCAATCAATTGGTGCGCATGCTTTATTAATCCGCTCTGGATATGCCAGTGCGTAAGCAATTGGACCTTTCATATTAGGAGGTGATGCTTGAGCAATTGTTGAACCATCATTAAATTCCACCATTGAATGAACTACAGATTGCGGATGAATTACCGCCTCAATCACCTCATAGGCAAGATCAAATAGGTAGTGCGCCTCAATAATTTCAAGCCCTTTATTTACTAAGGTGGCAGAGTTAATTGTTACTACCTCCCCCATCGACCAGGTTGGATGATTTAGCGCATCTGCAACTGTTACATCAGATAGATCTGCTCGATCTCTAAATGGACCACCACTTGCGGTCAGGATCAACTTCTTAACATCACTTTCTTTACCAGCTAACATTGCTTGGAAAATTGCTGAGTGCTCAGAATCAACTGGAATCAACTTATCTCGGCCATACTTCATTACTAATTCACCACCGGCAACTAGTGACTCCTTATTTGCCAGTGCCACCTTGTTACCAACAGCCAGAGCTGAAAGAGTTGGCCCAAGTCCAATTGATCCAGTAATTCCATTTAAAACAATGTCACAAGGCAGGGATGCAATCTCAACTGAGGAGTTATCACCATCAATTACTTTTACGCCATCTGCTTGTGGGGCGGGCGCCATACTTCCCACAATTGGCACATTAAATTTCTTAGCCTGCTCCATTAATAATGCGGGATTTTTTCGCCCCGCACTTAAACCAACTACGCGAAACTTATTTGGGTTGGCAGCTACGATCTCAAGGGCTTGAACGCCGATAGATCCAGTTGAGCCCAAAATGACAATTTCACGCATGTGCCTATCTTAACCGCCCAGCAACTTACCTCTTCAGATAGCATTTACGCATGTACTCAGAGGCAAAAAATCCGATCGCTCAAAAGCGTAATCTGATTACCGCTATTCCTGGACCAAAATCTGCTGAGTTAATTAAGCGCAGAGCAGATGCAGTATCAGCATCCCTTGGCACAGCATTTCCAGTATTTATTGAACGTGCTGAAGGTTCAATTATTGTTGATGTTGATGGCAATTCAATCTTAGATTTAGCAGCTGGAATTGCAGTATTAAATGTTGGTCATTCAACACCTAAGGTAATTGAGAATATTAAAACTCAGGTAGATGCCTTTACTCACACCTGCTTTATGGTCGTTCCTTACACCGGTTATGTTGAGGTTTGTGAAGCGTTAAACCGCTTGACTCCTGGAAAGTTTAAAAAGAAATCAGTATTAATGAACTCAGGGGCGGAAGCACTTGAGAATGCGGTAAAGATCGCTCGCTCTTACACAAAACGACAAGCAATTGTGGTCTTTGAACATGGTTATCACGGCCGGACTAATTTAACGATGGCAATGACAGCTAAAAATGTTCCATACAAAGATGGCTTTGGCCCATTTGCTCCTGAGATCTACCGAATGCCAATGGCATATCCATTTAGATGGAATGGCGATCAAGCAAAGTGCGCCCAAGAAGCACTTGAGATTATTACTCACAAGATTGAAAAGGAGATTGGCGCTAAAAATGTAGCGGCGATTGTGATTGAGCCAATTCAAGGTGAGGGTGGCTTTATCGTTCCACCAAAAGGTTTCTTACCAGGCATTGCAAACTTTGCTAAAGAAAATGGCATTGTCTTTATTGCAGATGAGGTTCAGACCGGTTTTGGTAGAACTGGTAAGTGGTTTGCATCCGAGGATGAAAATGTTGAGCCAGATATTGTTACAACTGCAAAAGGAATTGCAGCAGGTCTGCCACTTTCAGGTATTACCGGACGTGCTGAGATTATGGATTCAATTCACCTAAGTGGCTTAGGTGGCACATACGGAGGAAATCCAATTGCATGTGCTGCAGCATTAGGTGCGATTGAAACTATTGAGAAAAATAATCTTGTTGAGCGTGCTAACCAAATTGGCAAAATAATGACAGATGCGTTAAATGAGATGGCTAAAAAGTATCCAATCATTGGTGAGGTAAGAGGCAGAGGTGCAATGCAGGCGATTGAGTTAGTAAAAGCTGGCAGTGATGAGCCAAACTCAGAGGCACAAGCTGCAATTATTAAGTATTGTGTAAGTAAGGGTGTATTAATTCTCTCTGCAGGCACCTATGCAAATGTAATTAGATTATTGCCATCACTTGCTATTGATGAGGCACTTCTTAAAGATGGACTTGCTGTCTTAGATGAGGCAATAGCAACAATTAAGTAATGTCTGCTCACTCTCTTCGCGCTCTAAAACCTACCGATGCAACTTGGATATTTGAAGCCTGCCAAGATGAGCAAATTCAATACTGGACCACAGTTCCTAAGCCATATTTAATGGAGCATGCAGTTGGCTTTGCTAATGGCAAAACTAGCGAGAAAAAGGTTTGGGTAATTGAAGATTCAACGAAAAAAGAGGTTGGTGTTATATCTATTCATGGTGTTGATGAAAATGGAAATGCTGAGATTGGTTATTGGGTAGCACCATGGGGCCGAGGGGCGGGTGCAACAAAGGATGCAATCGCAGCTATGGCTGAATATGCAAAAACTCAATCAGATATTAAAAGCATTCAAGCAACTATTTCAGATTTAAATATCGCTTCTCAAACGGTTGCTGTTGCTGCTGGTTTAGTAAAAGCTGAAGCAGCTGCAAAAACTTGCCCAGCCGGTGGTGTTGAAACTACTGCAACTTACTATCGAAAAGCTTTATAACTACCTATCAAGCAAGTTTCTAGTTGGTGAATACTTTCCACCACTCTTCTTTAATGCAATCGCACTAAGTGCCTCTAATACAACTCGGTTAGCCAATATTGCAGTGATATCACTGGTGTCATAGGCCGGTGCAACCTCGACAATATCAACGCCAACAATTGGTAATTCAAAACAAATTCGACGCACTGCTTCTAATAACTCTCTACTTGTCATTCCACCTGGCTCTGGCGTGCCAGTACCTGGTGCCATACCAGGGTCTACTACATCAATATCAACAGATAAAAATACGCCATCACAACCATCGGTAAGAATTGAAAATGATTCATCTAAAACTGCTTTCATGCCCCGATGATGAATCTCAGTCATCTCATAAGATTTCATCCCTTTACTTGCCATCCATTTAAATGTTGCATCATCTGGCCAGTAACCACGAAGTCCTAATTGTAAAAAGCGATCACCACGAACAGATCCTGATTCAATTAATCTGCGCATTGGTGTGCCATGACCAATTAGGGCGCCAAATTGATCTTCCCCCGTATCGGCATGGGCATCAAAGTGAATCATCGAAACTTTGCCCTTACCTAAATGATTTGCAATGCCAGTTACATCAGCCGATGCAATTGAATGATCTCCACCTAGGACAACAGCGATTGCACCAGCTTTTGAAATCTTCTCAGTTGCAACCTCTAATACCTTTAATGATTTAACTAAATCTCCACCTGGCATTAATAGGTCACCAGCATCATAAATTTTTAACTTTTGAAGTGGATCAATTCGCATTGCAAGGTGTGGTCGGGATGCATCATGAGGTAGGTAATCACCCATTCGAATTGCTTGTGGCCCCATCTTGGCCCCTGATCGATGTGATGTTCCACTATCAATTGGTGCGCCAACAATAATTACATCAGCATCTTTATAGCTCTCTGGTTTATCTAAATCACATCGTGGAATACCAAGAAAAGTGAAATCAGGACCATACATATTGCCGATGTTGCTCATATCTATATCTTAGCCTTGCGCTTATTAGAAAGTATTTGCCCAGCAATTACCACGATTAATGCAATGAAGAACATAGAGGAACCGATCACATTTGCTTGGGCTGGAATTCCTCGAGCTGCTGCGGTGTATACAAACTTTGGAAAGGTATTAACTGTGCCAGAGTTAAAGTTGGTAATAATAAAGTCATCAAAGGATAGTGAAAATGAAAGTAAGGCTGCTGCGGCAATTCCAGGAGCTACTAATGGCAAGGTAACTCTTCTAAATGTCTGCCACTCATTTGCGTATAGATCCATTGCTGCTTGCTCAAGCCGAGGATCAAGGGAAGCAATACGTGCCTTAACAGTTACCACCACAAATGAGATACAAAACATTACGTGAGCAATAATGGTTGGAACCAATCCTGGCGTAATACCAAGATTTAAAAACATAGTAAGTAAAGATGCACCGAGCACAATCTCTGGAGTTGCCATTGGTAAGAAGATAAGCAAGTTAGTGGTTGATCGGCCAGCAAACTTGTATCTGCCTAAAGCAAAAGCAATTAATGTGCCCAAGATTGTTGCCAAAATAGTTGAGATTAAGCCGATCTTTAATGAGTTGCCCAGCGCCATACAGATGTCTGGAGCACCACATGGGTTTTTCCAATTCTTTAATGTGAAACCTTTCCAAACTAAATTACTTCGGCCAGCATCATTAAATGAGAATGCAAAGGTATAAAAGACTGGAATAAAGAGGTAGGTAAATCCTAAAAATGCATAAACTCTGATTAGATTCTTAGATAACCAGCGAGTAAGTTTTTTCATACCAACTCCTCAGTACCAGCTTTTCTAATATAAACCGTAACTAAAATCAAAATAGCTGCCATCAATGTGAATGAGAGAGCAGCAGCAGTTGGATAATCAACAATTTTAAAGAAGCGAGCATCAATTACATTTCCTAGCATTTTATTACTTGGACTTCCTAGGATTGCTGCATTTATGTAATCACCTGCCGCTGGAATAAAGGTTAGTAATGTTCCAGCAACTACACCTGGCATTGAAAGTGGCAGCGTTACTTTACGAAATGTTGTAAAACCATTTGCATAAAGATCCCCCGATGCTTCAAGAGTTCTTGGATCAATTCGTTCTAGGGAGGCGTATAGCGGCAAGGTCATAAAAGGTAGGAAGTTATAGGCAAGGCCGGTAACTACGGCAAATGAGGTAGCAGTTAAAGATGTTTGCGGGGAAATAATGTGAAGTCCTCGTAAAACTTTTATCACAGGTCCTTCTTCGCCAAGTATTTGCTTCCAAGCGATGGTTCTAAGCAAGAAAGATGTAAAAAATGGTGCAACAATTAAAACTAATAAGACATTTTTCCATCTGCCAGATTTAAAAGCGATTGCGTACGCAAGTGGGTAGGCAATTGCTAGCGCAAGAATGGTTGCGATAGTTGCATAAATAAATGAGCGACTAAATTGTTCCTTGCTCTCTAAAAATGCATCAACATAATTTGCAAACCTAAAACTTTGCTTATATTGACCAATCTCACCACTTGAGGTTTTGGTGGACATTTGTCCGAGGGAAACAATTGGATAGATAAAAAATACGGCTAAATAAACTAGACCGGGTGCAAGTAATAAATAAGGTAGTGCTGATTTATTGTCTTTTAAACCAAGTGATTTAACCGATACTCCCCGGATAGACGCCATAGTTAATGAGATCCGGCTGCTGCGTTTTCACTACCATCTAAGGCAAAGGTAAAGATTGGCTCCCAAGAAAGTGTGACCTTCTCTCCCTTGCGCAACATCTCTTCATTGTCATCATTTTGTTCAAAGACCATTAACTCTTTACCCCATGGCATTTCAACCTGATACTGAGTTGAAACTCCAATATATGAAACATCAGATACTTTTCCACCAGTTAAAACATTGCCAGAAACATTTTTACCTTCCGGTGAAATTCTAAATTTCTCAGGTCTAATGCCAACTAATACTGATGCGCCATGTGCTGAGCTGCGCGCCTTAGGAACAGCCACCTTTGTACCAAATAAATCAACAATTAAATTATTTCCATCATTGCCACTTACTTCTCCTGGAATTAGGTTTGATTGGCCTAAGAAGTTAGCCACAAATGCTGTCTTTGGAGAGTCATATAACTCTTCCGGGGATCCCATCTGTTCAATTTTTCCTTTATTCATAACTGCAATTGTGTCGGCCATAGTCATGGCCTCTTCTTGATCATGGGTCACATGCACAAAAGTTATGCCGATCTCAGTTTGAATCCACTTTAACTCAATCTGCATCTGCCTTCTTAGCTTTAAATCAAGTGCACCAAGAGGCTCATCTAAAAGTAAAAGTGCTGGCCGGTTAACAATTGCTCTAGCAACAGCAATACGTTGTTGTTGGCCACCTGATAATTGATTTGGCTTTCTAGTTGCAAGTTGAGGTAGTTCAACTAAGTTTAAAACCTTATCTACTGCAGTTTTAACCTCAGCATCACTGATACCTCTTCTGCGCAGACCAAATGCAATATTTTCAAAGATAGAAAGGTGTGGGAATAAGGCATAGTTTTGAAAGACAGTATTTACTGGCCGACGATATGGTTTCATATCGGTGATATCAGTTTCACCAACAAATATTGATCCAGCAGTTGGTTCTTCTAATCCTGCCACCATTCGAAGGGTCGTGGTTTTGCCACAACCAGATGGTCCAAGGAGTGCAAAGAAAGAACCCTTTGGAATTACGAGGGAAAGGTCATCAACTGCATTGAAATCACCATAAGACTTGGTGAGATTTTTTAATATTAAATCTCCGCGTGCAGATGTTGAGGCATCAACTGCCATTACGCATTACCAGCCGCCGTCTGAAATGCAGTTTGGAATTTAGCTTCTTCAGCTGCAGTTAGGCCACGGAAAATATTTAACTTCGCCGAAGTTTTAGCTGTCGGGAAAATAAACTCACTCTTTCCTAATACTGGGTCAATCTTCATTAACTCTTCTTGAGCACCAGCTACTGGGCAAACATAATTAACATATGCTGCAACCTTTGCGGCAACTACTGGGTCGTAATAATAATTCATTATCTTCTCAGCACCTGCTGCATTGGTAGATGGTGTTGGAATCATCATATTATCTGATGAAATAGTTCCGCCAAATTCTGGAATCGCAAAAGCGAACTTGCCATTATTTTCAGTAGCAAGCTGGAAGGTATCTCCAGACCAACCAATAACTGCAATTGCATCCCCTGAGATAAGATCTTCTTTATAGTCATTACCCTTAACCTGGCGGATAAAACCATCCTTGATCTTCTTTTGTAAGAAATCAATCGCATTCATAAATTGATCCTCAGTAAATTTAGTTATATCAACGCCTTGGGACAGCATGATAACACCCATGGTGTCACGCATTTCAGATAAAACTTCAATCTTTCCTTTGTTAGCCGGCGCAAATAACTGTTCCATTGTTTTAATTCCACCAGGGATTTTTTCCTTATTCCAAGTAAATCCAGCCATGATGGTTTGCCACGGCAAAGTTTGCTCACGATTTGGATCAAATGATGGTGAGGCAAGGGAGGGAATAATATTTTTCTTATTTGGCACCGTATCTGCAGAAAACTTCTGTGCATAATTAAGTCGGACCCATCGTGCTGCCATCCAGTCAGTTAGGACAACTAAGTCGTACCCAATATCTTTTCCTAAACTTAGTTGGCCTTGAACTTTTCCATAAAATTCATCATTGTCATTAACATCTTCTTTATATGAAACCTTAAGTCCAGTTTGTGCTTCAAATGCATCAAGGGTTGGGTAGGTCTTCTTCTCTGAGTCATAATCTAAATAAAGTGTCCAATTTGCCCAACGAACAGTATTTGCATCGGCAGCTCCTCCGGAACCACCACCACAAGCAGCCAAAGTTGCTGCCGCACCTGCTGCGCCAACTCCTGCCAACACATTACGCCGAGTTAAAGATTTACTAATTAACTTCTTAATCTCTGATGGAAGTGAATTATCGGCCGCTAATTTCTGATGAAGATTTGTGTTGGAAACTTTGCTGGTCATTGCACCACTTTCTATTAAGAGCTCAAGTAATGAGCGGCTCTGGCGAAAGCCTAGACCCAGATCAGCCTGCTGTCGCCAATATTATGTAAAGAAATTGTAAATAATGAGATTATTTTTTGGCCAAATTAGGCATTTAGGTTGGTCATTACATGCTTGATGCGGGTGTACTCATCAAAGCCATAACCGGAGAGATCCTTACCGCCACCTGAGTGCTTAAAGCCACCATGAGGCATCTCAGCAACCATTGGAATATGAGTGTTAATCCACACGCAACCAAAATCAAATGCCTTTGCCATTCTCATCGCACGGCCATGGTCTTTAGTCCAAACAGAAGATGCCAAACCATACTTAACTCCATTGGCATAGCGAACTGCTTGTGTTTCATCGGTAAATTTCTGAACTGTAATTACTGGTGCAAATATCTCATTTTGAATCATCTCATCATCTTGTTTTAAATCAGCAATAACAGTTGGATTCCAGAAGTAACCAGGACGAGCGATTGCAGAACCACCTGCGGTAATTCGAGCATGTGAAGGCGTGCGATCAATAAAGCCCTGCACTCTTGCTAACTGATTAGCATTGTTAACTGGACCTACTAATACATCCTCATTTGGCATACCTACTTTAATAACATTTTTTGCCTGCTCGGTTAAAAGTGCCACCACATCATCATAAGCACTTGCTTCAACTAGAACCCTAGTTGCAGAGGTGCAATCTTGACCTGCGTTAAAGTAACCAGCAATTGCAATCCACTCACATGCTGCTTGCAGATTTGCATCATCAAAAATTACAACTGGTGCTTTGCCACCAAGCTCTAAGTGAACCTTCTTTAAATCCTTAGCTGCGCTACTTGCAACCTCCATACCAGCACGAACTGAGCCGGTAATTGAAACCATCTGTGGTATTTCATGTTCAACTAAGGCTCGGCCAGTATCACGATCACCAATTACTACATTTATTACACCCTCTGGTAAAAACTCCTGCATTAACTCCGCCATCCAAAGTGTTGAAACTGGCGTGGTATCACTTGGCTTTAATACAACTGTATTTCCAGCCGCAATTGCCGGTGCCCACTTCCAGACCGCCATCATCATTGGATAATTCCAAGGTGTTACTTGAGCGCAAACTCCAATTGGTTCACGGCGAATAAAAGATGTGTGACCTTTAAAGTACTCACCCGCTGCTTTGCCCTCTAGATTTCTAGCAGCTCCGGCAAAAAATCTAATTTGATCCAACATTGGACCAATCTCTTCTGCTCTAGTTACTGCAATTGGCTTACCGGTGTTCTCAGATTCAATCCCAATTAACTCTTCACTTCGCACCTCAATTGCATCTGCAATTTTATTAATAGCTTTTTGGCGCTCTCCTGGAGTTGAATCCTTCCAACTCTCAAAGGCACTGGCAGCTGATTTCATCGCCTTATCAACATCAGATGCGTTAGAAACTGGCGCCTTTGCAAATACTTCACCAGTTGATGGATTAATTAAATCCTGTACTTTTTCAGAGGTAGGAGATACATACTTACCATTGATAAAGTTTTGCAAAGTTTTCAATTCTTAACTCCTCATTTGTTAGATTATTAGTCTAGTTATTCTGATTACGCTAATCAATACTTAAGATTTACCAGAAACTTCAGCGGCAGCTAATTGACCACATGCACCATCAATCTCACGCCCTCTAGTATCACGAACCGTTACCGGAACCCCGTACCCTTCTAAAATCTCCACAAAAGCTCGCTCATCTTCTGGGCGAGATGCGGTCCACTTAGAACCTGGGGTTGGATTTAATGGAATTAAATTAACATGAGCATTTTTATTTTTAAGTAATCTTCCTAATAGATCTGCCCGCCATGCTTGATCATTAATATCTCTAATTAATGCATACTCAATTGAGTATCTTCTACCAGTCTTCATCTCATACTTATCTGCTGCTGCTAATACCTCTTTAACCTTCCACCTTGAGTTAACTGGAACTAGGGTGTCTCGAAGTTCATCATCTGGGGTGTGAAGTGAGATGGCAAGTGTTACCGGCAGATCTTCATCAATTAACTTTTCAATGCCATTTACTAAGCCAACGGTTGAAAGAGTTACCGACCGAGCGCCAATTCCTAAACCATTTGGCTGTGGATTTGTAATATTTCTAATACTTTGCATAACCGCTTTGTAATTAGCCATTGGCTCACCCATACCCATGAAGACCACATTTGATAGACGAGTTGGCCCACCTGGCATCTCACCAAGATCACAAACCTGCGCCGCCATTACAACCTGGGTGGTAATTTCAGCTGCGGTTAAATTCCTAGTTAATCCGGCTTGGCCAGTTGCACAAAATGGACATTGCATGCCACAACCTGCTTGAGAGGAAATACAAACAGTAGTGCGATCGGTGTAACGCATTAAGACTGATTCAACTAAAACTCCATCATGTAAGCGCCAGAGATCTTTTCTGGTTTTGCCACCATCGCAGGTGATGGAGCGAACTAAGGTTAATAATTTTGGTAGGAATGCTTCACCGAGTGATTGTTGTAGCTCCTTTGGAATATCGGTAAAACTTTGAACATCATCATTGTGATGAGTAAAGAAATGAACCGCTAATTGATTTGCTCTAAATGCTGGCAAACCCAACTCTTCAGCTCTAGCTTTTCGCTCTGCCACAGTTAAATCAGCTAAATGAATTGGTGTTTTCTTTTTAACTACAGGTGCGTCAAAGATTAACTCGGCCATTTATAAGTACCGAGTAATTAATTCAAGAGCGAACCAAACTGCCGGGGCGGTAAAAAGTGCTGAATCCAGCCGGTCCATAATTCCGCCATGGCCAGGTAATAAATTAGACATATCTTTTATTGCAAGGTCGCGCTTAATCGCAGATTCAATTAAATCACCACAGGTGGCAGTAACAACTGTCATTAAACCAATTGCAGCTCCTACGATCCAAGCAGTTTCAAATAAAGAATGGAATATAAACGAGCCGCCAATAACCGCTGCAATCGCTCCCCCAATTAAGCCTTCCCAACTTTTCTTTGGGCTAATACTTGGCGCCATCTTATGTTTACCAATTAACACACCAGCAAAGTAAGCAAAGGTGTCATTGCAGGCAATTAATGCAACTAAGGTAAAGATTCGCTTTGGTCCATCTGGATCATTTGCCAACAATAAAATAAAGCCGCCTAAAAATGCTAGGTAGAAGGTAATGAAAACTGCTGAGGTTGAGCGCTTAATAAAATCTTTCTGAGAAATTAGTAAGAGAGTAAACATTAAAATTGGAAAAGTTAAGCCAGTTGCAACCGCTAACCCTTGAGTTTTTCCATTCCAAGTTGCCACTAGTAATACTGTGGCCGCGATCATTAAAACATAATCTGGCAGCTCAATCCCGCCAGTTCGATATGCATGTGCTAACTCCCGCACACCTAACATAATTACTACCCAAATTAGGGCAAAAAATAATAGGGGCGCAGCGGTGATTGAGCCAAAGATTAAACCCAATAAAAATAGTGAAACTAAAATAGATGGAAGTAGTTTGCGACCTGCTCGTTTATTTATCGCATCATTTATTGCGTGCAGGTCAGCCATCATTAAACCTCTAGCAGCTCAGCTTCTTTATGCTTTAGTAACTCATCAATCTTGGCGGTGTGCTCACCAGTAACCTTTTCTAACTCTTTTTCAGCTCTTGCTAAATCATCTTTGCCAACCTTGCCATCTTTTTCTAACTTTTCCATTGCCTCTTTTGCAGCTCTTCTAATTGCGCGAATTGCTACCTTTGAATCCTCAGCCTTTCCTTTAGCAACCTTAATAAACTCTTTACGTCGCTCTTCAGTTAATTGCGGAAAGTTGACTCTAATTACAGTGCCATCAGAGCCTGGATTAACCCCAAGATCTGAATCTCTAATTGCCTTTTCAATTGCTGCCATCGCACCTTTGTCATAAGGAGTAATTAATGCCAGACGTGCCTCTGGAACTTGAACGGTGGCAAGTTGAGAAAGTGGTGTACCAGTGCCGTAGTAATCCACCATTAACTTAGCAAACATAGATGGGTGAGCCCGACCAGTTCTGATCGTAGAAAAATCCTCTTTGGCAACATCAATTGCCTTATTCATCTTCACATTACATTCTGCTAATGATCCATTTAGATCTGACATTTACTCACTCCCTTAATTAATACAACTCTACTAGCCATTTTGACCTTTAGTAATTTTTACTAAGAAACCAGCGTTCCGATACTCTCACCTGAGACTGCTCGCTTGATATTGCCCTTATTTTTTAGATCAAAGATAACTATTGGCAATTTATTCTCTCGGCAAAGTGCAAAGGCTGCAGCATCTGCAACCGCCAGTGATTTACTTAAAACCTCATCATAGGAAACTGCTTCATATTTGGTAGCAGATTTATCTTTTCTAGGATCTGCGCTGTAAACACCATCAACACCACTCTTAGCAAGAAGCAGAGCTTCAGAGCCAATCTCAAGTGCGCGTTGGGCTGCAACTGTGTCGGTAGTAAAGAATGGCATGCCAGCACCTGCTCCAAAAATTACAACTCTTCCTTTTTCTAAGTGTCTAATGGCACGGCGTGGAACGTAAGGCTCAGCAACTTGTCCCATTGTGATTGCAGTTTGCACTCTAGTTTCAATGCCAGCTTTTTCTAGAAAATCTTGCAGCGCTAAACAATTCATTACGGTGCCAAGCATTCCCATGTAATCAGCCCGGGCGCGATCCATACCTCTTTGTTGTAATTCAGCTCCTCTAAAGTAATTTCCACCACCAACAACAATGGCAATTTGAGTGCCGCCACTTACAACCTCTGCGATTTGATTTGCCACATCATGGACTACATCAGGATCAACACCGATGCCTTTTTCGCCACCAAAAACCTCACCAGATAATTTAAGGAGCACTCGTTTATAACCTTTACGTGGCATGAGCGCTCCTTTAATTAATTTGTATTACTAGTTTACTGACCTACACGGAATCTATTAAAGGCAGACACGGCAGTCTT
>JBAWYI010000019.1:0-14477 GCA_037143635.1 Actinomycetes bacterium
CAATGTCAGCCAATGTTAGCTGCTGCTCAAATTATTAGAGCAGTAAGAAAGAGGGGCGGAAGTTTTATTCAAGGTGAAAATGTAGTCAAAATAAACTCTGTATCTGGATCTATTATTGGATTAACCACTGATAAAAACACTTACTCAACTCCGGTTGTTATTAATGCAACCGGAACATGGGCAGGTGAAGTAGCAAAATTGGCCAACTCATTCCTTCCTATTTTGCCAAGACGAGGATTTATCTTAGTTACCTCACCAGCTCCAAAAATAATTAACCACAAAGTTTACGATGCAGATTATGTTGCAAATGTGGCGAGTGGTGAAGCAGATCTTCAATCATCTGCAGTAGTTGAGGGCACGGCAAGTGGCACAATTTTAATTGGCGCATCTAGAGAACGTGTTGGCTTTAAAAATGATTTGAATATTGCAATTCTGCGCCAACTAGCACGGCAGGCAATTTCTTTATTTCCAGTACTTTCTACTATCCAACTACTACGTGCATACCGTGGCTTTAGGCCATATGCACCAGATCATCTACCAGTTATTGGTGAGGATGAAAATATTTCTGGGTTGTGGCATGCAGCTGGTCATGAAGGTGCTGGGATTGGATTAGCACCTGCAACTGGTGAGTTAATCACTGCGCAAATTACTGGTGCCACACCATTTATGGATCCAGCACCATTCTCGCCAAAACGCTTTAAAGGTGGTGAGTATGTCGCAGTTTGAAATTGAGTTCACTTTCGATGGCAAGACTATTCCAGCAATTATCGGACAGTCTGTTGGAGCGGCCCTACTAGCGACAAATCAACGTTCCCTTCGTAAGACTAGATTTAATAAAAATAAGCGAGGAATTTTTTGCGGTATCGGAGTTTGTTTTGATTGTTTAGTTGTAGTTGATGGCGTTACAAATCAACGAGCATGCATCATCGAAGCAAAGCCCGGAATGAAAGTTCAAACTCAGGATGGCTCAAATGCATAATGTTGTAGTTGTTGGTGGCGGACCGGCCGGGTTAAGCGCTGCCCTTGCTGCCGCTGCCGCTGGGGCTCCAGTTCTATTAATTGATAGCAATTCAAGATTGGGTGGGCAGTACTGGCGAAATTCTTCAGATAATTTTGATGATCAGCATGAGCAGCACTTTGATTTGGAAACTGGATTACTTTTAATAAATGCTGTTAAAGCAAGAAAAGAGATTGAGGTTTGGTCTGAAGCCCAGATATGGAGTGCGACAAACAATGAAGGAAAATTTACGCTTCGAATTATTTATCAAGGTAAAGAAAAGATTGTTAATACTGCAAACATAATTCTTTGCACTGGTGCATATGATCGAACACTTCCCTTTCCGGGTTGGGACATACCCGGTGTCATGACCCCAGGTGGTGTTCAATCCCTATTAAAAGGACATGGTGTTCTTGCTGGCAAACGAGTTGTGGTTGCTGGAACTGGCCCATTCTTACTACCGGTAGCAGCCGGAGTTATTAAAGCAGGTGGTGAGGTTGTTTCACTTCTTGAGGCCAATAAATCACGCAGGTGGCTTACTTCATTTAATGTTATTTTAGAAAATTTAGGCAAACTAAAAGAGGCTTTTTACTACATTAAAACTATTAGCGAAGGAAAAGTTAGAGCAAAGTTTGGCTACGCTGTTATCACCGCCCATGCCGGTAGTAATGGCGAGCTTGAATCTGTTGATATAGCAAAAATAGATCGAAATTTTAATGTTAAAAAGTTAAAAAATATAAAGTGTGATGTTGCAGCAATTGGTTGGGGCTTTACTGCCGACACATCATTAGCTGGATCCCTTGGCTGCAAGCAAGTTGTTGCAAAGGATGAAAGTGTAATCGTTTGGGTTGATAACAATCAGCAAACAAGTATTTCTGGAATTTTTGCTGCAGGTGAAATAACTGGAATTGGTGGTTCAGAGCTATCAATGGCAGAAGGAGTGATTGCAGGTATTGCTGCAGCTAAATTTGTAGGGTGCAAAGTTGAGGTTCTAAAAGCTCACCGTAAACGACGAGCAAAACGACAACGGTTTGCAAACGCATTAATTAAGGCTTATCCGGTCAAATCAGGTTGGCAATCATGGCTAAATGATCAAACTACTGTTTGTAGATGTGAAGAGGTTTCACTTGGTGATTTGAAATATTCAGTTGAAGAATTAGGGGCAACTGATTCTCGAACTGCCAAGTTATTTACTCGATGTGGAATGGGCCTTTGCCAAGGGCGTATCTGTGGTCGGTCGGTTGTAGACCTAGTAGCAAATGAGTTAAAACTCTTACCTACTGATACTGATCGAATTTCTGCAGTCAATCGTCCAATAATTACGCCAATTCCACTTGGCGTTTTAGCGCAGGGCGAATAAGGTTTATCCATGACAACTGCAAAGCCATGGCATGGTGTTTTAACTGCAACCGCACTTCCCTTTCGATCTGATCTTTCAGTTGATTACGATAAATATGCAGAACATATTAAATGGCAGGCAGCTAATGGAGTTCATGGCGCAATACCAAATGGATCTCTTGGTGAGTATCAAGTCTTAACTCCGGAGGAGAGAACGAAAGTATTAAAAACTGCATTAGAGGCCGCCCCTGCCGGATTTAATATCGTCCCGGGAGTTGCAGCATATGGCGCAGCTGAATCTCGTAGATGGACTGAACAAGCAGTTGAGATGGGTGCAAAGTGCGTAATGTTGTTGCCACCTACTGCATACCGAGCCAATGATGAAGAGATAATCGCCCACTACAAAGAGGTTAGTAAAGTTGGCGTTCCAATAATTGCTTACAACAACCCATTTGATACAAAGGTAGATTTAACTCCACAACTAGTTGCTCGAATTGCAGATGCAGCTGAAAATGTGGTTGCTATTAAAGAATTTTCTGGTGATGTGCGCCGAGTTTGGCAATTACACCACTACGCCCCACGAATTGAGGTTTTAGTTGGAGCAGATGATGTGCTGCTTGAGCTATCAACCGGTGGAGTTGTTGGCTGGATTGCTGGATTCCCAAATGCGCTGCCAAAAGAATCAGTTGAGCTATATAACCTTTGTCTTGCAGGTAAGTATGAGGAGGCAAAACCAATTTATGCTGCCGTTCATAACCTATTCAATTGGGATAGCCGCAAAGAGTTTATTGTCGCAATTAAGGTCGCAATGGAGGCTGTTGGACGTTACGGTGGACCAACCAGACTTCCACGTTTACCGCTACCAGCAAGTGATCTTGCACAGCTAAATAAGGATATTAAGCAAACATTAGATTTCTATAAAAATCGAAAGTAATTCAAATGAAGAATAGTCTGCGCACCGTTACAACGGTTGAATCGCATACTGAAGGAATGCCTACTCGGGTTGTAACAAGCGGAATTGATGAAATTCCTGGAAAAACTATGTTTGAAAAGCGGCTCTACTTTATGGAGCATATGGATCACCTTCGCCAATGGTTAATGTTTGAACCTCGTGGTCATCCAGCAATGAGCGGTGCAATTCTGCAAAAACCAACTAGATCAGATGCTGACTGGGGTGTGGTCTATATAGAAGTTTCTGGCTGCTTACCAATGTGTGGACATGGAACTATTGGTGTTGCAACTGTTTTAGTAGAGAAAAAATTAGTAACTGTTACCGAACCAATTACCACCGTCCGCCTTGATACCCCAGCAGGGCTAGTAACTGTTGATGTCCAAGTTAAAAATGGTAAGGCAGAAAAAGTTACTTTGACTAATGTGCCATCATTTTCATACCAATTAGACCAAACCGTGGATGTTCCAGGTTACGGAAAAATAAAATATGACATGGCATTTGGTGGAAATTTCTATGCAATCATCCCAGTAGAGCGAATTGGTATTGAATTTAAACATGAGAATGGTCAAAAGTTTTTAGCAGCTGGACTTGCAATCAGTGATGCAATTAATCAGCAAAATAAACCAGTTCATCCAGAAAATCCTGATATTGCAATTTGCCATCACATTGATTTCATATCCCCTGGAGAAGACTCATTACATTGGAAAAATGCAATGGCAATTTATCCTGGTTGGTTTGACCGATCCCCGTGCGGCACTGGAACAAGTGCGAGGCTTGCCCAAATGGTTGCCCGTGGAGAGTTTAAAGATAATGATGTATTAATCAATGAATCTTGGATTGGCTCACAATTTGAAGGACGAGTTAAGGAACACACAACTGTGGCAGGTTTACCAGCAATTATTCCAACAGTTACTGGTCGAGCTTGGATTATGGGTGAAGCAACTTGGGTATTAGATCCAACTGATCCATTCCCAAATGGATTTATTGCTTAAAGAATTAAGGTAAGTCCAATCATAATTAATGATGTAATAGGTAGTGCTTGAATTAATGCATGTAGTGTTGCAATTAAGTATTTTGGGCCATTTCTTCGGTGACTAAATGCACCTAATACAGTAATAATTGTCGGATAGGTTGAAAGTGCTCCAGAAACCCTAGAGCCTAAAATATTAGCTGTTGCTGTTAATAACAAGATCAAGACAACTGTTGTTATTAGACGAACTGGTAACTCCCATTTTGGTGCAACTACTTTTTCAGTTGGTTTTTCATACTTAGGAAATAGCCCTAGTGAGATAGCCCAAACAAAGAAGAGTGTCATAGCCACTCCAAGGTTAGAAAAATTAATTAGGTTGAAAAAATAACCACTCGACCAAACTGCAATCGTGGCAATGAATATTGACCTTTTCCAATTCAAACTTTTGGCTGCAAGAGCGTAAACAAAACAAAACACAATCAATGAAAGCTGACCGACTAGCACTCCATGAGCTGCAGTTTTAGCAAATGATCGGCCTTCTTGAAGTCCAATAATAAGTAAAAATGGACCAGTAGTGAGGGGTAGGCCTAAAAATAATCCACCTAGCCTGGCGTTATATCTGCCTTGTAATACCGAAATAATCCAAACAAAAAATGGTGCCAAAAATAACTTAAGTCCAAGAAGTAAACTCACAATAATTCAATCTTTCTAGCAAGAGCGCCACCGACCATGGCATGAAGCTTGGTGCCTTCTGGCAAATACTCCTCAGAGATTATTTCACCCTGCTCATGTACTGCACTAACTAAATCTCCTCGATTAAATGGAATTACGGCGTTAATTTCTACTTTCGGTTTTGGAAGTGATGATTCAATGGCTTTAACTAAAGTTTCAATTCCATATCCGGTTCGTGCTGAAATAGCATAGGCATTACTCTCCTTGCGCAGTAGTTCCATCAATACCTCTGGCGCGGCTACATCTGCTTTATTAATTGCAATAATCTCTAGAATCTCACCGCCACCAATTTCACCTATAACTTCCCTTACTGCTCGAAGTTGCTCCATTGGATCTGGGTGAGCGCCATCTACAACATGGACAATTAGATCAGCCTCTGAAACCTCTTCAAGTGTTGATTTAAATGCTTCAACTAACTGATGTGGTAGGTGCCGAACAAATCCAACGGTGTCAACAAATGTATAAACCCGACCATCACTACTTTCGGTTTTTCTAACCGTTGGATCTAAGGTCGCAAATAAAGCATTTTCTACTAAAACATCTGCACCAGTTAAACGATTTAACAGTGATGATTTACCAGCATTTGTGTAACCAGTAATTGCAACTGAAGGAATATTGTTTCTTCTGCGCTCATTTCGCTTAGTGTCCCGTGAGGTTTTCATATCCTTAATTTCGCGGCGCAACTTTGCCATTTTGTCATTAATTCTTCTTCGATCAGTTTCAATCTTTGTTTCACCAGGTCCGCGTCCACCAATACCACCAGCCTGACGAGATAGAGATTCACCCCAACCGCGAAGACGAGGCAACATATAAGACATTTGTGCGAGCTCTACCTGTGCCTTACCCTCTCTACTCTTAGCATGTTGAGCAAAAATATCTAATATCAGTGCAGTTCTATCAATAACTTTAACTTTAACTTTTTGTTCTAAAGTTCTTAGTTGCGCAGGTGATAACTCGCCATCGCAAACAACGGTATCTGCTCCAGTTGCAACCACTGCTTCTCTGACCTCTTTGACTTTTCCAGAACCAATAAAGGTTGCAGAGTCTGGTTTATCTCTTCGTTGAATCAACGCCTCCATAACTTGTGAGCCAGCGGTTTGCGCAAGGGCTGCTAACTCTTTAATTGAGTTATCAGCATCCTTAGCACTTCCCTCAGTCCAAACTCCAACTAATACAACCTTCTCAAGTCGTAATTGCCGATACTCAGCATCAGAAACATCTTGTAACTCTGTTGAAAGTCCGCTTACTCTTCGCAACGCCTGTCGGTCTTGTAAATCTTGATTATTACTTTCTGGATTCTCAGTTAATTCGTAATCTGCAACTGCTTGGGCGTTTTCTCTAATTAATGTATCAATATCAATCTCAAGGCCATCATCTTTATCAAACTTTGGATCAATCACAGATATTTATCCAACTCAACATCTTTAACTAATTCTGCTGGTCCAGTTAATGTGGCATTACTATGCCCATCTATTTCCACAATTAATTTTCCACCTGGTGGATTAATTACCCATTTAATTGGCAACTGCTTGCGGTTCTTAATTGTGGCAGCAAGGGCCACTGCGCAAGTTCCTGTGCCACATGATTGAGTCTCACCAACTCCTCTTTCAAATACTCGCATCTTGATTTCACCATCATCTAAAAACTGAGCAAACTCAACATTTACTCCATCTGGATACTCATCACTTGGCGCAACCTTTGGCGCAATTTTTAGATCCCCTGCTGTGGAGGTGTCATCTGTGAAAACAACTGCGTGTGGATTACCAATCTCAATATTAAAACCTTGATACGAGTTGTTATTAGCTTCAACTGTAATCTCACCTGGGACTTGGGATACCTGACCCATATTTACTGAGATGTCACCACTTTCAGGAACGGAGAGAAATTTTCGACCCGCTCTAGTATTTATTGCATAAATCCCACTTGGTTGGTGGCCTCGATCAGTTAAATACCTTGCCATTACTCTGATTCCATTGCCACACATCTCTGCCACAGAGCCATCTGCATTTGAATAATCCATAAACCATGCGCCATCTTTTTTTACTATCTTTATAAAGCCATCGCTTCCAATTCCATCTTTTCGGTCACAAATTCGCTTAATTTGATCTGCACTAAAAGTTAACTTGTTATCTTCATCAAAAACCAGCACAAAGTCATTATGGGTACCATGACCGTAGGTAGCTTGAATCATCAATTAATACTAGCCAAGAGTTTTTCAAGTCGGGCTGAGTTTGATTCTGGAGCCAGCCATTTAATTCTTTCATCCTTTGAAAACCATGTCTCCTGCCTTCTGGCATAAGCCCGGGTAACTCGTTTTGTCTCCTCTTTGGCAAATGCTTCATCACTTTCACCATTTAAATAATTCATAATCTGTATATAACCAAGTGCCTTTTTGGCAGTACCTGCTTGCTCTAACCCTTGAGTCATAAGAATTGAAACTTCACGCGCAAAACCCTTAGTCCACATATCTTCAACCCGTTTATCTATTTTTTCATCTAAATTTTCACGGTCCAATACCAATCCGAACTGTTTCGCATCTGGGTATTTACTACTCTCTTGTCTTGGCAAGTTTGCGGTAAAAGGCTTGCCAGTTAGCTCAATTACTTCAAGAGCACGAATAACCCGACGAATATTTTCCTTTGGAATTGCCAAAGAAGCAGCCGGATCTAGTTTTGCCAACCTTTCATGCATTACATCATTGCCTAATTTTTCTGCCTCGTCGGTAATTTTCTGCCTAACTATTGGATCAGTATCTGGAAAATTTAAGTCATCTAAAATTGCCTTTATATAAAGCCCAGTGCCACCAACTACCACAACTGATTTACCACTGCTTAAAATCTGATCAATCTTTTCTCGAGCAATCTGTTGATACCAAGCAACATTTGCATCATCTTTAATATCTAAAATATCGATTAAGTGATGTGCAATGCCATTTCGCTCAGCAGTAGTTAATTTTGCTGTTCCAATATCCATGCCTTTATATAGCTGCATAGAGTCTGCATTAACTACTTCTGCGTCAATTTTTTTAGCTAGTGAAACTGCTAAATCACTTTTTCCAGTTGCGGTAGCCCCACAAATAATTATTAAACTCATCAAATTAAAGGGATTTTAAAGCGGCTAAAGTTGGAATACCTAACAAAATCTTTTTATCCCCATTATCTTCCACCCAGGCAGCATGGGCAGCTGCTCCCTTTGTTTTCTTAACTGCAGTAGGCGCTCCAGCAACAATGTGATTTGCAAATGCTTCTAATACTTTGACCTCAACTAAATCACCTGGACGAGCAGTTGCACTTGAGTTATCAAAATGGGTAAGGCGAAAATCTGCGCTTCTACCATTCATCCGATTTTGATCATGATCATGCCGGCCCTCATGGCCTGAGACAAGTAGTTCAACTGTTTTACCAATTAACTTCTCATTCTCACTCTTTGAAATTTCCTGTTGAATCTTATGGAGTTGGTTATAACGATCTGCCATCACATCATCTGGTATTTGATCAGCCATTGTGGCAGCTGGTGTGCCAGGCCGCTTTGAGTACTGGAATGTGTATGCAGCAGAAAACTTTGCTTGTTTAACCAAATCAATGGTGTCAGCAAAATCAGCATCGCTCTCACCGGGGAAACCAACAATTATGTCGGTCGTAATTGCTGCATTTGGAATCATTTTCCGCACATTATCGATAATGCCAAGGTATCGCTCTCTACGGTATGAGCGGCGCATCGCTTGTAAAACTTTATTACTGCCAGATTGCAACGGCATATGCAGATGAGGCATTACATTTTTAGTCTCTGCCATTGCCAAAATTACATCATCGGTGAAATCTCTTGGGTGTGGTGACATAAACCTAACTCGCTCTAATCCATCTACCTTGCCACATTCACGAAGTAATTTGGCAAAAGCTTGGCGATCACCAAAATCAACACCATAGGCATTCACATTTTGACCCAGCAAAGTTATCTCAATAACACCTTGATCAACTAAGGCTCTTACTTCATTCATAATTTCACTTGCCGGGCGATCTTTTTCAATTCCTCGTAACTGTGGAACGATGCAAAATGTGCAGGTATTGTTGCAACCAACTGAGACTGAAACCCAGGCCGAAAAAGCAGAGTCACGTTTTACTGGCAGAGTTGAAGGAAAATGTTCAAGTGATTCCTTAATCTCAACTTGGGAGGCCTCTTCTATTCTTGCTCGCTCCAGTAATACCGGAAGTGAGCCGATATTGTGAGTTCCAAAAACTACATCAACATAAGGTGCGCGCTTAATAATTGCATCCTGATCCTTTTGCGCCATGCAACCGCCAACGGCAATTTGAAAGTTTGGATCACTTTTCTTACGCGGTGCTAAAAAGGAGAGATTTCCATAAAGTTTATTATCAGCATTTTCTCTAACTGCACAGGTATTAAAAACTACTAAATCAGGTTGAGTATCAGCCAACGCTTGGGTGTAACCGGCGCTAATTAACAGCCCAGAGATTCGCTCGGAATCATGGACATTCATCTGGCAGCCGTAGGTCTCAACTACAAAGGTAGGCATTACCTAATTCTACTTGCTAATTAACTCCAGTTAACTCCCGCATAATTCTTGCGCAAATACCATGGCCATAACCTTTACGCGCCAATAAACCGGAGATCCTTCGATAAACAACCTCTGGATCTAAGTGCGCAATCGAATTGTATTTACGTTGCGCGAGGGTAAATGCTTGGTTGTATTCTGACTCATCATCAATCTCTTCAATTACCTCATTGATTATGTCTTGAGAAACTCCCTTGGTGCGAAGCTCACCGGCAATTACTCGCTTACTTAACTTCTTTGCCCGCTGCCTAGACTCTGACCATAATTTGGCAAACTCAAGATCATTTAACAATCCTTGTAATTCAAGTGAATCTAAAACAGCATTGGCTATATCTGATTCAACCCCACGTTTTAATAATTGTTTGTGCAACTCATCCCTACTCTTTGCGCGAGGTGCAAGAGCGTATAACGCTATCGACATCGCCTCTGAGTAGGGATCAGCTACTACCTCTTGAGATTTCTTCAAGGTATTTTTGTGTGAGTTAGTGATTAGAACTCAACATCAGCGGTTGCTTCATCAACTGCTGCTACCAAGGCAGGATCTACCTCAGCTGGCACATATGAAGCTCTGATTTTGGTTTCAATATCATTAGCTAGATCTGGATTATCAATTAAGAATGCGCGGGCATTCTCTTTACCCTGTCCTAGTTGGTCACCCTCATAGGTGAACCAGGCGCCAGATTTCTTGACGATTCCGATCTCAACACCCATATCAATTAGAGATCCTTCACGGCTAATTCCAACACCGTAAATGATGTCAAACTCTGCTTGCTTAAATGGTGGGGCAACCTTATTTTTAACAATCTTTACGCGGGTTCTATTACCAACCGCATCTTGACCATCCTTTAAGGTTTCAATTCTGCGCACATCCAAACGCACTGACGCATAGAATTTCAACGCTTTTCCACCTGTTGTTGTCTCTGGTGAACCAAAGAAAACACCGATTTTATCGCGCAACTGGTTGATAAATATTGCGGTGGTATTTGATTGATGTAGTGCACCAGTCATCTTACGAAGTGCTTGAGACATAAGGCGGGCTTGTAGACCCATATGTGAGTCACCCATCTCGCCTTCAATTTCAGCTCTTGGCACTAATGCAGCAACTGAGTCAACAACTACGATATCAATTGCACCGGATCTAACTAACATATCCATAATTTCAAGTGCCTGTTCACCAGTATCTGGTTGTGAAACTAACAGCGCATCAATATCAACGCCAAGTTTCTTTGCATACTCTGGATCAAGGGCGTGTTCAGCATCAATAAAAGCAGCAATGCCACCAGCTTTTTGGGCATTTGCAATTGCATGTAATGCAACTGTGGTTTTACCTGATGATTCTGGGCCGTAGATCTCAACAACTCGACCACGTGGCAGGCCACCGACGCCGAGAGCGATATCTAATGCAACTGAGCCAGTTGGAATTACCTCCATGGCAACAGCTTTACGATCTCCCATCTTCATTACCGATCCTTTACCGAACTGACGCTCGATTTGGGCAAGGGCGGTATCTAGGGATTTAGCACGATCACTAGATCGTTTATCTTCTTTCTTATCATCTTGTGGTTCTCTATTTGCAGAGGCCATAGTGATTTATTTCCTTTCTTCTCCTTGACCAGCTCTAGGGCTTTCAACTCCTACTAGCGAGGTCATCTTTCGGTCCAGAAGGTACGGAACATCACTGACGGCTGGCACGGGGTGCCAGCGGAACTGTGGAACCGCTCTGGTTGGGCAGGATAAGTGTATCGAACAACTGTTCGAAAGGCTAAAAGGTGGCTATGACACGCCGTTATCTGTATTTCTCCGGCATCGCAGGGTTATGGCGAACTACCGCCTTCCAAATCTCATCCGGCTCCATCCCCAGCTCAATTGCACCGTTAACACTTATGCCGCCTAATTCGCTATGGATGATGTCGCGGGCATAAGTATCAGCATCTGGAAAGTAATTATTTAGTCGCGTGCGAAGCTCTGAGATTCTCATTGCTAATTAAAAAGTGAATTAGCCAATCGTTTTGATTGAGCTAATGACTCCTCTTGGGTAATTGGGGAGGCGATCTGGCCAATTAACCAACGAAGGATCACACCACAGGCAGCAGAATCTGCGCCAAAGATTTTTGCAATCCCTTGGTGGGCAAGCACCCAGGTTGGGTGGCTTGAGATAGTTACCAGCTTTGCAATATCAGTTGGATCTGTTTGGGTTAATTTACGCAGTACTTCATCCTGAGAGATTGCAGTTGAGAGTACGAATAAAGCCTCTTGTCTTGAAGATGCTGCGAGCGCTATATCAGTCAACCTAATTACCTCAGATTCAACCAAGCACTCCATCATCTCTGCTTTATCAGCAAATTGATTGTAGATCGTAGCTTTTGAAACTTGGGCGGCGAGTGCAATATCTGCAATATTAGATTGGTAGTTGCCAACATCTGCAATAACTAATTTAGCACCATGAAAGATGGCAGCGCGAGATTTATTACTGGTAGCACTTTGGCGGGCGTATGGTGCAACCGCCGGCTGGGCAGACAACTTAAGCTGCGGTCTCTACCACTTGCAAAGTTGAGATTGTTAGTACTGGGGATTCGTGGGTTTTAACCACAGTGGCAACATCAACCAAGATTGTGGAAAGAGATAGATCTAGGGCTGAACAAATTGCATTTAATAATTCACTTGATGCCTCTTTGTGTCCGCGCTCTACCTCAGATAAATAGCCGAGTGAAACCTTTGCACTCTTTGCAACATCTCTTAGGGTGCGACCTTGCTCAATTCGAGCAGCACGAAGGGAGCTTCCGATGTGGGTACGTAACAGGATCACGGCTTAAGAATACGCTCTAGGGCAGCTAATGCGCTGGCAATAATCGCATGTCGGATCACATCTCGCTTACCGGGCAGGGAGAGGTTGATCGCAAAGGCCTCTTTTTTACTGGCCACACCGATCCAAGCTGTACCAGCCTTTTGTCCATAGGCAGCCCCCGGTCCTGCAACTCCAGTTGTTGAAACTGCAAAATCAGTTTTAAATTTCTTAAGCGCACCCTTTGCCATTGCAATTGCAACCTGTTCAGAGACAGCGGTGTATTTTTTTAAATCAGATTTACTTACGCCAAGTTCAGAAACTTTTAATTCATCGCTATAGGTAATCACTCCCCCGATAAAAACCTTAGATGAGCCAGGAATTTGGGTTAACACCTGCCCTAATCCACCACCGGTAATAGATTCGGCCACACAAATACTTTTCTTTTGCTTTGTTAGCGCTTTAATCACAGATTTTGCAATTAATTGCTCACTCACTTTTTAAGCGCCATTCTAAAGTAATCGACCCCCGTTGCAATAGTTAGATAAATAGCAACTGCCATAAAGATTGCCCGTGGGATATCTAGGTAGGAAGGAAGTGGCAAAATATAAAATCCCACTCCAAAGCTTTGAAAAAAACTCTTAATCTTTCCACCCTTACTAGCTGGGATTACACCTTTTTTAATTACCGCAAAGCGCAGAATCGTTACCGCTATCTCTCTAATTAAAAATACCGCTGTTACCCACCAGGAAAGCATTCCAAGGTATGAGGCACCGATGGTGGCGGTAGCAAGCATTGCTTTATCAGCGATTGGATCTAATAACTTTCCAAACTCAGTAATCTGATTTCGATCTCTGGCTAATTTGCCATCTAATACATCACTTAAACCGACAATAAAAAAGAGTGTGAAGGCGATGATGCGCCAGTTATCATCGGTACCATTATTTTTAAATAATGCGTATGCACAAAATGGTAGTGCCAGTATTCGAAAAATTGTTAGCGAGTTAGGCAGATTTGGGCGATCAACTTTTTTCATAAGACCTGCGCAATCAAATCAACGCCCATCACATCACTTACCACCGCATCAACATACTCACCTACCCGATACTTATTGCGGGATTTAATAAATGTTGATCCATCCACATCCGGTCCTTGATGTTCAGCTCTACCTTCTTGCTCAGCTTCATCTTCAATTAAGACTGAAACCTTTTGTCCAATTCGAGCCTCTGCCCGTTGGGTAATTAACTCATCAACTAAGGTTGAAAGTTCATTCACCCGCTCAGTAATTAACTCTGGCGCTACTTTATTTTCTAGGGTTTTGCCCTCGGTTTTATCCTCATCGGAGTAACCAAATATGCCAATTGCATCTAATTGGGCTTGAGTTAAGAATTCAATTAAATCCATAAACTGCGCATCACTCTCCCCTGGAAAGCCCACAATAAAATTAGATCTAATTCCTGCCTCTGGATTAAGAGCTCTAATTTGTGTGATTAGGTGCAAGAATTTCTCACCATCACCAAATCTGCGCATACTTCGAAGCAGATCACCATTTGCATGTTGGAATGAGAGATCAAAGTATGGAACTACTTTGTCCACTGAAACCATCGCTTGCAATAATGATGGTCTCACTTCAGCAGGCTGCAGGTATGAGAGTCTGATTCGTTTAATCCCATCAATTTTTGAAAGATCAGGCAGCATCTTTTCCATTAACTTTAAATCACCAAAATCTTTGCCATATGAGGTGGTGTTCTCACTTACAAGATAAATCTCTGAGACCCCACTATCTGCCAGCCACTTTGCCTCTTCGATAATCTCTGTTGGCCTTCGAGAGACAAATGAGCCACGAAAGTATGGGATGGCACAAAAGGAACACCTGCGGTCACAGCCACTGGCGATCTTAAGTGGTGCGATTGGTGAGTTATCTAACCTTTTGCGAAGTACGGTGCCTAAAGGTGAAGGCCCATCAATTTGTGCTGCTGCTTTCTTATCAGCTCGATCAGCAGGAGCAATCGGAAGTAATGTCCTTCTATCCTTTGGTGTGTGAGTGGTAATTTTTCCACCATCAATAATTGTTGAAAGTCGGGCAGAGATTTCTTGATAATCATCAAAACCTAAAATTGCATCAGCCTCTGG
>JBAWYI010000020.1:0-13367 GCA_037143635.1 Actinomycetes bacterium
CAAAAAGGTTCTGAGTCAAAAGCAAGAGCTGAAGAGGTTGAACGCGAGTTAGCATCTTTATCAATTAGATTGCATGCTTCACTTGTTCGCGCCGGTTTACACCGCGCTAAATAATTATTAATGAGTAATTACCACCCGGTCGAGGTAATGGGTGTTCGCGTAGAGATGCCCTCAAACCAACCAATAGTTTTATTAAAAGAGTTAGATGGAGCTAGGTATCTGCCTATTTGGCTAGGCGCAGCTGAAGCCACCGCAATTGCCTTCGCCCAACAAGAGGTTTTACCCCCAAGGCCGCTAACCCATGATCTATTTAAAGATGTATTAATGCAGTTGGGAGCGAAATTAAATAATATCTATCTAACAGAATTAAAAGATGGTGTTTTTTATGCCCAACTGAATTTTGAGGGCGGCCCTGCAATCTCTGCTCGGCCAAGTGATGCAATTGCACTTGCACTACGAATTGGCGCACCCATATTAGCTAGTGAGGATTTGTTAGATGAGGCAGGCATTGAGATCCCAGATCAGGCAGAGGATGAGGTTGAAAGGTTCAAGGAGTTTCTAGACCAGATAAATCCAGAAGATTTCCTTGGATAAGTCCAACCCTAAACCTTGGGTTAAAGTATTTCGTGTCGTTGGCACGCTCAAATGCCCGCCTCTTCTACAATTAAGCCATCCCCATAGAATTGAGTCCCCATGAACACTTCATCAGATATCGGTTACCGCGGAGCAACAGCATGTGTTGCTGCCGGAATTTCATACCGTCAATTAGATTATTGGGCTCGCACTGGTTTAGTTGAGCCAGGTGTTAGAGGAGCAGCCGGTTCTGGTTCACAAAGACTTTATAGTTTTCGCGATATTTTGGTATTAAAAATTGTTAAACGCCTTCTAGATACCGGTGTTTCACTACAAAATATTCGAACTGCAGTTGAACATTTACGTGCTCGCGGTGTTTCAGATTTAGAAAGCATAACTTTAATGAGTGATGGCGCATCAATCTATGAGTGCACAAGTCCGGATGAGATTGTCGATCTTTTGCAGGGTGGTCAAGGTGTATTTGGAATTGCAATTGGCAAGGTTTGGAGTGAGGTTGAAGGTTCTCTTGCAACACTTCAAGGTGAAAGTCTTAGCGATGGCAGCTTGGTCGTCAGTGGGGAAAGTAACGACGAGTTAGCTCAACGCCGAAAGCTTAAAGGCGCTTAAACAATATAAACTTCCCGCAACAGAATTTGATTGGGGGAGTAATGTCATATCGATCTGAGTTTGTCGATCGTCATATCGGACCTAATCAATATCAAATCCAAACCATGCTGCTTGAGCTTGGATTTAAGGATTTAGATTCATTTATCACCTCAGTTGTTCCACAAAATATTCATATCAAAGGCGAGATCGAAAAATCACTGCCTTCTGGTATCTCTGAAGTGGCCGCACTTGCTGAAATAAAACAAATTGCTGATAAAAATAAGGTTATGAAATCGCTAATTGGATCTGGATACTACGGAACAATCACTCCAGCGGTAATTTTAAGAAATGTTTTGGAAAATCCGGGTTGGTATACCGCTTACACACCTTATCAACCAGAGATAAGCCAGGGAAGATTAGAAGCAATATTTGCTTTTCAAACTGCAGTTTCAGATCTTACTGGTTTGCCAATATCAAATGCTTCCATGCTTGATGAAGCAACCGCTGCAGCTGAAGCAATGACATTAGCAAGAAGAGTTTGGCAAGGAAGTGATGATGCAGCATTTGCAATTGATAAGAATCTTCATCCGCATGTTAAAGCAGTTATCCATACCCGCGCAAAACCATTAAAAATTAAGATTATTGAAAGTGATTTTTCTGAAAGTAAATTCGAATCGGAGATATTTGCAGCTGTAATTGCATATCCTGAAACAACTGGCAGAGTTAAGGATTTAACAAATATTGTTAAAAAGATTCAAGAGGTGGGTGCACTTGCAATTATTGACTGTGACTTACTGGCTTTAACCTTATTTAAGTCACCAGGGGAGTACGGCGCTGATATTGCGGTTGGCTCTGCGCAAAGATTTGGTGTGCCGGTTGGTTTTGGTGGTCCACATGCCGGTTTTATGTCGGTTAGAAATGGATTAGAAAGATCATTACCAGGTCGATTAGTTGGTCAATCAGTAGATACACATGGCAATCTGGCTTTTCGATTAGCACTTCAAACACGAGAGCAACATATAAGAAGAGATAAAGCGACCTCAAATATTTGTACCGCTCAAGTATTACTTGCAGTTATCTCGGCTTTCTATGCAATGTGGCATGGTCCTGATGGCCTAAAAGCTATTGCAGAGCGGATTCAACACTTTGCTTATAATTTAAGATCTTTTGCTAAAGATGGTGGTTACTCAGTTGATGAGTATGAAATTTTCGATACCGTCCTTATTAAAACACCTAAGGCTGAAGCATTATCAAAAAAAGCAGTCCAAAGTGGATTTAACTTTAGATTTATATCAAAGGATGAAATAGCAATTAGTTTTGATGAAACTACCACTACGGAAGATTTTGCAGCGATTTTGGAGATCTTTGGCTTAAAGATTGGTAAAGATAATTCACCAAAGCTGACTGTTGCCAGGGGGAGTAGCTTTCTAACCCATCCGCTGTTTAATACCTACCACTCTGAAACATCCATGCTTAGATATATCAGATCCCTATCTGATCGTGATCTTGCATTAGATCGAACCATGATTCCGCTTGGTTCTTGCACAATGAAGTTAAATGCCACATCAGAGATGATTCCAATTACTTGGCCAGAATTTAATTCTATTCATCCATTTGCACCAGTTGATCAATCTACCGGTTACACACAATTAATAGACCTACTAAGTAATTGGCTAACCTCAGTAACTGGCTATGACGCAGTTTCACTGCAACCGAATGCTGGTTCTCAAGGAGAATTTGCTGGTTTATTAGCTATTAGAAATTATTTAGATAGTAAAGGAGAAAGTACAAGAGACATTTGTCTTATTCCATCAAGTGCGCATGGCACAAATGCAGCAAGTGCTGTTATGGCAGGCATGAAGGTAATTGTGGTTGCCTGTGATGAGGATGGCAATGTGAGCCTTTCTGATCTTAAGGCAAAAATCTCTGAATATAGATCCAACCTTGCAGCGTTAATGGTTACTTATCCATCAACACATGGAGTTTTTGAATCAGCGATCTCTGAAATTTGCGAATTGATTCATGATGCAGGTGGTCAAGTTTATGTTGATGGTGCAAATTTGAATGCACTAGTTGGTGTTGCAAAACCTGGAAAATTTGGGGCAGATGTATCACATTTAAATTTACATAAAACTTTTTGTATTCCACATGGTGGCGGGGGACCAGGTGTTGGTCCTGTAATAGCCCGCGCACACCTTGCACCATTTTTACCAAACCATCCTGCGAATACTGCAGCTGGACCAAGTACTGGGCCTGGACCAGTCTCTAGTGCACCTTTTGGTTCAGCTTCAATTTTACCTATCTCATGGATGTATATCCGGATGATGGGTGGATCTGGCTTAACTAAGGCAACTGAGGTGGCAATACTTAGCGCAAATTACTTAGCTAAAAAGCTTGATCCATTATTTCCAGTTCTCTACCGTGGTCAAAATGGACATATTGCACATGAATGTATTATCGATATTCGTGAGCTAACCAAAAATACTGGTGTAACTGTTGATGATATTGCTAAGAGATTGATGGACCATGGTTTTCATTCACCAACGGTAAGTTTTCCAGTGGCTGGAACCATGATGATTGAGCCAACAGAATCTGAGGATATAAGGGAGCTAGATAGATTTTTAGCAGCAATGGAGAGTATTCGCAGTGAAATATCTGAAGTTGAAGCTGGCAAGATCACAATTGAAGATTCACCACTAAGACATTCACCTCACACGATTGGCGATTTAGTAAGTGATGGTTGGGATCGAAAGTATTCAAGGCAGGTTGCAGCATTTCCAACTGGTGAAGATGTTGGAATTGGCAGATCTGGTAAGTATTTGCCTACAGTAGGGCGAATTGATGGTGTTTATGGGGATAGAAACCTAGTCTGCAGTTGCTTACCAATCGAGGAGTTGGCCTCTAACTAGATCTTTTCTACTTTACATAATGTAGATTATCGGCGATTAAATATACGCCTAAAACCCCAAATACTGACCATCGACCAAGCCTCCCACACGATTGAAATGCTCATCTTTGAATAACCGTTCTCCCGCTCTACAAATGTAATTGGTACTTGTTTAATACCAAACCCGGATTCAATTGCTTTAAGTGCCATTTCAATCTGAAATCCATACCCTCGAGTTTCTATTTCACCAAAGTTTATCTTCTCAAGTAACTCTCTAGGCAGAACCCTATAACCAGAAGTTAAATCCTTATATGGCAGATTAAGAACAAATGCTGCATACCAAGTTCCCATTCGGGATATAAGTTTGCGCTGAAATGGCCAGTTAACTACCGAACCACCAGGAATCCATCGTGTTCCAATAACCAAGTTTTTTTGATCAGCAGCTCTTAAAAGATCGATAAGTTGCTCAGGTTGATGGCTTAAATCAGCATCCATTTCTACAAAATATTGACAATCACTTTCTAAACCTTGTTTAAAACCAGCCAAGTATGCTGGTCCTAAACCATTTTTTTCTTTCCGGGTAAGTACTGATAAGCCATCAATGTTTAATGATTTAGCGATTTCGGCTGTTTTATCTGGTGAACTATCATCAACAATCAAAATATCGATTTTATATTGATCGGAAATAAGCTTTCTGGCACTACCAATTCGCTCTAAAAGTCCTCTAATGCTTTCAGATTCATTGTAGGTTGGGATTACGATAAGTACATTTCTCATCTTCTCACCCTCCTTCTGGCAAACAAAATGACTAACAGCATAATAATACTTAAACCTTCAAGATATTTGCCATACCTTTGAGTGTAAGTCTGTCCCTCAACAATATTCACCTCATCAATTAACGTAGCTGGGATAAATTTTGGTACAGATTTACGAATTTGACCTTTATTATCAATAAATGAGGTCACTCCAGTTGTTGATACGTACGCTACCTCTCGCCCAGTTTCGAGCGCTCTAATCTTAGCTATATTTAACTCTTGATCTAATTGTGCGGTGTCTCCAAAGGTTGCATTATTGGTCTGAACAATTAGAAAATCAGATTTTACTTGATCTCTAAATGAGTCATTAATGATCTCATAGCAGATCTGGGTTTGAAATTTTAGGTCATTAATCTGAAAAACTAAATCATTTTTACCGGCTGAAAAATCAGTAATTTCATCTGCATATTTGGAAAATTTAGTGCTTAAATTTCTAAGTGGCAGATACTCACCAAAAGGCGTTAAATATCGTTTTGTATAAACTTGTTGCTTATCAGGGTTGAATAATATCGATTGGTTTTGCGGTCCGTTCAATGACCTAGTTACTCCACCAATCAGTATCGGTGTTTGTAGGAATTTTGAAAGATCGCTTACTTGGCTGGCAATACCGGGTGTCGTATTGATATCTATGTCAACTGCATTCTCTGGCCAGACTATTAGATCAACCTGCTTTGTTGTCACCGATTTAGCAGTTTGTGAAAGGTGACGTTTGAAAACTTCCTGTGGCGTGGAATTAAAATCTAAACCCAGATTAGTCACACCCCCTTGAATCAAGGCAATTCTAACTTTACCAAGATCTGTTACTGGAGATATAAGTACTGATGAAAGTAAAGTTATAGCAATTAACACTAAACCAGTTATCAAGGTTCTGGTGGCTGCAACTGCAGCAGAAATGAATGCAACAAGGACCACTCCCCCAAGTGGGTAAAGAGCTGATAACGGACTATCTGCTTGAGTAAAGCTAATTCTCGACCAGCCAAATCCAGTGAAAGGAACAGTTCTAAGTAATAACTCCACTAATACATATGATGTTGCGAACGAGATCTGATTGTACCTTTGCTTCTTAGATACAAAATATGCCGGAACAATAAAAAATATAGCTTGAACTATGCAAAGTGCTATCCATGGCGTGTTTCCTACGTATATTCCAGTCCAATGTTGCACCGTTAGCAATAAAGTAAGTCCATAAAGATATGAAATATATATTCTTGATCTTAAATTCGAAGTTACCAATAAGTAGTACCAACCACCGAGCCCAATTAATGCTGCAGGCCAAAAAGCAACTGGCTCAAATGCTGCTGCTGTAATTAGTCCAAAGATCAAACTTAAGAAGTATTGCATTAAGACCAGCCAAGTGCGCTAACGATACGATCAATACTTGCACCTAATCCGTACTCTTCCTTCAATTCCTCAATTTTTTTCATTGATTTAGGTTTAAGTGGCATTGATATTTCCATCTGAGGAATAGAAACATCAAGAGCGCAACCAACAAGCTTTGGTGCGATAGCAGCATAGGCAGCACTTTCAAGCAATTTTTTTCTGATATTTACAGTTAGACGTTCATCGCTATCTTCCGCTGCTTTCATTACTTCTCCCAAAGATGAAAATTGATTTGCGATATTCGCAGCTCCCTTTTCGCCAATACCTCTTATACCCGGAAGACCATCGGAAGAATCTCCTCGGATCATCGCAAATAATGCATATCGATCTCCAGGTATTTGATACTTGTCGTTTATCCATCGTAAATCTACTAAATCATGGTTAGAGATTCCTTTGGCAAGATAAACAATCTTCACATCTCGCTTATCATCAACTAACTGAAATAAATCTCGATCACCTGTGACAATTCTTATCGGCCCTTGTTGCTTAACGCTAAAAGTTGCCATTAAGTCATCTGCCTCATAATCATCAACGCCAACCATTGCAATACCCAATGCATCTAACACATCGAGTAAGACCGGAATCTGCGGACCTAAGGTATCTGGTTCATCTTCCTGTCCTTCATCATCCACACGATTTAATTTATAATCAGGAAACAACTCAACTCGCCATGAAGGCCGCCAATCTCCTTCCAGGCAGGCAACCAAGCGATCTGGTTTGTACTTAACTAGTAATCTTGAGGTCATATCCAGATAACCGCGAATCGCATTAACCGGCATGCCAGAAGGTGAAATTAAAGTGTCTGGCATACCAAAATATGCTCGATACCAAAGAGATGCACTATCTAAAAGCATTAATGTCATACGGCAGCACCCGCGTATGCAATAACTCCACGATCTATCTTCTTCAACGATTCATCGATAACGTTTTGCAATTCAGGTGCAGCTGATCGCAATTGGCGAAGCAGGTCGATTATTTGTTTCATTGATCTGACAAAATCCCCTACGGTTAAGTCACTCCCCTTTAAAATAGAGGTCAGTGAATGCCCACTAGCCCACTTATGCGAAGCCCAACAAAATCCAAAATCGGGCGCACGCATAGGCTCTAGGTTTAGATCACTTTCTGCGTCATGAATCTTGCCGTAAATTTTAGTAATAGCGGCTAGAGCTATCTGGATTTCACCTCTTGGAACTTTTGCTGCTTCATCATTTCGTGATTCATAAATGCAGCTTGAAATAACTGAAACAAGATCTGCTGGAGTTAAATTTGCAAAAACACCTGACTGGATTGATTCTGCGATCAGCAGATCAGTTTCACCATATATTTTTGCAAGCATTTTGCCAGATTTAGCGATCTCATCATTATTTATGTATCCAAATTTATCAAGAATAATCTTTATACGATCAAAACGCTTTGCAATGACATTGGTGCGGCTATTTATTCGCTCCGTCAGACCATCGATCTCTCGTTGTAACCGCTGAGCTCTTTCAGCAACCCTTGAGTGATTTTCTCGATCTGGGCAAGCATGAGAAGGGTGATATTTCATTTCTCTTCTAATATTTGCAATTTCTTCCTCAATCATAACTCGTTTCTTCCTATTTTTCTTACTATCACCTTCCAACTTCTTAATATCTGCTCGAAATTGTGAATACTGAATGAAATCACCAAGATGACATTTTGCTTCCACGAACAAGGAATCTCGGGCTATCTCATTCTTTCTTATTTGTTTTGCCAACCCCACAACCGCTTTATCAGCTTGAAACTGAGCTAGCGAGGATTCAAGAGAGGTTCTTGCTCGATCTGACCCAAACTGTGAAATCAGATTTATGCTCATATTGTAAGTAGGTTTGAAAGAACTCTTAAGTGGATAAGTACGCGTTGAGGCAAGACCACCTACTGAAGTGGAATCTAATTCATTTCCCCAAAGTATTACTGCGTTACCTTCAATGTCAATCCCGCGCCTGCCAGCTCTACCAGTTAATTGAGTGTATTCACCAGGTGAAACTGCAACATGTCCTTCCCCATTCCACTTACTCAATTTTTCTAAAACAACAGTTCTGGCAGGCATATTTATACCAAGTGCTAAAGTTTCAGTTGCAAAAACAGCTTTTACTAAACCTCTTTGAAATAATTCTTCAACGGTAACCTTAAATGCGGGAAGTAACCCCGCATGATGCGCCGCAATTCCACGCTCTAATGCATCCGCCCATTCGTAGTAACCAAGAACAACTAAATCTTCCTCAGCTAAATTCTTCATATTACGGGCAATAACCAAGCGAATCTCTGAGCGTTCTTGCGAGTTTGTAAGTCGCAATCCCGCTGCCAAGCATTGTCTAACAGCAGCATCACAGTTGTTACGAGAAAAAATAAATGTAATCGCAGGGAGCAAACCTTCTCGATCAAGTTTTTCAACAATTTCAGCGCGAGTAAGTTGTTTAGGTCCCTTAGCTTTATCACGCCAGTTACCTCTAACTTGGCGGTAAGAATCTCGCTCTAATCTAGTTAGTTCTGGATTTAGCTTTTGGTTCTCACCAAATAGATCTAAAAGTCTATTTCCAAATAATACATGTTGATACAGAGGAACAGGTCTTATCTCACTGACAATTACCTCAGTTTCTCCTCGAACAGTTTGTAACCACTCACCAAACTCCTCTGCGTTAGAAACTGTCGCCGATAACGAAATAACCTGGACGGCATCTGAAAGGTGAATCAAGATCTCTTCCCAAACTGCACCCCGAAATTTATCTGCAAGATAGTGAACCTCATCCATAACCACGTACTTAAGATCATTAATAGTTGTGGAGTTTGCATAAATCATATTGCGGAGTACTTCAGTAGTCATAACGACAATTTGCGCTTCTGAATTTATTGAAGTATCTCCGGTAAGTAAACCAATCTTAGATTCGCCATATTTTGCAGATAACTCAGTAAATTTCTGATTAGAAAGAGCTTTGATTGGTGTTGTATAAAAGCACTTACCTCCTGAATTTATTACTAAATCGACTGCAAATTCACCAACAATCGTTTTACCAGCTCCGGTAGGAGCGGCAACCAAAACACCTTTACCTTTTTCTAAGGCATGGCAAGCATCGATTTGGAACTGGTCTAATTCAAATGGAAACCCTTCAGCAAATTTGTTGGTTTTAGGAAACTTTCCAATACTTTTGGCGCGGGCGTAACTTTCTGAGGGTGATAAATTCATGGCGCTAGCCACGTAGTAAGAGCTCTGGGGATATTAGTAACTTCAATAGGGAAATCTGAAACAAATTCACCATCCGCATATGCAAGAGTGGGTCCTGATAATTTAACTTTGCGGCCATGATGGAGATCGATCTTTGGGTGCGGAATATGATTTCCTTTAAACACTTTAGGAAAAATTGTTAGCAATACTAATTTACTTACTGGCCTAACAACCAAGATATCAAATACACCATCTGAATTCGATGCTCCAGGACATATTCTCATTCCTCCACCGTAGCATTCACCATTTGCTACAGATAAAAGCATTACATCTTGGTCAAGAATTTTGTTATCAATTTCTATTTTATAAGCAATTTTCCTAAATTTTGATAAAACAATTAGTGTTGCAATCGTGTACTTAGATTTACCCTTTGGCCATCTCATACGATTTGCCACAGAATTGACAACCGCGTCAAATCCCGTACTTAGAACCTGAACAAACCATTTATCTCCAGATTTAGTAACTACTTTTCCGAGATCAATCTTTTCAGGTGTGCTCTTTAAAATAATTGAAAATATTTCCGAGACGGATTTTCCATAGAATCCAACTGCTCTAGCAAAGTCATTACCTGTTCCGGCAGGTATTACGCCGAGAACAATCTCTTTTTCTGCAACTTTTTGTAAACACAGATTAACTAAACCATCGCCACCTACGGCAACTAAGTACTTATAGTGATTTGATTGGATTGCCACGTCCAATTTAGCATTTGTTTCTTCAAATGTAGGGCAATTTATTAATTCATTTTTCAGGTTTTTATTACTTAAAAGATTGATCAGTTCCTGGGCAAGTTTTTCAGCCTTACCTTTTCCTGCGCTGGAGTTTGTAACTACAAGCCACATTTCAAATCTCTTCAGGTTTATCGATTGCAGTCAATCTGCTTTCAGCATCATTCCGACGATAGCGCCGTTTATCGACAAGCAATGCAAAAAGTCCACTGAGGAAATATAAGAGGCAAAGCGGGATTGCTAATAAAGTCATTGTGACTGGATCTGGTGTAGGCGTAAATGCCGCCGTAAATAGAAAGCAAAGAAAAACAGCAAGTCTCCATGGTTTAAGTATTGACCTTCCGGATAGCACTCCTAGTAGATTTAGTGCAACTAAAAATAAGGGTAGGACAAATGCTATTCCAAATATCAAGATAAGTCTTAGAACAAAATCTAAATACTCATCAAATCTAATCAGATTACCGAGATTATTCGGCGTAAAACCAAGAAGTACTTGCACAGCATGAGGAAGTATTACGTAGGCAAGAAAAGCTCCAGTCATAAATAAGGGAGTTGCTACTAAAACAAAGGAAACAGTTACTCGTTTTTCTTTCTTATGCAACGCCGGCGTAATGAAAGCCCACAACTGATAGATCCACACGGGTGCAGATGCAATTACACCAGTTAACAAAGCAATCTTTACTTGTAAATTGAAGGGTCCAAGAATTCCATTTACGTACAAATCTCCGCACTTTCCATTTACCGGTGAAGTTGCGCTTCCAAGGTCGCAAAATGGGAGCGTTAGCAATCGAATTATTTGTTGGTAATAAACCCAGCCCGCGATTGATCCAACAAGAACTGCAAACGAGGATTTTATTAATCGATCCCGAAACTCGCGAATATGATCTAGCAGTGGCATCTTGTCGCCACGGCGCTTACTCATGACTTTTACTTGTCAGAGCTTGGATCTGTTTTTTTATCCCCTGCTGAATCCTCTTTATTCATCTCCCGTACTTCACTCTTAAAAATACGAAGTGATCTTCCAAGAGACCTAGCTGAATCTGGTAAACGCTTTGATCCAAATAAAACTACAAATACAACTGCTAGTACAAGTAAATGCCAGGGTTTAAGTGAGTTCATGCTGAAATCCTACCCTATTTCATTTTTCAGCCTGATATAGGGCTAAGAGTGAGGTTGCACTCTGCCTTATTTCATTCGCTAGCGAGGTGGGGGTCACGACAGAAATGCCTGGTGCGTTACTGAGAATGCTTCGCTTAAGCCACTCTACGTTATTTATATCAATATTAACTTCAAAGAATTCCTTTTTTTCTATTACTGTAGAAATAATTGAGGAGTTTCTCTCAATAAAATTTCTATAAGATTTTTTGACACTGAGAACTACTCTAATTGAGTCTCTAATTTCATTCTCAGATTCGTTATGACTATCTCCAGTGATTTCACATTGAGTAATGAGACTAACCTTAAATATTCGGTCTGATTTCTTGCTTAAATCATATGCTGATAGATAGAGACTTCCATTCATAAAATATAAACTTTGAGGTGTCACTTCACGTTGAGTAACCTGATCTTTGACTAATGAACTGTATTTAATTCTTATATTTTTTCGTTTAGATACGGCATCTGTGATTAAATCTGAGAATATGGAATATTTTTCGGAGGGAGCAAATGTGACGGAGTTGCTACTCCCCAATTTAGTAATCTTTTCCGATAGAGCCTTTAATTTTTGAAGACGCTCAGGATTTGAGACGCTAATATCGATAAGTATTTCAAGTCCTAATGCGATCACAATTAGCTCACTTTTATTAAATCGTCTAGGTTTATCCAAAACTTGGGGATCAATAACCGAAACAATGCCTTCTTCAAAAACAATGTCAATAAGCTCATAAGGTGTGTAACCAGGTAATCCACACATGAAAATAAGTTGAAGGTCACTTTCAATCTGTTTCTCAGTTACGGAAAATCTTTCAGATAAACTCCTGATAGAAACACCGGGATTTTCAAGGATGTAGGGAATTAGATCCATTGTTCTAAGCGCTCTAACTGCTGCAGTATCAATCATTAATAAATTCTTTCAAGGAAACTTTTATTGTATTCCGAAGGCTTTCAGGTTTTATAACAATTACGTTCTCACCATGCCAGAGTAGGGTTTCGATAATCTCAGGCTCATATTTATATGGCAAAACCATCAAATCCCATTCTTCGTCAAAATCACTAGCCGCATATTTGCTTCTCAGCGCAAATGCTTGTTCTTTTCGAACCAATATTTCTGCTCGTATGACCTCTTCCTTGTTTAACCCCTCTAGATAATGCATTAGATCAAAATTTTCTGGTTTTTTAAACCCATTCTGTTTGCCATTTGAGGTTAATTTTCCCTCAATTCGAAGTAATTTAAATGATTTAAAAGACTCCTCATCTTTTGCTACCAAATACCAAAATCCTGCTTTGGTATACATTCCAAGCGGCTCAACTATCCGAGTGGATCCGTTATATTGAAATGTTAGAACTTTAGATTTTTCAATGGCATCAAATGCAGTTGTAAGCATCGACGAATTTTCATTATCGCGAATTTCTGGAGTGTTAACAACATCGGATTCGATTGGTCCGCTTAGGGACTGGATTTTGAGCAGAGCTGCTTTCGAATCACTATCAAGAGCAGTACTTTGCCATAAGTTTGCTGCCATAGTTAAATAAAAAAGCTCATCTTTAGCAAATTCATTTCCTTTTAGCTGAAACGTTTCCGACTTAATTAAATACCCTTGGTCATCTTCAAATAATGGGTCTAAGCCTTTTACATCGATCTCAATTCCCATACTTCTAAGTTCATCTTTATCTCTTTCAAACATTCGCTCCATTGTTTCAGCCGAACCGCTATATCCAGTAACGTTCTTAAAAATCTCAGATTTTGTTAGGTACCGCTTGGTTGCCAAAAGCGCCAAGGTTAGGTTAATTAATCGTTCAGTCTTCTGGGAACTCATGGTGTTAGGTTAGCCATTAGTAAAATCTTTGATAAGATTGAGTATGCGCAAAACTCATATATTTCTTCTTGCCGTTACTCCTATTTTCCTATTATCAGCCTGTTCTACCGACGGAGGCGTAGATCCAATGACGAATCAGAGCCAACCAACATCATCCGCTCTCCC
>JBAWYI010000021.1:0-13191 GCA_037143635.1 Actinomycetes bacterium
AGGGCAACTGCCATGCCAGCCAATTGCACCGCACTCGGTTTTTCGCCATTAATAAATGCAACGGTTAAAGGAATCAAAGCAGAGAGTGAACTAATTGGTGAAACCACACCCATGCGACCGGTAGCAAGGCCAGCATAAAAAGCGGTTAAACCAATAAAGCCCAACGTGCCGGCAAATACCCCTGGTAAAAAGTAATTACTCCAACTTAAGGTTGGTGCAAACCATGAGGATGTTATTAAGACAACTATTAATCCGAATAGCAAACCAAAAGATTGTGAAACTCCAGTAACAGCTAGTGCCTTATATTTCTTTGTTAAATTCCCGCCAAAAAAATCTGCCGTTCCCCATAGGAGTGATGAGAACAATGCAAGAAATGAGGCCATTAATTAAGCCTACTGTGAAAAGTTGAGCCATTTGCTCTGGTCACCTGCTCGCGCCTTCACTTACTTCTATCCGATACAAATTATCCTTAGTCAGTGAATCCCACCTTCGATCAATTAATCGCACCGCTTTTAGCATTAAAGCCACGGGGTGAAATATTGCTTGAAACAGTTCCGGCGCCACAAAAATTAGCACCCCATGCATTAGCGATGACTGCCGATGTATTAGAGGATGCTGCAACTGGACGATTTGTATTACTTCATGACCCCGCTACGCAAGAAGGTTGGGGCGGGCAATGGCGATGTGTAACTTTTGCTAGAGCTGCAATTGATTTAGAGATGGCATCTGATCCATTACTGCCAGAGATTGGTTGGACTTGGTTATTAGAATCTCTTAAGAAAAATGGTTGTGAATTTTTATCACCGAGTGGAACAGTTACCAGAGTTGCTAGTGCCTCATTTGGAGCATTAGAGGATCGAGAAGAAGATTCAGAGATTGAAATCCGTGCCTCCTGGACGCCAACATCTGGTGATGGATTAATCAACCATGTGAATGCATGGTTGGAATTGCTGGCAATGACTGCCGGCTTGGAACCGATTCCGCAAGGTGTAAGTTCAATCGCTCGTAATAGCTAGACTTAAATTATTAATGATCACTCCTCTTTTAACACCTCGAAATGGTGTGCCGGAAGTTGTAAGTAATGAAAGCCAATTTGAAAAATTAATCGCGCAGTTACTTAATGGAAATGGGCCATTGGCAATCGATGCCGAGAGATCTTCGGGCTATCGCTATAGCCAGCGGGCATATCTGATTCAGATCTATCGAGAAAATGGCGGATTACATTTAATTGATCCCATCCCACTTAAAGATTCAAAGTTATGGCAGAAATTTAATAAGGAGTTTTCCTCATATGAATGGGTAATCCATGCCAGTACTCAAGATCTTCCTTGCTTAATAGAGGTTGGCTTGAAACCTAAATTACTTTTTGATACTGAATTAGGTGCTCGAATTGCCGGATGTGAGCGAGTAGGACTTGGCCCATTAGCTGAGAGCTTGCTTGAATTACAACTTGCCAAAGAGCACTCCGCAGTTGATTGGTCGATCCGGCCATTACGACCAGAGTGGATTACATATGCTGCTTTAGATGTTGATATCTTACTTGATATTAGGAATGCAGTGGAGAAGTTATTGATAGAACAAAATAAATTAAAATGGGCTGAGCAAGATTTTGCGTCAATTTTAAAAAACTATGAAAGCTATGAGTTTTCCGATCTGCCCAAACCAGATCGATGGCGACGAACATCTGGGATGCATAAGGTGCGAGATAGATTAACAATGACCATTGTTCGAGACCTCTGGCTATCTCGGGATGAGCTAGCTCGTGAGATTGATCTAGCCGCTGGTCGAGTATTAGGTGATGATGCAATAGTTGAACTAGCTACTAAGCGACCAGATAACCTGGAGGCGGTGGCAAAGGTAATAGGTAGGCGAACTCGATTAGAGGCGCCACCTTTTAATCGTTGGTTAAAGGTTTTAAATCTCGCGCTTAAAACCCCAATTGAAGAGCAGCCAGAGTTACGGGTGGCTTCGCAAAGTTTGCCACCAATTAAAATTTGGAAGGATCGAAATCCACTTGGCTACGCACGCCTTACCCATGCGCGCGCTGCCTTAATTGAGTTATCGGCACAAATACAAATTCCAACTGAGAATTTAGTTACCCCTGAACTCGTTCGTAAAATTTGTTGGCAGGAGCCACCAGCAACAAATAGTGAGTATGAAAATTTTGTGAATGAACAATTAAATAAAATGGGCGCTCGGCCATGGCAGATAGAGCTGGTGACGCCAGCCATTTCCGCTTCACTATCCCAAATAGAGCCATTGGTAGCACCTGAGCCGGCTGAGGCTGAAAGTGAACCTGAAACCGAGCAGTAAGGTGTGATTGGAATTACGCAACACTTAAGTTGCGTAATTCAATAATCTAGGAATATGCTCAAGCCATGTTGAGCACCTTTTTAATCGCCCTTCGGGAAGGTCTTGAGGCTGCCTTAATAATCGGCATTTTGGTCGCATACGTTGTTAAAACGGGCCGTAAAAATTTACTAGTTCCAATCTGGACTGGTGTTGGGATTGCACTTGCTGCAAGTTTTGCTCTAGGTGGTTTTCTTTCATTTACCTCGGCTGAATTAACCCCAAGAGGTGAACAATTCTTTGCCGGAACAACCTCATTTATTGCAGTAGGACTTGTTACTTGGATGGTTTTTTGGATGAAGCGAGCTGCCAGAACTTTACGTGATGAGTTACATGGCAAGGTAGATAGTGCATTAACTGCTGGTCCATTAGCACTCGCTGCAGCTGCTTTTTTTGCTGTTGCTAGAGAGGGCTTAGAAACTGCTTTATTCGTCTACACAAACTTTAAAACAGTTGCCGCTACCTCTGCCGCATCTATCGGCTTAATTCTTGGCTTAACTCTTGCAGTAGTGCTGGGCTACCTAATCTATAACCGATCAGTTAAATTAAATTTGAGTAAGTTTTTTACTATTACTGGCATTGCATTAGTTATCGTAGCTGCTGGGGTTTTGTCCTACGGCGTACATGAGTATCAAGAGTTAGGTTGGTTGCCCGGTGAGAATTCCTTTGCTTGGGATATTTCATCATTTATGGCAAAGGACTCAATCGCCGGCTCACTTCTGTCCGGCACAATTGGCTTTGATGTAAACACCTCATGGGTGCAGTTATTGCTTTGGATCTCTTACCTTGGAATTACTCTTCGCCTGTATACCCAACCTGCTCGCGTGAAAACTGCCCAATTAGTTAAGTAGTCGCACTACCCAATTCGCCTACTGGCGAGTAACCTAGCCTTATCAAGTAATTAGCTAGGGGAAATGATGACCAAAAGCGCAACCGCAAAAACAAATGTGGTCTTGGTGGATGCAGTTAGAACTCCATTCGGAAAAGCTGGCTCCCTCTATGCTGAAACAAGAGCTGATGACATTATGGTTCGCTGCATTCGCGGCTTGCTTGAGCGAAATCCAAATCTACCAGTAGATCAAATTGATGATGTTGCGATCGCAGCTGCAACTCAAACTGGTGATCAAGGAATGAATATTGGCCGTTCTGTTTCAATATTAGCTGGTATTCCAAAATCTGTTCCTGGTTACTCTATTGATCGTTGGTGTGCAGGTGCTTTAACTGCCGTAACCACAATTGCCGGTGGCATAAATATGGGTGCTTATGATCTTGCAATTGCCGGTGGAGTTGAACATATGGGACACCATCCAATGGGTGATGGCATGGATCCAAATCCAAGATATTTAGCAGAAAAATTAGTTGATACCGATGCGCTGCAAATGGGCGCAACTGCAGAACGACTACACGATAAGTTTCCTCACCTTACAAAAGAGCGCGCCGATAAATACGCATTAGCATCCCAACAAAAAACTGCTGCTGCATACGCAGCAAATAAAATTCAACCAGATTTAATTCCAGTTGCAACTAGAACTGCTGAGCTTGGTTGGGGTATGGCAACAGTTGATGAACCGCCACGGCCGCAAACAACTCTTGAGGCATTAGCTGCACTTAAAACACCATTTAGAGCCGCTGGTCGAGTAACAGCTGGAAATGCAGCTGGTTTAAATGATGGCGCAACGGCTGCAATCTTGGCATCCGAAAGTAAGGCGAAAGAATTAAATCTGCCAATCAAAGCGAAAATGGTTTCATTTGCATTTGCTGGCGTTGAACCAGAGATCATGGGATATGGACCAGTACCAAGCACCATTAAGGCGCTTAAAAAAGCTGGTTTAGATATTACTGATATTGGATTATTTGAAGTAAATGAGGCCTTTGCAATTCAAGTACTTTCTTTCCTAGATCACTTTGGTATTGCAGATGATGATAAGCGAGTAAATATTTATGGTGGTGCGATAGCAGTTGGTCATCCACTTGCTTCCTCTGGCGTGAGATTAATTCTTAACTTAGCAAATGGTTTTAAGGAGCAACCTGAAGTTCGCTATGGAATTACCACTATGTGTATTGGCCTGGGTATGGGTGGCACAATTATTTGGGAAAATCCTAATTACAAAGGTGATAAGTAATGAGTGATGTATTAGCTGGTGCTCCTGATGAGGTAGTAACAAATGCCATTGTTCGAATGGTCTCACTGGCTCCATTTGGTAATCCTGGTGAGTTAGCACTTATTACCTTAGATAACGGCGCAGATCACACCAGACCAAATACCTTTGGGCCTGCATCATTAAATGCACTTGCAACTGCAATTGACCAAGTGCAAAAAACAGATGCGATAGCAATTGCTGTGACTGGAAAACCATTTATTTTTGCAGCCGGTGCAGATCTTTCAGGTATCGGAGCAGTAAAAGAAAAATCAGTTGCGACCGCATTTGGTGATTTAGGCCATGAAGTTTTTCTTAAACTTCATGAAAGTAAGAAGCCAACCTTTGCATTTATAAATGGCTTAGCTCTAGGTGGCGGCCTTGAGGTTGGACTTAACTGCCACTATCGAACACTTGCCTCTACTGCATTTACTGGCCTGCCAGAGTGCTTTTTAGGATTAGTGCCTGGTTGGGGAGGTGCCACTCTTTTGCCTAAATTAATCGGACCTGAGAACGCAGTACAAGTAATAATTTTAAATGCTTTAAATAACAACACCATGATGAAAGCAAAGGATGCACTTGGTCTTGGTGTGGTTGATGCAGTATATGAACCATCAGATTTCCTTGAACACTCGGTAAAATTTGTCGCAGAGGTTCTAAATGGTAAGAAGAAAATTGAACGAAAAGATTTTAGTAAAGATAGTGCGGGTTTTGAAAAGGCAATCGCAACTGGAAAGGCTGCTGTTGCTAAGAAATACAGTGGAGCTCAAATCGCATCCCCACTTGCTGCCCTTGACTTAATTAAGGCAGCACAGACAAATTCAGTTCGAGATGGTTTTGCGGCTGAAACCAAGGTGTTAGCTGATCTTGTAATGAGTGATTCACTTCGTGCCTCTTTATATTCATTTAACTTAATTCAGAAAAAACGTAAAAAGGTTGAAGGTGCACCCAAACCTGCACTGGCGCGCAAAATTACTAAGGTAGGAGTAGTCGGCGCAGGACTTATGGCATCTCAACTTGCCTTACTAATGCTTCGTAATTTAAAAGTACCAGTTGTTATTACAGATTTAGATCAAGAACGGGTTGATAAAGGGCTCACTTGGATAAAGGCTGAGATTCAAAAGTTAGTAGATAAGAAGAGACTTAATCCAGAGGGTGCTGCCAGATTGCTTGGCAATATTTCTGGATCTGTTGACCAAAAGGTTTTTGCCAATGCAGATTTTGTAATTGAAGCAATCTTTGAAGAGTTATCACTTAAGCAAAAACTATTTAAAGATTTAGAAGCAATAGTTACACCAGAGTGTATTTTGGCAACAAATACCTCATCCTTATCTGTTGAAGCAATGAGTGACGGACTTAAAAATCCAGAGCGAGTGGTTGGTTTTCACTTCTTTAATCCAGTTGCGATTATGCCATTACTTGAGGTTGCTAGAACTACGAAAACTGATGATGCAACAACGGCTACTGCGATTAATATTGGTAAAGATTTAAAGAAGACTATGGTTATTGTTAAAGATGCACCAGCATTTGTAGTTAATAGATTACTAACAAGATTTATGGGTGAGGTAACCGATGCAATGGATGAAGGAACGCCGTATGAGGTAGCAGATGCAGCAATGGCTCCTCTGGGTTTTCCAATGTCATCTCTTGAACTATTAGGACTAGTTGGTCCAGGTGTAGCACTGCATGTATCTGAAACTTTAAATAAGAATCTTGGACCTCGTTACAAAATCTCGCCAACTATGCAACGGTTTGTCAAAGAGGGCGTGAGAACATTTTATGTAAAAAATGAGCAGGGCTTAAATGTAGTTAATCCAGCAGCGCTAGCATTATTAGAAAAGGGTTCAAAGGCTTCAACAGCTGATCAGGTAAGAAAAAGAGCGCTTGAAGCACTTGCCACTGAAGCAAAGATGATGCTTGATGAAGGTGTAGTTTCAACACCGCAAGAGATTGATATTTGTATGCTGCTTGGCTCTGGATGGCCAATGCACCTAGGTGGAATCTTGCCTTACTTAGATCGAGAAGGAATTAGCGAAGCGGTTTGCGGCGTTCGTTTTCATCCAAAGGGTGTTGCATCTCTTCCTTAACATCTACAGTAATAACACTGCTATTCCAAGCAACAAGTGATCGAGTTATATTCTGAACAGTAATTCCTAAATCCTCTAAAATTTGTGCTCGCTTGGCATGTTCTAAGAATGAAAGTGGAAGTCCAATAGAGTGAACCGGCACATTTAATTGCGCATCTCTAAATAGTTCAGAAACTGAGCTGGCAATTCCACCATGCTTAATTCCATCTTCTAATACAACAACACTCTTATAACGCTGAGCCATGGTGACTAATGATTTTGGTAGTGGCTTAACCCAACGTGGATCAATTACGGTAACGCCAACTCCTTCCCGATATGCCTGAGCCGCTGCTTCAACTGCAATTGCTGCAAAAGCTCCAATACTCACTAACAAAACATCCGCACTCTCACCTCGATACAAAACATCAATTCCGTCTCGACGTTCAAATGCTGGAATATCTGGATTTACTACTCCCTTAGGAAAACGAATCAAAGATGGTGCATCTGAAATATCTAATGCTTCGCGCAATGTTTCCTTTACTCGCTCACCATCACGAGGAGCGGCTACATGCAAAGTTGGCACAATTCCAGTTAACGCCAGATCCCACATTCCATTATGTGATGGTCCGTCATCACCAGTCACGCCAGCTCGATCTAATACAAATGTCACTCCGGCTTTGTGCAAGGCAACATCAAGTAAAAGCTGGTCAAATGCTCTGTTCAGAAAGGTTGAATAAACTGCGACAACTGGATGAAGGCCGGCAAAGGCCATGCCTGCTGCAGAGGTTGTGGCATGTTGTTCGGCAATTCCAACATCAAATGTTCGCTCTGGGAATGCTTTTTCAAATTTATCAAGACCGGTTGGTCCCATCATTGCTGCAGTTATTGCGACAACATCTGTTCGATCTGCGCCAATTTTTACTAACTCATCAGAGAAAACTGAGGTCCAACTCTTGCCACTCTTACTTAGCGGTTGTCCAGTTTCTGGATCTACAACACCTACCGCATGAAACTTTTCTGCTTCATCATTTAGCGCTGGGGCATGACCTCTACCTTTTTCAGTAATTACATGAACTAAGACTGGTGCGTCATAGTCTTTCGCAATTTTTAATGCTTTCTCCATTGCTGCAACATCATGGCCATCAATTGGACCGAAGTACTTAAGCCCTAAATCCTCAAACATTCCTTGTGGTGCGACAATATCTTTAATTCCCTTTTTAACACCATGCAAGGTTTCATATATTGGGTGTCCAACAACTGGAGTCTTCTCTAATACTCCCTTGCCCCAATCTAAAAACTTTTCATATCCACTGGTTGTACGAAGGGTTGAAAGATAGGTTGCTAAGCCACCAATAGTTGGTGAATATGACCTCTCATTATCATTAACAATTATTACTAATCTTTCATTTTTGCTAGTTGCAATATTATTTAAAGCTTCCCAACTCATTCCACCAGTTAAAGCACCATCGCCAACAACACAAACTACGACTCTATCTTTTTGATTTGTTAGTGAGAAACCTTTGGCAATTCCATCACTCCAAGATAATGCAGTTGAAGCATGTGAGTTTTCAACAACATCATGCTCACTCTCACTGCGATTTGGATATCCCGCAATTCCTCCACGTTGTCGCAACTTATCAAATCCACTCATACGGCCAGTGAGTAATTTATGGACATAACTTTGATGGCCGGTATCAAAAACAATTACATCTTTGGGAGATTCAAACACACGGTGCATTGCAATTGTTAATTCAACTACGCCAAGGTTAGGACCTAAATGACCGCCTGATTTTGATACTTGTTCAATTAAAAAACTTCGGATTTCACCAGCTAAAGATGTTACCTGCTCTAAATTTAACTTTTTTAGGTCAGCAGGTGACTTTATTGATTCAAGCATGCTCATAGTTTAAAGGGTTGTGATTATTAATGCGATTACTTGCTTAAAAGTGAGCGTAATACGTACTGCATGATGCCGCCATGGCGATAGTAATCTGCCTCACCTGGTGTATCGATACGCAGTTTTGCTTTAAAACTCTTATCACCGGCCGTAACACTCACCTCTTTAGGAGTTGAACCATTATTTAGCTCTTCAACACCGGTAATTGAAAATACTTCACTGCCATCTAATCCAAGAGATGTGGCATTTTGACCATCTATGAATTGAAGCGGCAGCACTCCCATTCCAATTAGATTTGATCTATGAATTCTTTCGAATGATTCGGCAATGACTGCGCGAACACCTAAAAGAGCAGTTCCTTTTGCCGCCCAATCTCGCGAAGAGCCAGAGCCGTACTCTTTGCCAGCCAAAATTACCAATGGAATATTTGCATCGATATAAGCACGGGAGGCATCATAAATTGTTGTTTGTTCACCATTTGCTAAAAAGTTTTTAGTAAAGCCGCCTTCAACCCCATTGAGTAACAAATTCTTTAGGCGAATATTTGCGAATGTTCCGCGAATCATAACCTCATGATTTCCCCGTCGTGAGCCATAAGAGTTGAAATCCGTTCGCTCAATTCCATGATCTGCCAAATACTTTCCAGCAGGTGAATCGGCTTTAATATTTCCAGCAGGTGAAATATGGTCTGTTGTTACAGAATCCCCAAGGACAGCTAAAACTCGGGCATTTGAAATATTGGTAACTGGCTTTGGATTTTTTGGCATTCCATCAAAATATGGTGGCTTTCTCACATATGTAGATTTGCTATCCCACTCAAAAGTATTGCCTGTTGGGGTATCTAGAGATTTCCATCTCTTATCCCCCTCAAATACAGATGCATAATCTTTGGTAAACATTTCAGATGAGATAGATGAAGCAATTACATTTTCAATTTCAGCACTAGTTGGCCAGATATCCTTTAAATAAACTGGCTTTCCATCACTGCCATTTCCAATTGGATCATTTTCAAAGTCATGATTCATAGATCCAGTCAAAGCATAAGCAACAACTAATGGTGGTGAGGCTAAATAGTTCATCTTCACATCAGGTGAAATCCGGCCCTCAAAGTTTCGGTTTCCAGAAAGTACAGCTGAAACCGCTAAATCATTTTCATTAATAGCTTTGCTAATCTCAACTGGCAACGGTCCAGAGTTACCAATGCAGGTAACGCAACCGTAGCCAACTAAGTTAAAACCTAATTGCTCCATAAATGGAGTCAGGCCAGATCGATCATAGTAATCAGTTACAACTTTTGATCCCGGTGCTAATGTGGTTTTAACCCATGGCTTGCTGGATAAACCCTTTTCCACCGCTTTTTTAGCAAGCAAGGCAGCGCCAATCATTACCGATGGATTAGAAGTATTTGTACACGATGTAATCGAAGCAATAACCACATCGCCATTTGCAACAGTAGTTTGCTTACCCTTTACTTTCACATCAATCTTATTTTTGCTTGTCTTATCTGTGAAATAGCTTGGTGCAACAGTTTGATATGAACTCTTAGCATCACTTAATGAGATTCGATCTTGTGGCCGCTTTGGTCCGGCAATAGATGGCACAACTGTTGCTAAATCTAACTCTAATTTCTCAGAAAAACGTGGCGAAGCAGATGGATCATGCCAAAGCCCATTTACCTTCGCATACTTCTCTACTAATTCAATTTGTTCACTTGTCCTACCAGTAAATTTCAAATATCGAATTGTTTCTTCATCAATTGGGAAAATTGCACATGTTGATCCGTACTCGGGGGACATATTTCCTATTGTTGCTCGGTTTGCCATTGGCAGCGCGCTAACGCCAGGACCATAAAACTCCACAAACTTTCCAACCACACCATGTTTGCGAAGCATTTGAGTAATTGTTAAAACTAAATCTGTTGCGGTAGTTCCAACTGGAAGTTGACCATTTAATTTAAATCCAACGACCTTAGGAATTAACATAGAAACCGGCTGGCCTAGTAATGCCGCCTCTGCCTCAATTCCACCAACTCCCCAACCAAGCACACCTAAGCCGTTAACCATGGTGGTGTGTGAATCAGTTCCGACTACGGTATCTGGATAGGCGCGAAGTGTTCCATCAACTGCTCGGCTCATTACAACTCTTGCTAAGTACTCAATATTTACTTGGTGAACGATTCCAGTTCCAGGTGGCACAACTTTGAATTCATCAAATGCACTTTGCCCCCAACGCAAGAACCGATAGCGTTCTTTATTCCTTTGGTATTCAATATCAACATTTTGTTCAAATGAATCCTTAGTGCCAAATAGATCTGCAATTACTGAGTGATCAATTACCAATTCTGCTGGTGAAAGTGGATTTACCTTTGCTGGATCCCCACCTAAATCAGCAATCGCCTCTCGCATAGTTGCAAGATCGACGATGCAAGGAACTCCAGTGAAGTCCTGCATAATTACTCGAGCAGGAGTAAATTGAATTTCAGTATCAGGTTCAACTGATGGGTCCCAATTTGCCAGCTTTTTTATTTGCTCAGCAGTTATATTGGCACCATCTTCAGTGCGAAGTAGGTTTTCAAGTAAAACTTTTAAGCTAAATGGAAGATCCTTGGCTTCAGCAAAAGCAGTGATATCAAAAATTTCGTAAATTTTGCCGGCTACTTCTAGTGTGGTTTTGGCCTTAAATGAGTTCTTACTCAACGCCCCACACCCACTTTCTATTTCTTAACGCTAATCCTATCTCTTTACGGGCGAAAATCCAGCCACGCACTCGATGTGCTGAGTCATTGGGAAAAGATCAAAGGCTTGGATGTGATCTAACTTATAACCAGACTCTTCTAAAGTTTTTGCATCTCTAGCTAATGCTGCTGGATCACATGCAACATAAACAATTTTTCGCGGTTTAAATTTCACCATCTGCTGAATAACGACTTCACCGGCGCCAGTTCTTGGTGGATCAAGCAATATCAAATCTGCTCGCTTAACAACTGCAAGTTGTTGCGCAACTAAACCTTGTAAAATCTTTACGTTTTCTTTGTTTAAAAATATCTTACGTGCATCTGTAACCGCAGTTTTATCACTCTCAATTAATGTAACAAAGCCACGGTCGCCGACCTCTTTAAGGATTGCAGCGGCAAATAAACCAACGCCGGAGTAAAGATCACAAACATTGTCACCATTTTTTATTCCGAGCAAAGCTAATACCGCTTTTGTTAACTCGACAGGGGCTGCTTTATGGCTTTGCCAGAAAGATACTGGTGAGATTTTAAATGAATTACCACCAACTTGTTCAACAATCTGAGTTGGTCCGCTAATACTTCTGCCAGATCTCATTACTGAAATTTCATTTGTGCTTGAAACCGCCACCTCAACTCGAGCATCTGATTTCCAACTTCTACCCGATAGCTCAGCAACATTCATTCGTTCATCGGCAATTAAACAATCCTTGATCTCAACTACTTCATTACTCCTAGCACCAAAGAATCCAATCCCACCTTGAGGTGAGACTGCGAAATCCATTCGGGTGCGCCAGTGCAATCCATTTGTTGGCTCAAGTGCTTGAACTTTTAAATCAAAACCTAATGCATCTAAATCCATCTTTCCGATTCTTAAGAACTGCTCTTTTACTATTGCACTCTTATATTCTCGTTGTGCTTTTATTTCAATATGTTGGAAATCGCAACCTCCACAGCTACCAGCGTATTTACAAGGTGGTAATACTCGATTCTCTGATGGTTTTAATACTTCAATTACATCAGCATGAGCAATCTTTGAGCTGACTGATGTTATTTTTATTTTTACTAACTCATCTGTGATGCCATGTCGAACAAAAATAACTTGCCCGTTATAACGTGCGACAAAGTGTCCGCCATGTGCAACCGGGCCAATTTGGACCTCGATTACTTCACCCACTTTTAACCGCTCTTGAGCGTTTGATTCCATAGGAGTGAGCCTATGGGTGTAAGTTGTACTTTGTGCACGTAGTAATAATGGGTTGTGGTCGCGTCGGTTCGACCTTGGCGGTTGATCTTCAAAAAGCCGGACACACCGTTGCCGTTATCGACCAAAACCGTGAGGCTTTCCGAAGACTAGGCGCTGACTTCAATGGTCGAACAATTGCTGGTGTTGGCTTTGATCGGGACACTTTACTGGAAGCTGGAATTGAAAAAGCAGATGCATTTGCCGCCGTTTCAAATGGTGATAACTCAAATATTTTAGCTGCGCGAGTTGCTCGTGAAAATTTTGGCGTTAAGAACGTAGTTGCAAGAATTTATGATCCAGGTAGAGCTGAAATTTATCAGCGCCTTGGTATTCCAACAGTTGCCACTGTTCTTTGGACGACTGATCAAATTATGCGGCGACTAACTCCGGATGGAACAAAATCTGAATGGCGTGATGCAACTGGCACAGTTGAACTAGTTGAGGTCAGTCTTCATAAAGGTTGGTATGGAGAACCAGTTACTTTAATTGAGAAAAATACCGATGCCAGAGTTGCCTTTATTACTCGCTTAGGTGAAGCATTACTTCCGGATGAACACACTGTGTTGCAAGAGGGAGATCTTGTGCACGTTCTTGCAAACGATAAGAAAATAATTGCAATAGAACAAACACTTTCTAAATCACCAGAGGGTGCCTGATGAGAGTTGCCATTGCCGGAGCTGGAAATGTTGGCAGAGCCATTGCCCGTGAATTGTTAGAAAACGGCCATCAAGTTTTGTTAATTGATAAAGATCCTAAAGCATTAA
>JBAWYI010000022.1:0-11996 GCA_037143635.1 Actinomycetes bacterium
AGGTGAAGTTGAGCTGATACGGTAATTGTTCTAGTCGGACCGTTTCGGTGCTTTGCCACAATCAAATCTGCCTCACCTGATCGATTTTGTGAGTCATATAAATCTTCACGGTGTAACAAGATAACCACATCCGCATCCTGCTCAATCGAACCAGATTCACGAAGATCAGAAAGCATTGGCTTCTTATCAGAACGTTGCTCAGGAGATCGATTTAACTGTGAGATTGCAACTACTGGCACATTTAACTCTTTAGCTAATAACTTTAATTGACGAGAGAACTCAGAGACCTCTTGCTGGCGGTTTTCAACTCGTTTGCCGCTGGTCATAAGTTGTAAGTAGTCGATCACAATTAACTTTAAATCATGGCGTTGTTTAAGCCGGCGTGATTTTGCCCGGATTTCCATCAATGAAAGATTGGGTGAATCATCAATAAATAATGGCGCATCTGAGATCTCACCCATACGACGAGCCATCTTTGCCCACTCCTCTTCACCTAATTGGCCAGAGCGGATGTTATTAAGTGGCACTCGTGCTTCGGCAGAGAGCATTCTCATTGTGATTTCAGAACGGCTCATTTCAAGTGAGAAAATAACTGAGGTTTCACGTTTGTGAATAGATGCGTAACGAGCAATATCTAAACCAAGTGTTGATTTACCAACCGCAGGACGTGCTGCTAAAACAATCATATTTCCAGGATGAAAACCATTTGTTAATGCATCTAAATCTTTAAAGCCAGTCTTAACACCTTCACCTGCAACACCGGATGAAATCTTTTCAATCTCATCATAGGCTGCCGGAAGTAACTCAGATAATTGCACATAATCTTCTGACTCTCGTCGCTCTGTTACTGCATAAACCTCAGCTTGTGCTTGATCAACAGCGTCATCAACTTCACCCTCATCGGTGTAACCAAGTTGAACAATCTTTGTGCCAGCTTCAACTAAGCGGCGCATAATTGCGCGTTCGCGAATAATCTTTGCGTAGTAACCAGCATTAGCTGCAGTTGGAACAGATGAGATAAGTGTGTGCAGATATGGTGCGCCACCTGCTCTAACTAAATCACCACGTTTGGTTAATTCTGCTGAGACTGTTACTGGATCAGCAGGTTCACCTCTGCCATATAAATCAACAATTGCATCATAAATTAATTCATGTGCTGGTCGATAAAAATCACGTTCTCTTAAAATTTCTACTACATCACTAATGGCATCCTTTGATAACAGCATTCCACCTAATACAGATTGTTCAGCAATTACATCTTGTGGTGGTGTGCGCTCAAACTCAGCAGCGTTGTTTTTAGCTCTGCTGGAATCTCTTGGGAACTCGGCGATACTCATAAACAAAGGCTCCCATCTGCCACTGACAATCTAATAAAACCACTTAAAATCAATTGTTTTATGCCTAGGAGGCAAAGATAATCTTTATTTGCGGCAAGAAGTAACATGAGTTCTAACCCTGTGTATTCACCTGTGTAATAACTGGGGATTGCGGTGGATGAGGATGTGGGTAAGTGTTAATAAGTAGTGGATAAGTATTTATCTTAAGTTAAATTGAGCGCAAATACTTACCTTTACATGTGGAGAAAGAAATATCTGATTATCTCATTATTTGATAGCCAATAAAAAAGCCCCCCAATTTCTTGGAGGGCTTGGTAATTTATTAATTACTTATCGCTAACCACACTGATTGGCACATTTGCCACGATTTGAGATTCAAGTGCAATCTTTACCGTGTACTTTCCAACCTTTTTAATGTGCTTATCCATCTTGATCTTATGACGATCAACTGTCTCACTGGTTGCACTCTTAATTGCAGCAACAATTGCCTTATCTGTTACTGAACCAAACATAGTTCCAGTTGAACCAATTTTGACCTTAACAATCACATTGGCTTTCTCGAGCTTTGTTTTGATCTCTTTAGCATGATCAAGGTCTCGGATCTGACGAGTTGTGCGAGCGCGCTTGATTCCCTCAATCTGGCCCTCACCACCCTTAGTCCAAACAATTGCAGCACCTCTTGCTAATAGAAAATTGCGGCCGTAACCATCTTTAACAGTTACAACATCACCTGCGCCACCTAGGCCAGATACTTCTCGAGTAAGGATTAATTTCATTTTTATTTATCTCCTTATCGCGCAGTTGAGGTGTAAGGCAGAAGCGCCATCTCGCGGCTATTTTTAACCGCAGCGGCAACTGCTCGTTGGTGTTGGGTACAAGCACCGGTAATTCGGCGAGAGCGAATCTTGCCTCGATCGGTGATGTACTTGCGCAAGGTAGCTATATCTTTGTAATCAATATAGGTCACCTTGTCGCGACAAAAAGAACATGGTTTCTTTTTAAACTTCTTCATCGCCGCAGCTGCTGCTGCAGATTTTGATTGCTTAGCTTTTTCTCTAAGCGTTTTATTACTTCTTGCTCCCACTGTGGTGCTCCTTAGGTTAGGGCCCTGTTATTTAAAACAGGAATGGTTGGTTAGTGATTAAAAGGGTGGTGTGTCATCACTTGGTGTCGTTGACCAGCCGCCGCCTACTGGCGCTGCCGACCAAGGATCATCAGTTGATGCCGTTGGTGTCTCACTAGCTGGTGCGGTGTAACCGGTACCGGCTTGGCGAGCAGTTTTTGTTACCTTAGCTGTTGCATTGCGAAGTGAAGGTCCGACCTCATCAACTTCAACCTCAAACACAGTGCGCTTTTCACCCTCTTTAGTTTCATAAGAGCGTTGTTTCAATCGACCAGAAACAATTACGCGCATGCCTTTTGTTAAAGACTCAGCAACATTCTCTGCTGCTTGTCGCCAAATTTGGCATTGCAAAAAGAGGCTGTCGCCATCTTTCCACTCATTTGTGTTCTTATCTAAGTAACGTGGTGTTGATGCCACAGTGAACTTTGCAACTGCCGCACCGCTTGGTGTGAAGCGCAACTCTGGGTCATTAACCAAATTACCGATCATGGTTAGGTTGGTATCGCCTGCTGCCATTTTATTTTCTCCCTTATCTACTTTGGATGCTTGTTATTTATCTTTGGGGATTTACTCTGGGCGTACAACTTTGGTGCGTAGAACCGACTCATTTAAATTAAGTTGACGATCCAACTCTTTAACTGGTGCTGGCTCTGACTGCATATCGATAACTGCGTAAATTCCTTCGCCCTTTTTATTTATTTCAAAGGACATCCGTCTTTTACCCCAGATATCTAACTTATTTACCTTACCGCCACCATCTTTGATTATCTTTAGATAAGTCTCAAGACTTGGGGATACGGTTTTCTCTTCTAAATCAGGATCTAAAATGACCATGAGTTCATAGCGACGCATTTAAAACCACCTCTGGACTAAAGCGGCCACGGGATTTCCGCGGCAGGTGTTAGGCGTAAGGATAACCGCCATGTCCGTCAGCGCGAAATTGCGCTCAATTTTCCTGTGGAAGTACTGGATAAATCCCGCATTAATACATAGGTAAAGGTAGAAATTCCAACCACTCGAAGTGCAATCGCAATTACATAACCACCAGCTGGCAGGCCAAAGTGTGCACCAGTGAATAGGGCTAAGTACTGCCAAATAGCTAGGTGATAAATAATCTCAGTTGCTTGCCAAAACCAAAAAGTAATTTGTTGCTTACTATTTGTTAAAGCAATTACCGCAAGCGGGGTAAGCCATAAAACATACTGTGGTGAGTAGACCTTTCCTACAGTTGTAAAAATAACTACGGCAAATAATGCCACCTGGGATAGTTTTGGAGTTTTCTTTAATTTAATTAAGTAAAAAGTAAAAGCTGCAAATAATCCAATAGAAAGTAGTAAATAAATCAAATTAAGGGATGGCAGATTTATATTTGATAAGGAGAGCCCATACCAAATGGAGCCAAAATCTGAGCTTCGCTCAAGATTTAATTTATAAAACCGCCACCAACCATCAAAGTAGAAAAACATTATCGGTAGATTAAAAGCTGCCCAGATTATAAATGTAGTAAGCAAATACCTATACAATTCCTTCACTTTTTTATTTCGATAAAAAATAACTGCGATTGGAAGTAGTAAAACAATGGGGAAAAATTTAGTAGCGATCGATACGCCAAGCCAGATGGCACTTGGCTCAAATTTTTTCTGATCAAAGAAATAAATCGCAAGAAGTGCGGTAATCACCGCCCAGATATCCCAGTTGATAAAAAGGCTGACTATAACTGCTGGAGCAAAAAGGAAAAGGTAGGTAAATTGTGGTTGCAGTTTTTTAACAATTACCGTGCAACCAAAAAAAAGAATAGTTATCAATAAAACATTTATATCAAAAAACCAGCGGTGTGAGTTTGTGTTTGGCGTAATAAAGCTAATCAGCCAGTTTCCTAAACCAATTATTGGCGGGTACTCAATTGAGTTTGTTGGTGATAGATAAGGAAAGGTGTTGGTGTCTAAACCTCGTTCAGAAAATAAGGCTGGGATATCGGTATAGCAGGCGTGGATGTAATTATCTGGGGAGGCCCAATTATTAAGTCGACAGTGGTTAAATTTTAGAAATGAAAGCAGCGCACTAGTAAAGATTGCTGCTATGAAGGATTTACTTACCATTTTGGTAAGCAAGATTTACTTCTTTTTCTTAGGTGTTGGCGTAGGGGTTGGAATTAATGCTGGATCCATTTGTGGAACTGCATTAATAAAATTAATTGGCTCTGTGCCACCAATATTTGCTGCTGCTGGAAAATCTTGTATTGGTGCTTTACCTAAATAACCTTTAACAAACTCAGCCCAAATTCGAGCTGGGAAGGATCCACCAGTTACTGAATTTAATCCGCCAATTCCATTTAGTGACTGAGTTGCATCATCACGATAGAAAGCAACTGAGGCAGCAACCTCTGGGGTGTAACCATTAAACCAAGCAGATGCGTTGTCATTTGATGTTCCAGTTTTACCAGCTGCGGGACGGCCAAGGCGAGCGCCAACTATCGCACCCGTTCCTCTAATTGTTACTTGATTTAAAGCATAAGTTAAATCTGCCATTACATCTTTTCTAAAGACTTCTTGGGCTTGAATTCTTCCTTGATACAAGATTCCTTTATTTGGTCCTTGTACCTCATTGATAATAAATGGTTTGGCATAAACACCTTGGGCGGCAAAGGTAGCGTAAGCATTTGCTAAATCAATTACATGTGGGCTTGATGAACCAAGTGTTACTGAAGGGGAAGCAATCATCTCAACTGATTCGGGAATGCCAGCACGGCGGGCAACATCTACTACCTTTTCAACACCGGCTTTAATTCCAAGGGGTACGTAAACAGTATTTACGGAGTGCACAGTTGCATTAAGTAAAGACATATCTCCCCAAGTTTCACCACCATAATTATTTACAACATAGGGCCGGCCAATTCCATCGTCATAAACCTTTGGTGAATCACCATTCCATACTGAGGTAAGTGGAATTCCTTGTTCTAACGCTGCAACTAATGCAAATGGTTTAAATGATGAGCCACCAGAGGCAATACCTTGGGTAGCAGCGTTAAATTGATACTTCAAATAATCTTTTCCACCGTACATTGCCAAGATCTCACCAGTACCAGGTTTAATTGCAACTAAACCAATATGTAGGTTATCTGGAGCTTTAACCGGCGCCTCTTTATTAACCGCTGTAACTGCAGCCTCTTGGGCATCTTTTACTAATGTGGTTTTAATTATGTAACCACCAATTAATAATTGCTCGTCGGTAAAACCTAAAGTGTTTAACTCATGTTCAACCCAGGAGATTACATAACCTTTCGGGCCAGCAAGTGCGCCAGAGCTAACTCTTGGATTTATTATTGGGAATTTAACTTTGGCAGCATCCTCTTTACTCAACCAGTTTGCATCGACCATTCCATTAATAACATATTTAAATCTTTGTTCAAGGCGCGGCAAATTCTCTTTTTTAAACCCTGGGTCATAAAGCCCTGGGCTTCTTAATAGACTGGCTAAAATCGCAGATTGAGCGGTAGTTAATTGATCAACTGTGGTGCCAAAGTAAACCTGGGATGCAGTTTGCACGCCATATGAGCCGCGGCCAAAGTAAATTGTGTTTAAGTAATTTTCAAGAATTTGATCCTTTGTAAATTGATTCTCAAGTTTTATTGCAATTACTAACTCTTTAATTTTTCGCTGAATTGATCGCTCAGGTGTTAAAAATGCAGTCTTGGCATACTGCTGAGTGATCGTTGATCCACCTTGCAGTGAGCCACCTCTTAAGTTATTCCAAACCGCTCTGGCAATACCGGTTGGACTAAATGCTCGGTTTGAATAAAAACTTCTATCTTCGGCTGCCATTACCGCGTTTCTTACCTGTACTGGAATTTCAGCTAATGTAACAACAGTTCTATTCTCAGAACCAATTCGGCCGATCTCACTTCCATCGGCATATTGAATAATTGTTGATTGGCTATTTACATAAGCATTTGGATCTGGAATTGAAACTGTGAAGTAGGCAAAACCAAATAGGAATACTCCGGCAACAAATGAAAAGCCAACTACTAAGAAGCCAAGTCTTGGCAGTTTTTCAATTAGATTGCTCACGCGGCAAGATTACCGCTAATCCTCATCGGCTAAGGTGCGAACCTTTCGTGGTGGCTTTCTATATTTGCCATCACCTAATAAAAAGGATTCGACTAGGTGGTTCCAATGACAATCGGTGCAGATTTCAACAACATAGACGCGGAATTCTCCGTACTCACTTTGCATTTGGATTAACTCTGCTTGATTCTTAATCCGACCTGAGTATTGGCCGAGTTGATCACCAAAGGCGTATCGCAGCTCAACAATTTTTAACTTCTTACAAACAGGGCAAGAACGATTGGTTAACTCGCCATGATATTTAGCTGCTCTTCTTAAATACGGATCAGCATCACATGCATCCATTGCACTGGCAGCGCCTTGAAAAAGTGCAATTAGGGTTCGTCTCTTACTGAGTGAGTAATCGATCGAAGATCGCATCGTGGCTAACATAAGATCCAAGGTTAATCCTAAATTAATAACTACGCTTGCCCTTATGGGAATTTGGCCGGTCGGTAGCGGCTCTAGATTAAACCGAATACTTACGATTCGCTGGAGCGGGCAGTTAACAGATGGTTTATTTCAATCAGCATTAGCTAGTTTTGTTTTATTCTCACCAGAACGAGCCCCTAATGCAATCTCAGCTGCACTTGCCTTTTCAGTTGTCTTATTGCCCTACTCATTAATCGGCCCTTATGTTGGCACCTTCCTAGATCGCTACTCACGGCAGCGAATAGTTAGGAATTGTAATTTTTTAAGAGCTCTAAATTTATTAGTGATCGCTTGGTTAATTAACAATAGTTCAACTGGGATTGTGCTTACTCTCTTTGTTTTATTTGCATTTGGAATTAATAGATTAATTTTATCTGGCCTCTCCGCTGGGTTGCCGTTGTTAGTTAAAAAAGAGGAGTTAATTGCTGCTAACGCCTTAGCTGTTACTGGCGGCACGATTTGGGTGGTAATCGGTGGTGGTTTAGGTATTGCAATTAAAAACTTAATTAGTAAAACCTCTGGCGCAGACTTCGCCGATTCACTAGTGATTCTCGTTGCCTGCGTTGGATTTTTATTTGCAGCCCTAAGCACTTACCGGTTAACAAAATTTGAAATCGGCCCAGCACCCCATGAAGTATCAATTGAAAGCAAGGGATTTAAAGAGGTGTTAGAGGGTTTAAATATTTTGCGCGCTCATAAAGATGCGCTGCGGGGCATAGTTGCCGTTGGAATGCAGCGAGGTGGAATTACCGCTTTAACATTAATGGCGCTTTTATTAGAGCGAAACTCATTTAATGATCCAGCAAATCCAGATGCAGGCTTGGCTGGCTTTGGTAGTGCTCTTGCGATAGCTGGAGTAGGTATTGGAATCGGTGCAATTATTTCACCATATGGAGTTATTAAATTAGGTAGACATAAATGGATGCGAGTGATGATGTTATGTTGCGTTCCACCTTTATTAATTTATGCATTAAACGTTAATCGCATTTCAATGATTGCAAGTGCATTTTTCGTTGGTTTATGTGGTCAGGCAATTAAGGTAACAAATGACGCGCTGGTGCAATCAAAGATAAAGGATGAGTACCGGGGAAGAGTATTTGCTTTTTATGATGTTGCAGTAAATGCTGGCATTGTTATTGGTGCAATTACTGCGGCTCTGTTATTGCCAGATAATGGCTCAACACCAACATTGCCAATTGTGATTGCCCTGATATGTTTATTTGCAGCAGCTGTTTTGATGCGTAAATCTACTTTTGCACCTTCCACCAATTAAGTAACTCCTGCTTAGCTTTTTCTTCACCAAGTGGGCCATGTTCAAGCCGTAATTCAAGCAAGAAGTCATACGCCTTACCCACTGCTGGTGAAGGCTTAATACTTAAGATCTCCATAATTTGTTCACCAGATAAATCTGGGCGAATCTTATTTAACTCCTCTTGCTCCATTAACAATGCAATTCTCGCCTCTAATTGATCATAGGTTTTTGCTAAACCTTCCGCCTTTTTTTGATTACGGGTTGTGCAATCAGCTCTAGTTAATAGATGTAGGTGGGTAAGTAGTTCACCAGCATCTCTTACATATCTGCGCACAGCAGAATCTGTCCACTCGCCATTGCCATAACCATGAAAGCGAAGGTGTAAAAAGATTAATTGAGCGACATCTTTAATAATGTGATTATCAAACCGTAGTTTTTTCATTCGCTCTTTACCCATGCGTGCGCCAACTACCTCATGGTGATGAAATGAAACCCCACCGCCTGCAATTAACTCTTTAGTTTTAGGCTTACCAATATCGTGAAGTAATGCGGCAAGACGTAGAGTTAAATTAGGCCCACCAACTCTTGCCTCTAATGCGATGGCTTGTTCTAAGACAGTTAATGAGTGCTCATAAACATCCTTGTGGTGATGATGTTCGTCGATTTCTAGTTTTAACTTTGGAATCTCAGGTAAAAAGATCTCAGCTAAACCAGATTCAACAAGCAGGGTAATTCCAAGCCGGGGATTATCACTCATCATTATTTTAATAAACTCATCCCGGATTCGCTCTGCTGAAATTATTTCAAGCCGACCGGCCATGCTCTTTATTGCTGATACAACTGCTGGGTCAATCTCAAAATTTAACTGACTCATAAATCTTGCTGCCCGCATCATTCGCAGTGGATCATCACTAAATGAATCCTCTGGCTTGCCTGGAGTTTTAATTAATTTATTTTGAAGATCACTTACTCCATTATATAAATCAATAAATGTTGGTTCATCAGTTGTTAGCTCTAATGCCATTGCGTTAATTGTGAAATCACGTCTCGATAAATCAGCTTCAATAGTTTTACCAAACTCAACATTTGGTTTGCGAGAATCTAAGTTATAACTTTCGCTTCGATATGTAGTTATCTCAACCGTGATGTCGCCTTTTTTCCCAGCGACTGTGCCAAAAGCTGCGCCGATATCCCAAACTGAATCTGCCCATTTATTTAATATTTTTTCGCAATCTTTTGGATGTGCATCAGTTGTGAAATCTAAATCATTACCAAGTCGACCCAAGATTGCATCACGTACTGGTCCACCCACTAGCGCTAATTTAAATCCAGCTGCTTTAAAAGCAATTGCTAATTTTGTTGCCTCTGGTGCTTGCGCTGTAAGTGTGGTGATCGCAAGTTGTGCGGCAGCGTTAAGTGGAGTTTTCACGGTGGTACTAGGTTAGAGCAGAGTGGGTTGTAGCCGAGTGGGTTAGGGGCGAAGGCAGTATCCTTATCTTTATGACCCCAGCAGATAATGCGGGTGGCAATCAGGATTTAAGCTCTCCCCGCAAGGGTGCGCAAAATAGTGGTTCTGGTAAGCCCGCTAAAAAACATAATTCAAGTAACCGTAAAAATAATAAAGGTAATCAGGGTGGAAAAAATACCCCGCGGGTTAAATATGCAAAGCGAGTTGATGAGGTAAGTGCTGGCGGTTTGGTGGTTGATAAAACTGGCACAAAAGGATTATTAATTGGCAGATTAGATCCAAAAGATGCCTCCCATGAAAGATTGCTTTGGTCACTTCCCAAAGGACATATTGAAGAGGGTGAAACACCAGAGCAAGCTGCAATCCGTGAGGTCGCCGAGGAGACTGGGATTAAAAGTGAGATCACTAGATCATTAGGTGTAATTGATTTTTGGTTTATGGCAAGTGGTAAAAGAATTCATAAAACTGTCCACCATTTTTTATTTGCTGAAGTTGGCGGAAAATTAGCTCCGCAAGTTACTGAGGTTGATGATGTGGCCTGGTTTCCAATTGAGGAAATAGTAAGCAAGTTGGCTTATCCTGATGAACGAAAATTAATCGCTAAGAGTGGACAATTAACACCGTGAGGAGATTTCTCACTCTATTAATCACTTTTCTTTTATTAACTTTTTTTATATCCCCTACCTCAAATGCTGCAACAGTTGTTGTAATTAGTGAGCCCACCCACCGATTAAGTGATGGGGTCTTCTTTGATGATTTACTAGCTCAAAAACTTGCGCCAACTGGTGAGCTGGGCGCTTTAATATTTGCTCGCAATAATTCAGCAACGATATGGCAGATTGATCCCGCCACTATTAGCGAGATTGTTGCTATGAGTAATGGTTATGGCGTTCAGGATGGCGCAGTAGCCTCTGGACAAATTGTTGCAACACAATGGTTAGCGCAATTTAAAAAGGTAACCAGATTTGAAAGAGTTTCATCACTGCCTTACGGAAATCCTTCTGGCTATTGGATTGATCAGATATCAAAAGATGATACCGCTTACTTAAATGCAATTAGTAAAATAAGTTTGGAAGCGGTTTTAGGTAAGGCAACTGATGGAGTGCTTGCTTTTAACACTACGCAACAAAGCCTTAGTAAGCCAACCATAAATATACTTAAATATGCCCAGCGGCAAATAGATTTACTCTCTTCATTGGTAGGGCAAAAAGAGTTATCAGTTGAACAGCTGCGTCTTATGCAACTACTAAATCCGAACATTGAAGATAAGAGGTTAAACACTTTAATTATAGATTATGATCAATCAATTACTAAAATGCGAAGTAAGTTGAAAATTAAGAGCACAAAGTTCACGGTTACCTCAGAGATTGAAGAGTTGCCGGTAACAATTGTTAATGATTTTAATTCAACTGTTAAATTAAAATTAAGCACTAGGGCGATTAATAGCAAGGTTGAGGTAGCACCGGTTGAAATAATTGATCTTTTGCCTAAATCAAAGCAGCAGGTGTTGCTTCCGGTTCAGGTGTTAGCCCCAGGAGATTCGCAGTTATTAGCCCAACTTACAAATCTTGAAAATAAGCCAGTTGGATATCCCGTATATATAAACTTAAAACTTTCAGTAATTAGCCCAGTTGCCACCTGGATTACATCAGGTGCTGCGGTACTTTTATTTATTGCGATTTTGGTTCAAAGCGTGCGCAGAGTTAGGCGGCGAAAATAATGTCAGATGAACGGTTAGTGCGCGATTCATCATTTATGGCACTTGGCACAATCGCCTCAAGAGTTACTGGTTTAGTAAGAAATCTTTTATTAGTTGCATTACTTGGAACTGCAATACTGGGTGATACCTACAACGTGGCAAATACCATGCCAAATATTTTGTATAACTTAATTATTGGTGGCGCACTAACCGCTGTTTTTGTGCCTCAAATAGTTAGATCACTGCGGGATACCGACCATGGCGCAGCATTTATCTCTAGATTATTTACTGCAACCCTTACCTTTCTTTTTGTAATCACCGTTATTGGAATTTTGCTTGCAGATAAAATCGTAAATATTTATGCCCCCGAGTATGCCGGCCGGCCTGAGTTTGCAATCACAGTCTCTTTGATGCGTTACTGCCTACCGCAAATCTTTTTCTTAGGACTATTTTCTCTCCTTGGGCAAATTGCTAACGCTAAAGGCAAGTTTGGCCCAATGATGTGGGCGCCGGTTATTAATAATTTAATTGTGATCGCACTCTTTTCTTACTTTTTAATTAATAAAGAACAACTACTTCTTG
>JBAWYI010000023.1:0-11957 GCA_037143635.1 Actinomycetes bacterium
GGGGAGCGATTACCAAAAACAACTACCTCATAATCTTTATCTGGGATTTCAGTTAATTTATCCCCACTTGTCGCACACAATGGACACAACTCTTTAGGCGGTAAGAAAACTCGGTGTTGACGGTGGGATGCAACTGAAACCCACTCGTTAACTAGTGGATCAAGGCGAAGGTGGCCAATGCCAGGTTGTGCTTCATCTTTTCTTTTATCAACGGCACTTCTATCAATTTCTGCGTGATCGTAATAAGAAATAGTTCTACCGTCAGAAAGTTTGAGATCACTTCGATTAATCCCACCGGGCAATGAGTGTTTCATAAGGGTTAACTGTAGTGCAAAGGGTTAGTGCTTTATTTGTTTAGCACAAGAATCAACGGGAGCCTTAGTGGTAGTTGGCTTAGGAGTTGGCGTTGGTGTTGGAAGTATTGGACCAACCATTAAATTGATCGAAAGCGGTAGCTCATTATCAGAATGTGTTTTTGAGATATCAACATAATTTAATGTACCAGCGGTTAATCCAGCAGGTAATCCTTCAATTGTTAATTCCCACCTTCCACTTGCTGACCTGACAGCGGTTTGTTTTTTAACCTTTATCGAAGGATCAATTGGCCTAAATACCACAGTGCCGGTAACTACTGGTGTGCCAATATTTCTAAATACTTCAACATTAACCTCAACCGGATCATTTGTATCTGTGGCTGCAACTGATATCAAATTCATTTTGGTGGGCTCATTTATTGGCATTAAATCAACAACATCAGGTAGCCACTTTCCTTGAATTAACGCAAGAAAGTTTTCCGGTGTTCCTCTAAAAACATTTAAATCAAGGCGAGCACTTGGTACGCCGTACTTACTTCCAATTCCACAAGATGAGTATTGCCAAATCTGCCACTGCGATGAACAGTTTGCGCTGCTCCAAGAATGAACAAAGCAACCAATTGATGGCCTAAGCCCAGGTTGGGCAATTGGATCTGCCGGATTAACGCCATAGTGTGCAATCCAAAGTGGATATTGGCGAAGTGTTTCACTACGTGATGTGGAGCCTTCTAAAAATTGTGAGTAAGAGTATAAAAATGGTTTACGTCCGGTTTTCTCTTCAATTGTTTTAAGCCACGTCTCTGCCCAAAGAGTGACCATGCTTCGGGACATAGTTTTAATACAAACGCCAGATTTATTCTTCTTCACACAGTTATTTTCTAAATCAAGAGCAAGTGGTAAATCTCGTTCGTTATAACCGCCTAAGGAAGCAAGCCGCCAAATAACTTTCTGGGCCTGCGCCTTCGCATCTCTAATCACATACTCAGAGTCTTCACTATTTGGCAGGTATGCAAAGTGATACATGCCGGTGTAAAGACCGGCGGCCTGGGCTGCATTTCTATCGCCGACCAACCACTTCATAGTCTCAATATCTGCTGCCTCTTGCGCATCACTTGCTTTAATTAAAACAAATCGCATTCCAGCATCAAACATCTTCTTAAAATCAATTGGCTTATCATTTGGATGTTGCCATCTGCTTACATCAGAGCCCTGGATGCGCCCACCCGTTAATTTACTGGTCTCAGCCGTTATAAATAGAGCGTTTGAATCTGCAAAAGTCTTGGAGTTATCAACCTTAAAATTAGCTGGCTTTGAAAGTGTTTTCTTTTTGCCAATAGTTACAGTTGCTTTGTATTGACCCTCAGCCTTAATCGCAGTTGCCACGGTAGTAATCCGCCAAAGCCCACTACTAGTTGAGGTAGTTTTTAATGTACTCTCTTTCCAAGCCACGCCATCAAATGAACTAATTACAACTGTGCCCTTAGCTGCCGGTTTAACCTGTCCATAGAAGGTAACCAATGATTCGCCCGCATTTGGTGTGCTCTGCACTTCAAATGAAATTGAAGTTTTTGCAGTAGCTGCACTTGCAATTGGCATGAAAATACTGCAAGTAAGTACAACTGCTAAAAATAGGGCTAGGCGCTTCATCGCTCTATTATCGCTGGTGTAATCCCTAAAACTGTTTTAATCGCGCTAATAAGTAACTGAGTGTGGTCTGGATTACGTGATTGCTTAAAATCATGCGGGTTAGCAAACTTTTGACTATCAGAAAAATCTAAGGTTAATTGATTATTTTCAAATGAAACCAATCTGGCATCAAAAAATGCTAGCCAGGCGATTCGATCTTTTTCTAGCAGTAGATCTAATACTAAATTCCACTGCTCTTTTATTTGCGCAAGCTCCATTTATTAAATCAATATGCCGTAAGCAATAAAAACTGCCAACAATGCCAAGGCTAACAATTTAACGGTTTTTTTCATGAAAAAATTACTTAATTGGGGAATAAAGGTTAAAAGCAGAGTTATGCCGCCAACTATGATTAAAACCGAACTCTTAGATAAATTTGCTTCTGCGCCAGTTTGATAACGTAGGTTAATTAACCCCATTGCTAACAAAGCATAAGCACCAAATCGATAATTATTTATTGGATGCATTATTTGGGAATCCTAAGTGAGTGCATGCCGCCATCAATATTTATTGTTGTGCCGGTAACTGATGCCTGGATAGGGCTAGCTAGAAATATAATTGCACTTGCGATCTCACTTGGTGAAACTAATCTGCCCATTGGCTGGCGAGATTCAAGTGCAGTTCTTGCTGCCTTTGCATCAGGTGATTGATCAAGTAATTTCTTAACCCATGGTGTATCTGTTGTTGCTGGGTTTACCGCATTAACTCTAATTCCATCTGCTAGATGATCAGTTGCCATAGCAAGTGTTAAAGATAAAACTGCACCCTTAGATGCACTATATGCAGCCCGGTTTGGAATTCCATCTGTGCCAGCAATGGAGGCGGTATTTACAATTGCCGCAGATTTACTTGCGCGAAGTAAGGGTATGGCAGCCCGTGAAACTCGAGCTGTTCCAACCACATTTACATTTAATACTTTATGCCAAATCTCATCTGTTTCGTTTTCAACAGTAGTTAGTGAACCAATTCCGGCATTATTAATTAAAATATCTAACTTGCTATTTACTTTTTTAAATTCAGCAAAGGCTGAATTAACTGAGGTGGCATCGCCAATATCGCACTTAATAAATGTTGCAACCGAAGCCATCTCACCTTGGTTAATATCAAAGCCAAAGACAGTGGCACCTCGCTCGGTTAATCCCTTTGCAACCTCAAGACCAATTCCAGAGCCTGCGCCAGTAACTATCGCAACCAAACCAGCAAACTCTTTACTCATGCCGCTTTCACCTTTATCTCATTAGTTGAGCACCATTAACTATCTCAACACCTTCCTATACTATTGCGAATATGGCCCGTCATAGCGAATTAGTAAAAATTCCCCGCATAGATCTATATGTCACAAAGCTTGCGCTAGGAACTGCGCCGATGGGCGGCTGGCCTGCAACAGTTGCCGAATCTGATGCCGAGGCAACAATTTTGGCTGCAACTGTATCTGGCATTAATTACTTTGATACCGCACCTTTATATGGTCATGGAGTTGCCGAACGCCGCCTTGGTGCTGGATTAAATAAGTCTGGTAAGAAGATTGTAATTTCAACAAAAGTTGGCAGAGTTTTAAATAAAGTTGACCCAAACAACCCAGTTCCTGATACCTCATTAAGTGGATTTGCTGATAAAGACCCCGATGTAGTGCCGGTATTTGATTTCTCTCGAGATGCAATCCTGCGGTCAATTGAGGGGAGCTTAAAGCGGTTAAAGATTGACGCGATAGATATTGTTTATATTCATGATGCCGATGATCGCATTGGTGAGGCAATTACCAACTCATACCCAGTGTTAGATGAACTGCGCTCGCAAGGAGTTATTAAAGGTGTAGGTGTTGGAATGAATTACTGCGCACCTTCAATTACGGCTGTTAAGGAGATGGATTTAGATATTATTTTAATTGCGGGCAGATTCTCACTCCTTGATCAATCAGCCCAAGAGCAATTATTTAAAGAGTGCTTGAAGAAAAATACAGCTGTAGTCGTAGGTGGCGTTTATAACTCCGGAATTTTAGCTAATCCAGTAGCTGGGGCTAATTATGATTACGTACCAGCAAGTGATGAGCTAATCAAAAAAGCACAACAGATTCAGCAATTACTTGCTGATTTTCATATTCCAATTACCGCAGCAGCAATTCAATTTCCACTGCGCCATCCTGCGGTAGTTTCAGTATTAACTGGCTCCAGAACCGCAAAAGAGATTAACTCAAATATTGCAGATTTTGATCGAGATATTCCAGCAGCTGTTTGGGATGCGTTGGATGAATCTGGCCTAGTTAATCGAATTGAACTTTAATAGATGAGTCATTTAGCAGTAATTCAAACTCCAACCCAGCCGTACTATTTAGTTAAAGAGATTAATGGTAAGTACTTTGAAATTGAGGGCATAAATACATTATCTGATGCTCTATCTCTTCACATGGGAGCGTTTCGTAAATTATATGAAGTGCCAAGTGTGAAAGAGGTAAAAGGAAAATTAGTTGCCCCAGTTGCAGCCGACAGTGAAATTTGGGGCGCAGGCGTTACCTATCAACGTTCTCGGGATGCTCGAAAAGAGGAGAGCGGAATTCCTGATGTTTATCAATTAGTTTATGAGGCAGACCGGCCTGAGTTATTTTTTAAGGCAACTGCGCGTAGAACAGTTGGCACTGATGGGGAAGTAGGAATTAGAGAGGATGCAAAGACCTCCGTACCAGAGCCTGAGGTTGCAATAGTTATAAATAAATTTAGTGAGTTAATTGGAATGAGTATTTGCAATGATATGACCTCTAGAAATATTGAAGGAGAGAATCCGCTATATCTTTCCCAAGCAAAAATTTATTATGGTTCAAATGCCCTTGGCCCAATGATCAGGCCAATTTGGGAGATTGTTGATCATGACAAACTTGATATTTATGCCAAGATTGAAAGAGCTGGCTCAATCATTTGGCAGGCAGAGACATCACTTAAATCATTAAACCGATCCTTTGATGATTTAATTGAATACCTATTTAAGTGCCAACACTTTCCAGTTGGTGCAATTCTTTCAACCGGAACTGGAATCGTGCCACCTCTTGATATTTCACTTGTTGCTGGTGACCTGGTTACGATTACCGTTGATCAAATTGGCACCTTAGTTAACAAGGTTGTAGTAACACCAGAAGATATAAATGAACGGATTAAGTAATGAGTGAACATGTAATTTGGACTCAGTGGGATGATTTAAATGTGCCAAGTAAGTTCAAACGTCTTTCACCTGCCACAACTCCAATAGAGGGTGGAGATTTATCTGAGATAACCTTCTACGTTCCTTGGTATATGGGTGGACGTCCTGCGCTAGAGCTAACGAAGAAGATGCCAAATTTAAAAGTATTACAAGTACCAAATGCCGGTTATGACGATGCAATTGAATATATCCGCCCCGGAATTACGTTGTGTAATGGCAAAAGTATTCATGATGATTCAACTGCAGAGCTTGCAGTTGGTTTAACTATCGCATCCCTTCGAGGCTTTGCTGATTTTGTTCGAAACCAAGATAAATCAGATTGGGTACATGTTAAAAACAAATCAATAAATGATCGAAAGATCGGCATTATTGGCTTTGGCTCAATTGGCACCACTATTGCAAAAATGTTGGCTGGTTTTGCAGTTGAGATTGTGGCCTTCACTCAAAGCGGGCGAGATAACACAATTGCAATCGCAGATTTAGATAAGCACCTGCCATCCCTTGATGTAGTGATTTTGATTTTGCCACTTACGAAAGAAAGTAAACATCTATTTGATGCAAAGCGGTTATCTTTAATGAAGGATGGCGCGCTATTAGTAAATGTTGCCAGAGGGCCAATTGTGGAAACAGATGCGTTAATTAAAGAGCTTAACTCTGGTCGAATTACCGCTGCCCTTGATGTTACAGATCCTGAGCCATTGCCAAAAGATCATCCACTTTGGCGGGCAAAAGGTGTATTGATCTCACCACATGTTGGTGGAAATACAACTGCTTTTGAAAGAAGAGCTAGAAGATTAATTGAGTCTCAATTGAACTTACTTGCAGAAGGAAAGCCGTTAAACAATATTATCGTGGCTGGTAATTAGGCCAATACTTCTTAATTTTTTCTCGTAGGAAATCAGCGCTCTCATGCATTTGTTCTATACCATCAACGCCATCTTCAATTGAAATCCAGCTATCAAAGCCAACATCTTTTAAGGTCTTAAAAATCGCGTCATAATCATTTAATCCCTTACCAATTACGCCATGTTTAAAAAACGAAACATAACCAGCAGTTCCACCCTCAGCCTTACGCAGATCTTCGATTGTGCCATAGGCAAGGTAACGATCTGAGGCGTGCATGGTTAGAACTTTGTGCTTAACTTTCTCTAATAATTCAAGGGGTTCTTCACCAGCGGCAATTGCATTTGATGGATCAAAGTTAACCCCAAAGTATGGTGAATCAATTCGGCTAACTAAATCCACAAATACATCCATCATCTGCGCAAACTCTGGCTCAGTCCAAAAATCATCCTTGTAGTGATTTTCAATTATTAATGTAATCCCTAAATCTTTTGCAGCCGGGATACAGGCGTTAATTGAATCAACTACATAACCCATACCCTCCTGCCTTGTAATATCTTTTCTACGCTGTCCCGATAAAACCCGGCAGTACTTAGCACCTAAGGCTGCACTCATCTCAATTGCTTTAATCTCATGCTCAACCTCTTTTTTACGAAGAGCTGGATCTGGAATTGTGAAATCAGGAGAGGCGCACATCATTGGAATTACCATGCCGGTGTCTTCAACTGCTCTTCGAATCTTTGGCCAATTTGCTGGATCTTTAACATCGGCAAAGTTGTTATAGAACTCAAGTCCATCTACTCGAAGCCCATCAGCTAATTTAATCCACTCATAAATACTCATATCACCTGCAACTAATTGCTTGATAAAACCCTTAGGGAACGCGGCTAACTTTGGCATTACTTCTCGGGATTTCTGCCAATAATAGAAAATTGTTCAAGATCAACCACAGAGCCGGTAAAGGGACGAGACTCATCACCAATCCAGTAGATACAAGCTGTTGCTAATTGTTCCGGTGTACTCATTACGCCAAATGGAATGTTGTCTTTACCAAGTTTTTCTGGCCAACCTTGCGGTAATCCCTTTTTAACCTGATCTGCATACTCACGCTCGGTAAGGATCCAGCCTGGATTTATTAAATTAATTCGCACCTTATCTGCGCCATGAGCATTTGCAAGATTTCTAGTCATCGTTTGCATTCCAGCTTTACTAATACTGTATGCAAGCAAAGAAGATTCACCACTGTAGGCATTTATTGAGCCAATATTTAATACAGCTCCCTCACTCTTTTTTAAGTGTGGAAAAGCTGCTTGAATTAAAAATAATGCTGACTGCAAATTAACGGTAATGGTTTTGGTAAACGCTTCCGGTGTTAATTGGGAGAGATTATTTCGCTCAATAATTGCAGCATTATTAACTACCGCGTCAATCTTGCCAAAGGCTGCAATTGCGCTATCGACAATCTTTTGTGGGGTAGCAGGATCTGCAAGATCTGCAATACATAATGCCGCACTCTTTCCTAAGTGATCTACAACCTTTTGTCCATCATCCTTTTCAATTCCATGGATTAAAACCTTGCCGCCTTCGGCCACTGCTCTAATTGCGATCGCCTTACCAATACCTGAGGTAGCACCGGTAATAATTATTACTTTATCTTTTAGGCGCATAATTACTCAGGCTTTATTACTGATTTTAGAATCTCACCAGATTGCATCTTTTCAAACGCTGTTTTCCACTCTTTAATAGGAAATACCCCACCTAGAACTGGCTTTAAATCTAATTTGCCAGTTTCTAATAATCTTAAAACTCGCTCCCACATCGGCCAGTTATGTGAAAAACTTCCTTGCAAATTTATATTTTTTGCTACCAATGGATCTAGTGAAAAATCTAATGGCTGTGGCCCCCAACCAACCTTTGAGATCCAACCATCTGGGCGAATTACTTCAAGGGCTTGTTTTAAAGATGCACTAACACCAGCAGCATCAACCACTCCATCAGCACCTAATCCATCAACTGCCTTTGCCCATTGGGTTGCATCACCAATAATCACTTCACAACCATAACTTTTTGCAATCTCTAACCGATTACGATCTTTTTCTAATCCAACTAACGCTACCTCAGCCCCAGCAAGACGAGCCATAGCAACTGATAAAACACCGATTGGACCTGGGCCATAAACCACAATGCGATCACCTGGTTTTACTAAACCGGGGGCAATAGTTGCGCTATATGCAACTGCACATGGCTCAGTCATTGCAGCGTAATCAAATGAAATATTGGTAGGAATTTTATGAAGTAAGCGAGAGGCAACCTTGGCATATCTAGTCATTCCACCATTAACACCATAACCAAAACCCTTACGGTTTGGATCTAGGTTGTATTTTCCAGCTCTACTCATTGGTGAATCAACATCTATTACTGCCGCAGTCTCTGTTACTACGCGATCACCTTCTTTCCACTTACCTGCAGCTTTTACATTTTTACCAAGCTCGGCAATTACGCCACAAAACTCATGTCCTAAGACCACTGGATAATTAACCGCCCAGGAGTTGCTGCCATGCCATTGATGAAGATCTGAACCACAAACACTTACCGCCTCAACCTGCATAATTACATCATCATCTCCGGCAATAGGGCGATCGATCTCTTGTAATTCAACACTGCCTGGCTTGGATGAGAAATTGACTACGCCAATAGATTTCATAATTTCCTCTTCTTATTTAACTCTTGGGGTAATAGCAACATCGCCATATGCATGAACCTTTTCACAAATTTTTCTAAGTACCTCTTCAACATTTCCAGCTCCTTTAGAAAAAGAGTCGGCATCAATTGCCAGTGGTGCGCCAATTACAACAAGAGGTGCACCATATGAAGGAGATGCAATTGCTTGCTCTAAAGATAAACCACCAACTGCTTGCACTGGCACACCAACTGCATCAACCACAGCTTTTAATTGATCAAGTGGATTAGGTGGCTTCTTACCACTGGCGGCAATCCCACGTCGCTCGTCATAACCAATATGGTGAATAACCATGCCACAACCTAAATCTTCTAACAGGCGAGCACCTGCCACCATATCTTCACAACCTAAGTTATCTCCCATCACAGTGATGCCGTAATCCTTACCAGCTTGCACAACAACTTTAATTGTTTCCGGATGCGCTCTTGCCATTACTACAACATGTGTAGCACCAGCCTTTGCCATCATCTCTGCCTCTAAATATCCACCATCCATTGTTTTTAAATCTGCCACCACTGGAATATTTGGAAACTCACTACGCAATGCCCTAACGCCATGCAAACCTTCGGCCAATATAAATGGTGTACCAGCTTCAAGCCAATCAACACCAGCACGCATAGCAGTATGCGCCATCTCCATCGCCTCTTTGATATCGGTTAAATCAAGTGAGACCTGCACAATTGGTTTCACTTACAAAACTCCATACTTTGCAAAGGCCTCACTTGGAGCCATACCATCTCGCACTGCATTTCTAAATAAATTTTCGCCAGAGTTTTTCTCTTCAACTCTGGCAATTACCTCATCAATTGCCGCCACTGGAATCACAACTACACCATCAATATCACCAACAATTAAATCTCCCGGATTAATTCTTACCCCATCAATTACCGCCGGCACATTATGTTCAACAACTTCATAGCGGGAGTTAATATCTAAGGGAGAGGTCTCTACTCCAAAAACTTTAAAACCTAATGCGCGCATTCTGGTGGTATCTCTTACCGGTCCATCAGTTAAGGCACCTGCTACACCTTTATGTTTACACGCAGTTGAAAGTAATTCACCCCAAAAAGCGGCTGGATGATCACCACCATTATTTCGATTAGAGGGTGTTACATAAACTTGATCACGGCCTACTGCATCTAATGCTTTTAATAAACCAACATATGGCACTTCCGGGGCGGTAAAGACTGCTTCTACTCTTACTGGAAATGCATATCCCATCATTACGCCATCGCCGGAAATCATTTGGATATCTGATTTCAAAACTTGATTACGTAAATTCATATGATCTAAACAATCAGAGGCTAAAGCTGCGGTGAAAATTGTAGAAAGCCTGGCTAGATCATATTTTTTGTTGCTCACACCCTAAAGATTAGGGGTTAGGTACAACTGAGCAAAGACCCTTAACCAGTACTTGAGATATCAAGCATGTGGCTTTATAACGTTTAGATAAATAACCATTTATTAATCCAATATTTGGCCGACATCGTTGACTACCTATGCGCTGGGTATAAGGATTCACTCAGGTTCGACGGTCCTCGTTGTTCCACTCTATATAGAGAAGAAATGGAGAAATGAATGCGTAAAAGTTCATTTCGTCTTGTTGCAGCTGCAGCAGCTATTGCCCTTGCGGTAACTGGTTGCTCATCATCTAAAAATGATGCTGCTAACACAGACACAAAGTTTGAAATCTTTACCTGGTGGGCATCTGGTGGCGAAGCTGCTGGCCTACAAGGAATGATTGATGTTTACAAAGCACAAAACCCAAACACAGAGTTTATTAACGCTGCTGTTGCTGGTGGTGCCGGTGTAAACGCAAAGGCAGTATTAACTAGCCGTCTAGAAGCAAATGATCCACCTGATTCATTCCAAGCACATGCTGGTATGGAGCTTGATGGTTATGTAAAGACTGGCAAGCTAGAAGATTTAACATCTTTGTATCAGTCAGAGGGTTGGGACAAAGTATTCCCAGCTGATTTAATCAAGACTCTTACAGTTGATGGAAAGATTTACTCAGTACCTGTAAACATTCACCGTGCCAACGTTCTATGGTGGAATCCAGCAACAGCAACAAAGGCTGGAATCACTGCAGCACCACAAACACTTGATGAATTCTTTGCAGATCTTGAGAAGTTCAAGAAGGCTGGCGTAACTGGTCTTGCTCTTGCAGGTAAGGGTGACTGGGCTATCGCACACTTGATGGATTACATGCTGCTTGCATCAATGGGTCCAGATAAGTATGAAGGTCTATTCAAAGGCACAACTTCATGGACAGGTCCAGAAGTTACTGCAGCATTGAAGAACTTCCAGAAAGCACTTTCTTATGGAAATAAGGGTGCAGGAAACCTTGATTGGCCAGATGCAGGTAAGTTAGTAACTTCTGGCAAAGCAGGATTCTTTATCATGGGCGACTGGGCATCTGCTCAGTGGCAATCAGATGGTCTAAAGCTTGGAACTGACTACACATTCGCAGCAGCTCCAGGAACTGTTGGTATTTACCAATGGCTATCAGATTCATTCACACTTCCAGTTGGCGCACCTCATCGCAATGCAGCACTTGCATGGCTAAAGGTTTGCGGTTCTCTAGAAGGACAGGATGCATTTAATCCTAAGAAGGGATCAATTGCGGTTCGTACCGACTCTGATCTAACCAAGTACGATGATTATCTAAAATCTGCTGCTGCTGATTGGAAGAAGGATCGCTTAGTCGGTTCAACTGTCCACGGCGTAAATGGAAATAACGCACTGATGGCTGCATACAATGCTGCTGTTGGTAAGTATTTCTCAGGCGGATTCAAAGATAACGCCGGATTAGCTAAGGATCTTGCTGCAGCTTACGAAGCTGGCAAGGCTTAATAGCTAAAAAGAAGTAAAGAACTTTGGTGGGCAAGTGATTGCCCACCAAAGTTTTCTAATTTAATAGCAATTGGTTAGGCTCCACCCACCAGATAGATGACGAAGGGATTGAGTGTGAAAAAAACAAGCTCCCAACGTAAGCCATTTATGGCTAATGCTGGCGGCCTGTTTTTCGTACTCCCTTCCATCATCACAGTAATTATCTTCGTTTACGGCATGATCGCATGGTCATTTAATGTTTCGTTAACAAATAAAAATTCAGTTACGCAGAAAAAATTAGAGTATGTAGGTCTTAAGAACTATACCGATTTAATTCATGATGAGCGCTT
>JBAWYI010000024.1:0-11811 GCA_037143635.1 Actinomycetes bacterium
AACATAATAATTATTTCAGCAATTACTAGTTTAAAAATCGCAGGAAAATCAGATTTAATAATCCACCTACGGTGGATTGCACCAAACCCGATTAGAGTTACAGTCAAAAATATCTTTAATATTGTAATTACTCCATATTTACTTTGCCAAGCAGCAATACTGTCTAACCTGGTCCAAGCTGTTGCAGATCCAGTAACTGCCACTGTAATTGCGCTCCAAAGTGCCATTGCACTAAACCGAGGCAATGCAATTAGTTTCTGTGTTTTATCTAGCTGGGTCAATCCAAATAAACCACCAACCCAAAAAGATATAGCAATTACGTGGACAGTTAAAGCACCAATTGCTAATGCATGGTGACCAGAAGAGCTGCCATGGCTTTGAAAGACTGGGGCAATGATTGCGATTATTGAGAGTAGTAATAAAAAATATGAAGTAAGTATTTTCTTTATCGGAATAATTAATATCAATATCAATAAGATTATTTGAATTAAGTAACTCTTACCAATTGAGGTTTGAGTCATGTAAGAACGAATTACTGTTAAATCAAAGGAAGCTGACAATGGTTGTTCTAACAGGTATGCAATTTGAACCAGAATAAATAGGATTGTTAAGAGAAACCATACAAATATAAAGTTCTTCGCTTTTCTTACCAAGAGATTGTTGCTTATTATTCCTTTAATTTCTTTATCTAAAAAACTAATCGATAGTAACAAGCCAATACTTAATACACCGGCAAGCTCCATTAAGCCTTTACTAAGGGGTGAAGCTATGTCAATCAACTAATCACCGTTACTTAATAAATTTTTTACTATTACTTTTTTGTCTGACTCTCCTGCTAGATTTGCTTGGAGTTTTAAAAGTTTGTCTCGCATATCGTGATAAAAATATCAATAATATAAAAGCAAAAACCATCAATCCAATTACAAAAATATCAGTAACATGATTCGCATTAGTTGAAGTTGATATTGAAGTATCAGTTGGAACTGGAGTTGGTAATGCTAATTCATCTGGAGCATTGTATAAAAATGTAAATGAGCCAGTAATCGGAGCATCATCAATTGCCATTAAGGTATAACTAACTGTATAAAGACCTGAACTTTTCAAAGGTTTTAAACCAACCATTAAAACTGCGCCTTGAATTTGAACTGAACCATCATCTACTCGGGCGCCAGTTGGATCGGTAACTGATAAATCGTTTGCTCCAGCTAATAGATTGGCATTTGCTTTAACTGTAATTGCAGTTGGTGCAACACTAAGAACTGAACCTGCTGTTGGTGATGTATTAACAACAGATGTTGCTTGCGCTGGTGAAATTGAAATTAATGTCAGGAAAAGTGCGGTAACTAATTGAATACTACGCTTCATGACCCCACCTTTACCTCTCAGTTAGCCCTTATCTTGCCACCTCCTTAAGATTATCTCCTATGCCAACCTATGAGTATCTTTGCAATGAGTGTGAAAACTCTTTTGAGGCGGTTCAGTCATTTTCTGAGGCAGCCATTGATAAATGCCCAAAATGTGGTGGTGAGGTTCGAAAGCTATATAGCAATGTTGGGGTTGTCTTTAAAGGAAGTGGATTTTATAAAACTGATTCGCGGGCAAAGCCTGCTACAAAGAGTGAAAGTAAGCCAGAAGTAAAAACTGAAACTAAAGCAACGCCTAAAAGCAAAGAAACCTAATTGTGGTGCGGCGGTTTATCTCTAGTAATTTCTTCGTCTCGCTTGGTATCAATCTCTAGATCTATCTCATCATTTGTAATTTTAGGTAGTAGTGGGTGATCAACCTCACCAGACTTCAATTCATTTACTTTTTTTATATTCTCATCACTTTTCATTAGAATATAAGTCTACCTTGGATCAATCTAAATTAAACGAATAGGCGAATATGTTTGCAAAGTTAGGCGCAGCAATTGTTGCTCGAAAAAGGTTAATCTTCGGAGTTTATTTAATTGCCGTGATATTAGCCGGCGTGATTGGTTCTGCTGTATTTGGTAAGTTAGATAGCGGTGGATACTCAGATCCAAAGAGTGATTCTGCTAAAGCTTTTGAATATTTGACAGATGTTTTTAAAATTAAAGATCCAGCAGTTGTGTTGGTAGTAGAAACAAAAGATGGCATAACGAATCCGGATGCAATTTCATCGGTTACAAAACTTGAAACAGAGATAAAAGCCGAACCTGGCGTGGGATCAACACTTTCTTATTGGTCAGCTGGTGGTGCACCTGCTCTGAAAAGTTCTGATGGAAAATCTGCTTACCTTTTTATTTATAGCGCAGATGTAGATTGGGGAAACATTCAAGATCTTGGCAAAAGAATTCAAGCAAAATACGATGGAAAGTATGAAAATTTAAAGATCTATGCAACAGGAACTGGTGTTTTTGCTCATGCAATAAATACAAAAATCTCTGAAGATTTGAAACTTTCTGAGTCTATTTCAATCCCATTGACCTTTATTTTATTGGTCTTTGTCTTTGGTGCACTAACAGCAAGTGCTATGCCGCTTTTAGTAGGCGTATCTGCAATTCTTGGATCCTTCTTAATTATTTACTTATTAACGCTTTTTACCGGCGTAAGTATTTTTGCATTAAACCTAATAACTGGCCTTGGTCTTGGATTAGGCATTGATTACTCACTTTTAATTGTGAATAGATTTAGAGAAGAGTTACATGCTGGTAGATCAGTAGATGAATCTATAAAGCGAACAGTTAATACCGCTGGAAAAACTGTTTTCTACTCTGGCTTAACCATTGTTATCACTCTTGCAGCTCTTACGTTATTTCCACAGATGTTTCTTAAATCATTTGGTTATGCCGGTGTAACGGTTGTAATAATGGCAGTGCTTGGTGCATTAGTTGCACTTCCGGCATTACTTGCAATCTTAGGAAACAGAGTTGATAAAGGTGTTGTTCGAAAAAGTGCAATCACCCCAAAAGAAGATGGTAGATGGGCTCAAACTGCAAGATTTGTAATGCGCAAGCCTGTTGCAGTCGTTGTCCTTTCTATGATTATTTTAACTATCTTTGCTGCACCGATTAAGAATATTGTTTTTTCACAAGTTGATTCCAGAGTTTTGCCAGCGAATAATCCGGCAGCTGCTGCATCAAGAGTTATTACAGAACGATTCCCTGGTCAAGAAGGAAACCCAATTGAAATAATTGTGCCAAAGGGTGCATTAATGGGTACACAAATTAATCAGTACACAACTGAAATTGCCAAAGTTCCCGGCATAGTTCGAATTGGTGACTCACAGGTTTCCGGTGATGATGTTCGAGTAACTGCAATACATTCAATGAGCCCTAGAACACCAGCTGCGGAAGAGTTAATTAAAGAGGTTAGAAAAATTAGAGCACCAGAAGGAACATTAATAGGTGGTGTTGCCGCTGACTACGCCGATACACAAATTGGAATTGCTAAGACAATGCCATGGGCGCTGCTTTGGATTGCACTTGGTGTTTTAGTTCTTCTCTTTGCATTTACTGGTTCAATTATTTTGCCAATTAAAGCGATAATTTTAAATATCCTTTCACTGGGCGCCACCTTGGGAGTAATTACTTGGATATTTGTTGATGGCCATTTGAAATGGCTAGTTGGAGATTTCACAACCACGGGCGCTGTAGATACCGGGTCAATCATCTTGGTCGCCGTTGTCGCCTTTGGCTTATCTATGGATTATGAAGTGTTCCTTCTTTCTAGAATCAAAGAGGAACATGATGCTGGAAAATCAAATATTGAATCAGTTGCAACTGGCTTACAACGCTCTGCGAGAATAATTACCGCAGCTGCTGGATTACTAGCAATTGTGTTCGCATCTTTTATGTTAAGTGGTGTGACATCAATAAAAATGCTTGGTTTTGGTGTGGCATTTGCAATCTTGCTCGACGCATCTCTTGTGCGTGCATTGCTAGTTCCTGCGTTAATGAGATTATTTGGTGAGCGAAATTGGTGGGCACCAAAATCTATGAAGCGTTTCACAATTAACCATTAATTACTTTGCGTCCCCGGCGGGAGTTGAACCTGCGACCTACCGCTTAGGAGGCGGTTGCTCTATCCACTGAGCTACGGGGACAATATTTAATTTTCTTAAAATTTCTTTAATAGGTTAATTCTAATTTAATTCATTAATAATAGAAAACAATTGAATAATCATGCGTAAATTTGGTATTAAATTAACGGTCGGCTAGACTCGTAATAATTCGTTTGGAGTTGAAAATCATGAAGGCCCTCGTTATAGGCGCCGGTGGAGTTGGTAGAGCGATAGCTAATATCGCATCACGTCGTTCATTTATTGAATCAATGGTGATTGCTGACCGCACCCTTGCAAGAGCTGAAGAGGCTGTTGCACGCGTTAAAGATCCCCGCTTTTCTGCAGCGATGGTAAATGCTGCCGAGCTTGAAGATGTTCGAGAGTTAATCCGAAAAGCTGATGTGGATGTTGTAATTAACGCAGTTGATCCACGTTTTGTAATGCCAATATTTTTAGCTTGTGAGATTGAAAATACAAATTACATCGACATGGCGATGTCACTTTCCCGTAAGCACCCGCACTATCCATACACCGAGACTGGTGTGAAGCTAGGTGATGAGCAGTTTGCTCGTGACTTTAACTGGGATGAAAGAAAGATCTATGCCTTAATTGGGATGGGTGTTGAACCAGGTATGAGCGATATTTTTGCAAAATATGCCAGCGAACATTTATTTAGTCGAATTGACTCATGCACAATTTTGGATGGTTCTAATCTAAGAGTTGAAGGGTATGACTTTGCTCCATCATTTTCGATCTGGACCACTATTGAAGAGTGCTTAAACCCACCTTTAGTTTGGGAAGATGGACGTGGTTGGTACACAACGACACCATTCTCCGAGCTTGAGATATTTGATTTTCCAGAAGGTATCGGGCCAGTTGAGTGCGTAAACGTGGAGCACGAAGAGGTTGTCCTTATTCCACAAAAGATTGATGCGAAGAAGGTTAACTTTAAATATGGCTTAGGTGCTGAGTTCATCACAATCTTAAAAACAATCAACATGCTTGGTATGGATAGAAAAGAAACTGTTGATGTGCAAGGTGTAAGTGTTTCACCACGCGATCTACTAACAGCATCACTTCCAGATCCAGGAACATTGGGTGAACGTATGCGTGGTAAGACTTGTGCCGGCGCATTAATTAAGGGTTTAGATAAACAAGGAAATCCAAAGGCTTGTTATATTTATAATGTAATTGATAACGCATGGTCGATGAAGGAGTATGGCGATCAAGCAGTAGTTTGGCAGACGGCAATTAACCCAGTAATCGCAATGGAGTTAATTCAAAAAGGAATTTGGAAGCCACTTGGCGTTAATGGCCCAGAGTGGTTTGAATCCAAACCATTTTTAGATTTGTTAGAAGAGTATGGAACTTCATGGAATATCCGTGATGAAGATACCTCGGGGATTATGAAGTAATGGCAACCGCTCTTGTAACTGGAGCAACCGCTGGAATTGGCGCTTCATACACAAAGTTGCTTGCAAAACAAGGATATGACCTAGTTTTAGTTGCCCGAGATCTTCCTAGATTAAACAAATTTGCTAAAGAATTAAGTAAAACTTATAAAGTTAAAGTTGAAACCATAAAGGCTGACTTAACTGCGCCAAATCAACTAATAAAAGTAGAAAAACGTCTTTCGAATATATCAAAGCCGATTGAGGTACTAATTAACAATGCTGGCTTTGGGATTAAGCAAAGCTTTACAGATAGTGATATTAAGAAGGAACAAGAGTTGCTTGATGTTTTAGTTACTGCCCCAATGCGCCTTACCCACTCAGTGCTGCCCCAAATGCTTAAAAGAGATAGTGGCGTAGTAGTAAATGTCAGCAGTGTTGCAAGTTGGATTACCGGCGGTACATATAGCGCAGCAAAATCATACTTAACTGTTTTTTCTGAGTACTTACACACTGAGTTACGTGGAACAAATATTAAAATTTCAGCACTTTGCCCAGGGTTTACTAGAACAGAGTTTCATGAGCGCGGAAAAATGCGCATGAGTGGGTTACCAAATTTTATGTGGCTTACTTCAGATCAGGTTGTTGCAAAATCATGGCGATATGTAAACGCAAATAAGGTCGTATGCATACCTGGTTGGCAGTATTTAATTTTAAGTACCATTGCTAGAACAGCACCCCGCCCGCTGGTTCGAAAATTAGGCATGAATGTGCGGCGTAAGCAAAGATAATCTATTTTTCACATCAAATTCACCGCCTAGATTAGGTAATTAACCTATTACTTGATACCTGCTCAAGTAGAATATTTTCATTCCGACCTAAGGAGAAGTTTGTGAAAAAGAAGATCTCAGCATTAGCTATTTCAGGGTTCTTAATTTTTGGATTAGCGACACCAGTACAAGCTGCCACCTCTGGTGGTTCATGCCCAACAGCTGGGGCAACAACAAAAATTGGTAAGAATGATTATGTATGTGCAAAGAATCCATTTTTTAGTACTACTAAATTAACTTGGGTATGGGATGGATGCATTGAATTAAATAATGATTACGCAACTGGTAATAAGGAGGCACAGGACGCACTACGTGCCTCTGAATCAAACCGAACAATCCAGATTGAACCAGTTGGTGGCCCACTAAGAGATTTAATTGCGTGGAATAGTTTGATTACCTACAGCAAATCAAATGTGGTTTATTACGGCTCTACTTACTACTCTGCAACTAAGGCAAGCACTGATAAGGCTCCGACATCGACAAATATCGGTGCTACAAAATTTTGGATTGTCTACCAGCCAACAAATGCCAATGCAAAAATTGGACAAATGCCTGCTCCAGCAACCGTACTAACTACTGCAAATGCACAAGTTGCAGCTTTGACTGCAGCAGCAGTTAAGACTACAAATGCTGATTTGAAGAGTAAATACAATGCCCTTTCTTCATCTCTTGCAGCCAAAATATCAACACTGGATGCAAACAAGAGCGCAATTCAATCTGTGGTTGACTCTATTGATCCAGCATTAGAAGAGTTTAGAAACGCATACTCATTAATGTTAATGATCAAAAGTACTGTTAAAGATAAGTGCAATCCCAAGTACTAATTAATTAAATTAAGGCTGTAATGATTGCTTAAGCAATTGTTACGGCCTTTTTTGTTGCTGTAAATGCAATTGATTTTAACGCAGAGCTTGCTGGCCCAACTTTAAGTGCTCCATTCAAAGCAAACTCAGAACCATGGCCCCGGGGAGCTGAGCAAACCCAGCCACTGGTACTTTGCTTAACAATCACGCCAGCATGCGGGCAAGACAAATTTAATACTGAAAAACCATTAGCCGAATTTGAGGTTCGCACAACCGCCACTTTTCCATATTTTTTAATTGTTAATTCAACTACACCACCTACCGAAGATAGAGCGGAATTACTTGCCAAATCGATCTCAGTTTTCCCATTTGCCAATGTTTTAACACCGGTTGCAGCTGCTGCCGGCACTGTGGCCATAGCAGCTAAAGCAGCGCTAGCACAAATGAAATGGCGCCTTGAAATTGAAACCATGATCACCTTTCATAAAGATCTTTTTAATTTTTAATGCTTATTTTATTATTAATCCATGCGCAGTGAACAAAGATACACCACCCTGATCTGGATAACTGCTGCAATAATGCTCGTACACCTCATAACCAGGGCGATATTCCCCACACCGAATGTTCTAATTGACTTAGTTGTTTTCAATTTAGTGGGAGTTCTAGCCTCAGTAATCGCATATTTAGCACCAGTTCTTACAGATCGAATATCGGCTATCACAATAAGTCTAGCTAGTTTAATCTGGAGTATTGGGTCATTTCTCTCAACTTGGAATTCATTTTTTAATTTGCAAATACCAGAAGTAGTTTCAGACTTATGTTACTCAATCTTCTATCCGTTAATATTTTTAGGTGTTATTAGAAGTTTTACATTTCGAAGGAAAATCTCCGCCCTTGAATTATTAGATACGGTAATTATTACTGTTGGCTTTACCAGTGTTCTAACCGCATTTCTTTTGAAACCAGCAATGATTGGTTTTACTGGATCAGCTTTCTCAGTCTTTATTTCAATACTTTATCCGGTAGGTGACATAGTAATTCTGGCCATGGTTTTAGTTTATGTTCTACTCACGCCACTCAGCCGCAGATCATTGATACTTGCAAGTGGATTACTATCATTTGCGCTAGGTGACTTGTTTTTTATCTGGTCATCTCTAAACTCAACATATGAGTTTGGTGCTATTACAGATGATGGCTGGATCCTTGGTTTATTTCTAATCTCAGTTTCACTCTCCTTTGATTCACAAGAAAGTAGGTTTTCTGACAAAATATCTTCATATAGCGCAACTATTGCATTAATTGCTAGTACAACTTTGTTAGGAATCGCAGCTTTAAAGCCCGGTTTTTTTCCCAATTTTATTTTACTGCCCGGCTTTATAACAATTGCACTTGCATTTATTCGGATGAGCTTTGCACTTTCAGAGGCAAATACTGCTGGTGCTGAAAGAATTCTTGCTAGAACCGATGAGTTAACTGGTTTGTCTAACCGTCGCAATTTCCTTTTCCAACTTAATCAATTAAAAAATGGTTATATATTTCTTCTTGATTTAGACGGCTTTAAAAATATCAATGACACGTTAGGTCATGAGGCTGGAGATCAACTACTAAAGCAGGTGGCTAATAGGTTTACTCGAGTGCTTCCGATTGGAGCACAGATTGCTCGTCTTGGCGGAGATGAGTTTGGCGTAATTGCTTCGATTGAATTAGCAGAGGCAAATGAGTTAGCGCAATCAATCCGGGCAACCTTGAGCTACCCAATCTCAATTGGTGCTGAGCAGGTCAAGGTTGATGTCAGCATTGGGTTGGCACCAACTGAACCTTCTGGTGATGGCAGTGAATCGTTGCGCCGGGCAGATATGGCTATGTATGAGGCGAAGCGAAGTAAATCTGGCGTTATGGTTTGGGAAAGTAAGTAAGAAAAAATAGGTTAATCTTCACTAGCTAAATCCTTTAGCAAAGATCATAGGAGGTCCTAATTGGCAGCACGCTTTTCAAATCGAGTTCTGGTTTTAGGTGCAGGTTCAGTGTCACAATGTGTACTTCCACTTTTAATTGAGCATCTAGTAGATGCTAAGCAGATCACGATTGCGGATATGCGTGATAATCGCAGCCGAGTTAAGGATGCAATCACCGCAGGTGCTACATATGTTCAGGATCAATTGACCCGTGAAAACATGGATCAATTCTTATCAAAGTATTTATCAGCTGGAGATTTTCTTTTAGATTTAGCATGGAATATTGATGCAAATGAAATTATTGAATGGGCTCATGACCATGGAGTCATCTACTTAAATACTTCAATTGAAGAGTGGGATCCATACTCAGCCGGGGCCACTAGAAATCCAACTGAGCGCACACTTTATTGGCGCCATATGAAATTACGTAAGTTAACTGATACCTGGGGTGGTAAAGGGCCAACTGCAATTGTTGAGCATGGTGCAAACCCTGGATTAGTTTCTCACCTTACAAAGAAATCTCTATTTGATATTGCAACCAGAGCAATTAAAGATGGAAAAGCTGCTACCGGAGTTTCAGAGGCACTTGCTGCTGAAAATTTTCCAGTATTAGCACAAAAACTTGGCGTTAAAGTAATTCATATTGCAGAGCGTGATACTCAAGTCTCTGATAAACCTAAGTTATTAAATGAGTTTGTTAACACCTGGTCGGTTGAAGGTTTTTATGAAGAAGGTATTGCACCAGCAGAGCTTGGCTGGGGAACCCATGAAAAAACCCTGCCAATCAATGCTTATGAACATCAGAGTGGGCCTAAGAATCAAATTTGTATCGCACAACCTGGTGCAACAACTTGGGTTCGCTCTTGGGTACCAAAGATGGAAACAACTGGCATGGTTATTCGTCATGGTGAAGCATTCACAATTAGTGATCACTTAACGGTTTGGGATGGTGATAAAGCTATTTACCGTCCAACGGTTCACTATGCATACTGTCCAACAGATGCGGCAATTGCATCGATGCGCGAGCTTGAGATGCGCCAGTGGAACTTAACTGAGAACCAAAGAATTATGAATGAAGAGATCATTGATGGTGATGATCGTCTTGGCGTATTGCTAATGGGACATGCATATAAATCTTGGTGGACTGGTTCATTACTAAATATCCATGACTCAAGAAAATTAATTCCAAAACAATCTGCAACCACAGTTCAGGTGGCAAGTGCGGTTTATGCCGCAGTTGCTTGGGCAATGGCAAATCCAAATGCTGGTTACAGAGTTCCAGATGATCTGCCTTGGCGCGAAGTTTTAGGTTTTGCTGAAAAGTACTGGGGTGGTTTTTACTCAGAGGCAGCTGATTGGGATCCACTAATGCACCGCAATGATTTATTTAAAGGATGGAACAATCGTAAATATGACGAGAGTGATCCTTGGCAGTTCTCTAACTTTCTTGCCTAAGTAATTACTTTGTAGGTGGAAGTGGTTTGCTCGCTTTTATTTCATCTAAGCGGGCAAGTGATTCCAAACGTTCAGTTGCATGATCAACAATTTGTTGCGGATAATCTTTTAAATACCCATCTAAAACATTCCAGGGTTCATGAATTTCAATTCCGTTTAAATGGGCAAGCTCTGGTACATACCTGCGAACATAATCACCATTTTCATCAAATCTTTTGCCCTGTTCTATTGGATTAAATACTCGGTAATAAGGTGAAGCATCGGTGCCACAGCCTGCAGTCCACTGCCAGCCATGGGCATTAGAGGCAACGTCATAATCAATTAAATGTTCTCTAAAAAACCGCTCACCTAATTGCCACTCAAGATGTAGATCCTTAACTAAAAATGATGCAACTACCATTCTAGTGCGGTTGTGCATCCAGCCCTCTTGCAATAGTTGTCGCATTGCAGCATCAACAAATGGGTATCCGGTTTTACCTTCACACCAAGCTTTAAATTTTTCTCCTGGCTTGTCATATCTCATCTTCGAAAATTGCGCTGCGTAGTATTCAGTTTCAGTATGAGGGTTATTAAATAAAATATCAGCATAAAACTCTCGCCAGGCAATCTCTTTTCTGAAGACATCATGAGCCTTACTTTCACCAAGTGGAGCAAGCAAGGTCCGTGGATGAATCTCCCCCCACTTTAAATGTGCACTCATCTTGCTGGTGCCATCAATAGCGGCAAGATTTCTTGCTTCGTCATAATTATTTAATCCATTTTTTTGAAAGTATTTAAATCGCTCAAGTGCAGCTAACTCACCAGCCTTAGTAAGTCTTACACCCTCTGGGAGTTTCCAATCTGGAAATTCTCTAGCTTCACTGCCTGGTTTAACAGTTGGGATCTCTTTTGGTTTTTCGGCAGGTTTGCGCCAACCATGAGCGCACCATGCTTTATAAAAAGGTGTGTAAACCCGATAAGGAGTGTTATCACTTGGCTTAAGTACTCGGCCTGGCGCAACTGCATATGGAGAGCCAGTACGGACTAACTTAATACCGCCATCTTCAATATTTATATCTCGCTTTGCGCCATATTGTTCATACTCTGCTGAGATATGAACACTCTCGGCGTCATATTTTTTTTGTAAATCTCTCAGCACGGTTAATTGGTCACCTGCGATAATATGTAAGGAATTATTAAGTGATTCATCTAAAGCTCTTAGTGACTGACCAAGATATGCCAATCTTTTGCTGCCACCAGTTTTAATCAACTTTGGATCTAAAATAAATACTGGAACTATCTCTGTACTTTCACTTATTGCTGCCAAGAGCGCAGGGTGATCTGATATTCGCAGATCTCTGCGAAACCAGATTAT
>JBAWYI010000025.1:0-11701 GCA_037143635.1 Actinomycetes bacterium
ACAGCTGCGATTTGGCCATTGCCAGCCACCATCGATGCGATCGACCAGAGGGACTCACCTGGGGTCACAACTACCTGCACATACTTACTCGCTTGCCCCACCACATCGCTCCTATCACTAGCTGATGAGATGGTGGAAAAACCTGCGCCAATCACCACTAATAGTGAGAGTGATAAAGCTGTTCTTGCCAGCCGCTTTGCTTGTCTTGCCTTCATTTTCTTCTCCTGGTAACCGGGTTCGAGGGGATTCGAACACCTGTTCTAAAGAGAATTAAACACTACCCCACTGACATTGTCTAGTTAAAACCGAACAAATGTTTGATTTTTTTCTCCTCCCCTGCTACCCTTTAGTTATGGCTAAAACCCCCAGCAAAAGCGTAAGTAAGAGCAGCAAAAAGACGATCTCTGAGCTGCCAGATGGCCCAGCCGATGAGAATGGGCTGACCGCGCGCCAAATCAAGATTTTATCCGTCATCAAAACCGCAGTTGAGGACCAGGGCTATCCGCCCAGCATGCGTGAGATAGGTGAGAAAGCCGGCCTATCCTCCACCGCATCGGTTACCTATCAACTGCAGATCCTTGAAGAAAAGGGCTGGATTCGTCGGGACCCATCCCGTGGCCGTGCCATCGAGATCACTTTGCCTGGTCAAGATGGCGAGGCCGCACCGCAAGGAAAGACTCGATTAATTCCATTAGTTGGCCGAATTGCAGCTGGTAATCCAATTTTGGCAGAGCAAGAGGTGGAGGAGGTTCTCCCACTTCCGGAATCATTAGTTGGTAAAGGTGATTTGTTCTTGCTGCAGGTAAAAGGTGATTCGATGATTGATGTTGCAATCTGTGATGGTGATTATGTTGTAATCCGTTCCCAAAAAGATGCGTTAAAGGGTGAGATTGTGGCGGCGATGATTGATGGTGAAGCAACTGTTAAGACTTGGTCTAAGAAAGATGGCCATTATTGGTTGCTGCCAGCAAATGATAATTACGCGCCAATTCCAGCAGATGATGCGGTAATACTGGGCAAGGTAACTGCAGTACTTCGCTCACTTTAATTTTTAAGCTGGCTTAAATACCTCTTGTGCAGTTGAGTTTTTAATTATCTGCCTGCCCTCATCTAGTGAGCTAATCACACCAGCTGCTTGCATCTGGGTAATGATGCTGCCTAAAACAGTTGCTTCAACCGGACCTGCATAAACAGTTTTACCAGTGGCATTTGCAGTTAATTGATTTAACAATTTATTCGCACTCGCCCCACCAACAATATTTATTGAATCAATCTTAATCCCGGCAGCGTCTTGCAGTTGATCTAATACCTTCACATACGCATCGGCTAATGAATCAAATATGCACCGGGCATACTCAGCCGGCGTTGTTGGAACAACCTGATTTGTCTCTTGGCATAATGCCGCAATGCGCTCTGGCATAGCCCCTGGCTTTTCAAACCGTGGATCATTTGCATTAATTACCGCACCCTTTGGCAGGCTAGCTGCTGCCTGTGCTAACTCAGCTGCGGTGTATTTCTCACCTTTTGATTCCCAGTAATCTAATGACTCTTCAAGTAACCACATACCAGCTACATTTTTGATAAAGCGGATGCGATCATCCACACCCATTTCATTGGTGATATTAAAATCCATCGCCTTTTTATTAGTTACTGGCTGCTTTAACTCAAGACCAACTAATGACCAGGTGCCACTTGAGATATAGGCAGCATTTCCGGCTTGTGGCAGAGGTGTGCCAGCAACGGCGCTAGCGGTGTCATGGGAGCCAACTGAGATAACTTTTATGCCATCTAATTCACCAAGGCCTGAAACTAAGCCCATCTGCAGGCCTGGTTTATTTATCTTTGGAAATAGCTCTTTCTTAATCCCAAGCTTTTCAATTAACTCCCAATCCCAATCATGGGTGTAAACATTTAGTAATTGGGTGGTAGAGGCGTTGGTAATCTCAGTTGAGATTGAGCCACAAAGTAGGTAATTAATCAGATCTGGCACCATTAGAAACTTATCCGCCCGCTGGTATGCAGCGGTATCTTTTTCTACAAATAATTGATACATCGTGTTAAAGAAAATAAATTGAATACCAGTTTTGCCGTAGATGTAATCAACACCAAGATCTTGTTTTAACTTAGCCATTACCCCATCGGTGCGGCCATCGCGGTAACAATGAGGTTGCCCAATTACATCGCCATTTTTATCAATTAGGCCGTAATCAACCGCCCAGCTATCAACCCCAACACTTACTACCTGCCCTAATTTGGTGGCAGCAAGTAAGCCAGTTTTAATCTGCTGGATAATAAATTGCCAATCCCAAAATAGGCCATCATTATTTTGCACCGGCTCATGCTTAAAGCGGTGCACCTCAGTTAAAACTATCTTGTCGCCAGTAAGCTGCCCAACAGTTACCCGACCAGATGAGCCACCAAGATCAACCGCTGCGTAAAGCAAAGAGTTTTCCTAACGAAGGAAGGCTGCGGCCACACCACCATCTACTGGAATATGAAGTCCAGTAGTCAGGGTTAGATCTCCGCCTAAAATTACAAATACTGCAGCAGCAATATGTTCTGGCAACACCTCTTTTTTAAGGATTGTTCGTTGGGCATAAAACTCACCCAACTTAGATTCCTCAACGCCATACTGCTTAGCCCGGTTAGCTCCCCAACCGCCAGCAAATATGCCAGAGCCCTTAACCACACCATCTGGATTAATTCCATTTACTCTAATTCCAAACTCACCTAACTCAACTGCAAGTAGACGAACTTGGTGTGATTGCGCAGCCTTTGTTGCACCATATGCAACATTGTTAGCACCGGCAAAGACTGAGTTTTTAGATGAGATATAAATAATATCTCCACCCATTTTTTGCGCCTTTAACGCTTTAGCAGCCTCACGGGATACTAAGAATGAACCGCGAGCCATAATGTCGAATTGCAAATCCCAATCGGCAATAGTTGTATCGGTAATTGGTTTAGCAATTGAGATACCTGCGTTATTAACCACGATATCAATGCCACCAAAGGCAAGCACAGTTGCAGCAATTGCATCTGAAATTGCCTCTTCACTAGTTACATCCATTGCAACTGCAATCGCTTTATCAGCTCCACCTAGTTCAGCTGCAAGTTTGGTAGCACCCGCTAAATCTCGATCTGCCACTACAACACAAGCACCCTCGGAAGATAGGCGCTCCGCGGTTGCCTTACCTAAACCTGAGGCAGCACCTGTTACTAATGCAACTCGACCTGCTAATGGTTTTGGTTTTGGCATTCGCTTTAACTTTGCCTCTTCCAAATCCCAGTACTCAATTCTAAATTTTTCAATCTCTGCAATTGGTGCGTAGGTTGAAAGAGCCTCTGCCCCGCGCATTACATTGATTGCATTGATATAAAACTCACCAGCAACTCGGGCGGTTTGTTTATCTTTGCCATATGTAAACATGCCAATTCCTGGCACTAAAATTACTAATGGATCAGCACCTCGCATAGCTGGTGAATCTTTTTTAGCATTGCGGTTGTAATAGGCGGCGTAGTTTTTACGATACTCCTCGTGTAATTCTTCGGCTCGCTTAATTACCTCTTCAATTGGTGCATCTGGCTTGGTATCAATCACCATTGGTGAGATCTTGGTGCGCAAGAAGTGATCTGGGCAGGATGTGCCAAGGGCAGCTAATTGCATCAACTTTGATCCTTGTAAGAAATCTAAAACAACTTCGTTATCGGTAAAGCTACCCAACATGCGCATATCTTTTGATGCAATACCGCGAAGGTATGGCGCAAGAGCGGCAGCTCTCTCTTTTCGGGCAGCAGGAGCAAGGGGTGCGTACTTTGCTTCCTTCTTGCCAAATGGATCAGCCTTACCCTTTGCCTTAATAAACTCTTCAGCTTTAGTAATCGCCCAAATTGAACGCTCTTCACACTCTTTACTTGTTACACCCCAAGTTGTTAAACCATGGCCGCCTAATACACAACCTTTAGCCTTTGGATTTTCTTTAGCAATCTTTGCCATATCAAGTCCTAATTGAAAACCAGGACGTCGCCAATCCACCCAAAGAATTTCTTCACCAAAACACTCTGCGGTTAATTTCTGGCCATCCTTTGATGTTGCCAGGGCAATAATTGAATCTGGGTGCAGGTGATCAACATGATCAAACTCAACTAGGCCATGCATTGAGGTATCAATACTTGGAGCTGCTCCACCTTTACCAAATGCACAGTAATCAAAGAGTGCGACCATCTCATCTTCGCGCTCTACCCCTGGATAGACATTTACTAAATCTTTAAATTTTTCAAGATCTAACGCAGCAAGACCTGCCTCTTTTAATGTGCCAAGATCTCCGCCGGAACCTTTTACCCAAAGCACAGTTGTGTCTTTGCCAGTTGCCGGATTTGCCACTACACCTTTTGCTGATGTGTTACCGCCGGCGTAATTTGTAAATCTTGGCTCTGCGCCTAATTTATTACTCCGTGCTAATAACTCAGAAACAACTTTTGGTGTCGACATTAAGCTCCCCATCCAGCTTGTGCGCCACCAACTCGTTCGGCAGCGATCTTCTCGGCATAACCACTCTTTGCATAAGCAATCTTAGGATCTGGTGCTAATCCCTGCTCACTTCTTAACTCACCAAGTAGGTCGCGTACATCACTGTTGTATGCATCCATCAATACATCATTAGCACCTAATACATCCCCTGCTAATTGCGCCTTCTTTAATGCATCAGCATCTACTAATAATGCTTTCGCAACCGCCTCCTGCACATTTGTAATGGAGCGGATCTGGGCTGGAATCTTTGGCTCAACGTTATGGCATTGATCTAATACATAAGAAACCGTGGTGTCTTTTGCAAAGCCGCCACCTTGATTTACCTCATGCATAATTCTAAATAATTGGAATGGATCAGCAGCACCAACAATTAGATCATCATCGGCATAAAAACGTGAGTTGAAATCAAATGCACCTAACCGCTTTTTGCGAAGCAAGAAAGCAACGATGTATTCAATATTTGTGCCTGGTGCGTGGTGGCCAGTATCAACACAGACTGATGCCTTAGGACCTAGCTCAGTACAGTGAACATAAGAGGTGCCCCAGTCAGGTACATCGGTTGAATAAAATGCTGGTTCAAAGAATTTATACTCAAGCAACATTCTCTGATTATCACCAAGACGGGCGTAGACCTTTTGGAGTGATTCAAATAAACGATCTTGACGGCCGGCTAGATCATCCTGGCCTGGGTAGTTTGTACCATCGGCAAACCAAAGCTTTAGATCTTGTACGCCAGTTGTATCCATAATGTCGATGCACTCAAGTAGGTGATCAACAGCTTTTTGGCGAATCTTCTTATCAAAATGGCAAACAGAGCCCCACTTGTAATCATCATCTTGGAAAGTGTTGGAGTTAATTGTGCCAAGACGTACTCCTAGATTCTTGGCATGCTTTGCTAAATCTGCATAATCTTCAACCTTGTCCCAAGGAATATGCATCGCTACCGCAGGAGCTGCTCCGGTGTACTTATGTACTTGGGCAGCATCGGCAATCTTCTCGTATGGATCGCGCGGCACACCAGGTTGTGCGAAAACTTTAAACCTCGTACCTGAGTTTCCATAAGCCCAAGATGGCGTCTCAATATAAAAACGCTTTAGGACTTCCTTTGCCTCTTTCGCTGATGCCATTGCCCTACTCCTTTGTTAGTTGTTATAACTTTTAATTTAGGTGGAAAACTTCTTCAAGTTGTAAGAAACCTTCATCAGGTCGCTTGCCCTCTAATGCCACAAAAAACTCTGCCATCTCTGCCTGCCACTTTGCATTAATCTCTTTTTTCTCCATGCCAGCTTTTGCAGCAGCAAGGGATGGTGTCTCTAAATATCCGACTAATGTGCCATCATTTTTATCTAAAAATAATGAGTAATTTGTCCAACCAGTCTCACGCAGTGCTGCCAACATCTCAGGCCAGACCTGCTCATGACGGCGAATGTACTCAGCCATCTTCTCTTTCCTAACCTGTAACCGGAAACAAACTCTCTCCATTAATTAATACCGAGCCTTCATGAACTCAAGTGACTTCTTAGCTAAATCATCTGAATCACTCCATAGATTTCGCCATACACATAAGGTGTTTGAAAGGGCTGGGTCAACTACAGCCGAAGAGAAGGATTCAAAGGTAATTGGGCCTTGGTAATTAATTTTCTTCAATGCGGCAAAGAATGAATCAAAATCCACGTTTCCAGTACCAAGATAACCACGATGGCTCTCGCCAATATGAACATAACCAAGGCGATCACCGGAGGCTAAAACTGATTTAGCCATTCCATCCTCTTCAATATTCATATGGTAGGTATCAAGGTGAGAAAATGCATTTGGTCGGTTTACATCATCTAGAAACTTTAAGCACTCAAGCCCGGTGTTCATTATGTTTGATTCATAACGATTTACTACCTCAAGATCAATGTTGATTCCTTTATCAGCTGCATAATCTGCCAGCCGTTGCATTGCAGCTACCGATGATGCCCGCGCCTCTTTACTGGCGGGCCCTGGATACTTTGCCAAGGATGAGTAGATAACTCCACATAACTCAGTTCCACCTAATGCATATAAAACATCAGTTGCCTGTCGAAGTAACTCATCACCTTTTTTAACGATTGATGCGTCAAGGCTAGTGACATCAGTCTTTGATGAAAGCCCTAGGGAGGCATGAGCTCTTAAATTAAACTCTTGTAGTAGATCCTTAGTCATAGCAATATCAATATTCCAAGGATCAAGCATTGCTATTTCAATGTAGTCATAGCCTGCTCTTGCAGCACCACTTATTGCAGTCCGCGCTCCCGCCGGTGACCAATCGCCAGCCCAGACAAGTGCGTGTCCACCAAATTCAAGTTGCTTGGCTGCTGGCATTTGTAGCTCCTTAGAGATTAAATGGCATTAAAAGCTTATGTAGTTATTCTTTCACTCTTTGATAGGTGTGTCCAACTTTTCACTTTTTTTGTATCAATATATAAACAATCTAACTGGGTAAAAAGAAGATAGGGCAGCCTCTTAACGAGACTGCCCTATCAGCAGATTAATTAATCTTCTAAATTAAATTAGAAGTTGAATGAATCTACGTTGTCCTTAGTGAATACAGTTGCTGGGCCTAGGATGATTTCGTTTCCTACTGCTCCTGCTGTAACTGTACGCTCTTTCAAGCCTTTATCTCCGGCACCAGATTTGATTACTGAACCAACTGTTACCTTAGCTTTTCCGTTCTTGATTGAGTTAGCAACCTGAACAGCAACATATCCGAAGTTTTCAACATCCCATAGAGATGCTTGAGCTCCTGATCCGTCCTTGATGTATGTCTTCATATCGTTTGGAAGACCTAGACCAGTTACGAAAACCTTGCCCTTTGAAGCTGAGCCAGAAACATACTTAGCAGCAGCAACAATACCTACAGATGTAGGAGCAACGATTACCTTGATGGTTGGGTTCTTCTGGATAAGACCTTGTGTCTCAGTTGTTGAATCTTCTGGCTTATCGTTTCCGTAAGCAGTAGCAACAACCTTTACATCAGGATACTTAGCAGCAAGCTCTTCCTTCATGTACTTAATCCATACGTTCTGGTTAGTAGCATCTGCAGTAGTTGAAAGGATCGCAATGTCACCCTTACCACCAGCAAGATCAGAAGCAGACTTAGCAAGTGCTTGTCCGATTCCTTGTGAAGAAGCTTGGTTTACGAATACTGAACGACCAGCTTGAGCAACATCTGAATCGTATGTAACAACTGTTACACCCTTCTTCATAGCTGCCTTAAGTGCAGGTACTAGAGCATCCTTATCATTAGCAGCAACGATTAATACGTTGTATCCGCCTTGTACAGCTGCGTTAATTTCCTTAACTTGAGCAGCTGCTGTGATTTCAGTTGGGCCCTTGTATGCACAAGTTGCCTTTAGTTCTGCACAGGCGCGTTGTACACCCTTGTCAGCTGCTTGGAAGTAGCCGATAGTTCCTAATTTAGGAATGTGTGCGATCTTTAGCTTGGTTGCAGCCTGTGCTGGTGCAGCAACAAAAGCTGTTGCAACAAGAGCGGCTATACCAATAGCAGAGAGTACTTTTTTCAAAGTATTTCCTTTCGGTTGGGAATTACAAAATCATTTTAATTTTGTAATGAGGGCCTAGAAAAGTAGCTACGACTTCTAGGACCGTTGGGTAAGGGTAAAGGAGCGTGGAATTTTAGGCAATTTGGGCGTATAACGATTAGGTTGCGAAATCCCTAGCCCATCACCAATCCGCCGTTTACATTGATTGACGCCCCAGTAACATAGGAGGCCATCTCAGATGCTAAGAAATTAATCATCCCAGCAACCTCATCCGGTCTGCCCAGCCGATTCAAAGGTGTCTGAGAAAGCCACTCATCTAATCGACCAATTGATCTTTGCGCGATCATATTTGTTTCAATTCTGCCAGGAAGTACTGCATTAACTGTTACACCACTTGCGCCATACTCTTTTGCAGCAGAGTAGGTAAGTCCAAGTAATCCCGCCTTTGCCGTTGCATAGTGAGCATGGTTTGCCGATCCTGTTAATGCAACTTGAGATGAAATATTAATTATTCGGCCCCACTTTTTTGCCACCATACTTGGTGCGCATGCTCTAATTAATTTAAAGGCAGCGGTTAAATTAATATTTAAAGCTTGATCCCAAAGTTCATCACTCATTTCGATAATGCTGGCATCGGTCATTAAACCGGCGTTGTTAATTAAAATATCAATATCACCAAGCTTTGCTTTAACAGCTGCTACTAACTTTTCTGCTGAATCTTTTTGGGATAGATCTGCTTGAAAGATCTCAACCTTGGCGCCTTTACTATTTAATTGCTCTGCAATTTGTTTAGCTTGCGTTTCACTACTGGAGTATTGAAGGGCGACGGTAATTTTGCTCTCTGCCATGGCGGTCACAGTTGCCGCACCTATTCCAGTTGCACCACCGGTTACTAATGCCACTCTCACTTTAAGCCACCTGATTTCATAAAATTATCCATAACCTGCGGGTTTGCAATCCGAGTTGGAACTTTGCCATCTAGTAAGCCTAATAGATCATCAACAACCATCTTTGAGTGATGGCCAACAACCTGCTTGCTAGCCCCGGCAAGGTGTGGGCTGAGCACTACATTTGTTAATTTTCTAAATGGTGAATCTGTCGGCAATGGCTCAGTTGGGTAGACATCAAGGGCAGCACCTGCAATCTTTTGACCGGTCAATGCTTGGAAAAGTGCCTCGTAATCAACTAAGGCGGCGCGGGCGGTATTAATAAAGTATGCACTCTTCTTCATTACTGCAAACTGTTTTGCGCCAAATAATCCAGTGCTTTCTGGGGTTACCTTTGCCGCCATCACCACAAAATCACTTTGCCCAGCCAACTCATCTAATCCAACAGAGGTTATTGAAAGCTTTGCTAATTGCTCAGCCTTTGCGTATGGATCAAAGGCAATTACCTTCATTCCTAACGCTGCAACTCGTTTAGCAATCTCTTGACCAATAAAGCCAGCCCCAACTAAGCCAACAGTTTTGCCCATTAACTCATCACCTTGAAATCTTTGAAATGGTGCAGCTGGATCAAGGCTCCACTCAGAGGTTATTCCTTTTCTATCCCCAGCCTTATCACTATAAGAAACAGCGGTTAACTCATCGGTGTAACGAAGCAGATGGTGGGTCGTTGGAATACTTCTAGCAATTGAGATCATCAAACCTAAGGTGTATTCAGCTACTGCAACTGCATTTCGGCCTGGGGTAAATAAAACTGGAATCACGCACTTTGTGGCAGCTGATATATCGGTGTTAGCTGCTGGCTCATTACGACAGGCAGCAATAATCTTCAAACTCTTTGCACTATTTATTACCTCATCAGTAATACTTTCAAACTCAATAATTGCAACCTGCACATCTTTCAACTTACTTATCAACTGCTCTTTATCCATCTTCACACCTGTCAAAGCAAAGCCACCTTGTTCGACCTTAAAACCAGCTTCAGTTAACCGATTAATCTCACCTTGATCCATTCGGGCGGTAATAAATGTTTTCATCTAATTAACCTTATAGGTAGCGGTTGTAGCGGATTTATCAAACTCATCCTTAAGACTTTCATAAAGTGAGCGGAAGCTGGCGTAACGCTCTTGGTAGTAGGTGTGCACCTTATTATTTGGTTGAAATCTACTTTCAATCTTTACGCTCTCCTTTAAAGTTGACCTAATATCTTTAAATAAACCACTACCCATGCCAGCTAAGTACGCATCTCCTACTGCTGCTCCAACTGAATCCTGCAAGATTGCAATTGGCATACCAAGCACATCTGCCTTTATTTGATTCCATAATCCACTCTTACTGCCACCACCAATACTTCTAATCTCATCAATCTTTATCCCAGATTTTTTAGCAATCTCAACATTATGAGCTAAGGCAAATGCAGTTCCCTCTAACACTGCTCTAAACATCATGGCAGGGGTAGTAGTAAGTGATAAACCAAAAAATACGCCCCGGGCATTTGTGTGCCAGATTGGTGAGCGCTCTCCCATCATGTATGGCAGAAAAATTAACCCTTCACTACCAGGAGAAACTTCAGTGGCTTGATTTGATAACTCTTCAACTGAACTTTCAGCCTTTAAGATATTTTGTTGCAGCCACGCCACACTCGCCCCTGATGCCACCATCGCACCTAATCGAAGTTGTCGGCCAGCAATTGCATGTTCAATTGCCACAAATGCATCATTAAAATTATTTCCATCAGTTGGCATAAGTAAAACTGTTGAAGTTCCAGTCATCTCAGCTACTACCCCTGGATCAATTACGCCAGCTTCAAGGGCGGCTGAACAACCATCAACACTGCCAAAATAAACCGGCGTGCCGGCGGCAATCTTTGATTGATTATTGCTTAATACCTCACCTTGCAAAACAATTGAGTTAGCAATTTGGGGAAATTTATCCTCACTTACCCCAACAAACTTCATTACCTCATCTGTCCAATTTGAATTATCAGCAGTTCGAAGTTGTAATAAAGACGCGTGAGCTGCGTCAATCCCAAATTTGCCAGTTAATTTAAAGTTTAGAAAGCCAGGAATTTGCAGAAAATACTTTGTCTTTTGGTAATTAGCTGGTTCATTTTTAATAAACCATTTGATCTTAGCCGCCACATAATATGGATCAGCCCGGTTGCCAGTAAGTTGTGAAATATTTGGAAAGTTCTTTGCTAACTCATCTGCCTCAAGTTGTGCCCGCCGGTCCATCCAAATCATGGCATTTCTTACCGGCTCACCACTTGCATCAACTGCAATCAAAGTTGGTGCTTGCGCACTAATTGCTACTCCACTTATTTTGGCCCCAGGTGCACCACTTTGAGCGATTGCAACCGCTTCACAAAAACTTCTCCACCACTCATTTGGATCTTGTTCAACCCAACCTGCTTGCAGATACTTTGTTGGATACTCAGAGCGGCCTTGGGAGATTATGTGGCCGGTGCTATCAACTAGTACCGCCTTGGTCGCAGTTGTACCAACATCTACGCCAAGTAATAATTCCTGCATTAGTTAGCTTTTTAAAGCTTTGGTCTCTCTTCGTTGTTTATTCTTCGCCACCAATACTGGGGCAGCAACAGAGATTAATAACAAGATACCGGTAACAATTGTTCGCCACTGGGCGTTGATCTCACGCAGTGTTAACCATGATTCAACTGAGCCAGCAAGTAATACACC
>JBAWYI010000026.1:0-11317 GCA_037143635.1 Actinomycetes bacterium
AATCTCAGATTTATCGACATGTTTTATTCCCACAACTAACACCAACACTTTTAACAGTTTTGATTATTTTGGGCCACATATCGATGAAGATTTTTGATTTGATTATCGGTATTAATGGCAAGTCTTATGTAACTCAGGTAGTTGCGGTTTATATGTGGGAGGCAACCTTTGATAAGCATGATTATGCAAAGGGCACAGCTATTGCCATTGTTTTATTGATTCTAATTGCAATTGTGGTGGTCCCATATCTTCGCTATAACAACAAACAACAGGCGTACCGCTGATGAGTAATGACCTAGTTGATTTAATTACCGCCAAACCAAGTGTGCGCAACAAAAAGCGCAAACTAACTGGGCGAGAGAAATTCTGGTTAATTTTCCGCTACGTTTCCCTTGCCATTATTTGGTTCCTAGTAGTTATGCCAATTTATGTGATGGTAATTAACTCCCTAAAAGGCGTTAAAAATGTTTACCTCACAAATGCATTCAAGTTACCAACGAAATTAGATTTCTCAGCCTGGAGTGTTGCTTGGAATGGTGCAGATTTCTTCCCGCACGGCTTATCTGAGTCGATGACTCGAACATTAATATTTGTTGTTCAATCATCGATAATTTCTGCAATTATTGGATCAATAAATGGTTATGTCTTTGCTAAGTGGAAATTTAAGGGGTCAAACTTCGTCTTCACGATGTTCTTATTTGGAATGTTTATTCCTTACCAAGCGGTCATGATTCCATTGGTTAGACTTGCAACAAACATTGGAATAAATAAATCTATTTACGTCTTAGTACTTGCTCATATTATTTATGGTATTCCAATTTGCACCTTAATTTTTAGAAATTACTATGAAGGAATTCCGAATGAGTTAATCGAAGCTGGTCGAGTTGATAAAGCTTCGATGGTTCGAATCTATCGCTCAATTATCTTGCCGCTCTCTATTCCAGCTTTCGTAGTTGTAATTATTTGGCAGTTCACCTCCGCCTGGAACGATTTCTTATTTGCGATATTCTTAACCGGCGGATCTCCAAAGCTTTCAGTGGCAACTACTGCACTTAACTTCATTACTGGATCATCTAATCAGGTTTACTACGGTGTAAATATGACGGCATCTTTGATTGTTTCACTTCCAACATTGATTGTTTATATCTTCCTAGGTCGTTACTTCCTACGAGGATTGCTCTCCGGCTCCCTAAAGGGTTAATAAATGTCGATTGCAGTTGAAGTATTTGATTCAAGGCGCAATCAATTAGGTGAAGGTCCAACTGCTACGGGTGAAAAAAATAATCATGTGCAGTGGTGTGATATTTATGGCCAGGCTATTAGATGGAAAGATTTAGTAACTGGTCAAAGTGGTGAGTATCAGACAAGTGAGCCAGTTGGATTTCAAGTTCCACGGACATCTGGTGGGGATATTTTAGGAACTGCTAACGGTCCAGTTTTAAGAGATAAAGATGGCACACTCCACAAAATGCCATCTCGGGAAGATGCTGATGGATTTAAAGATCAAAAAGTTTTGCGGTGGAATGATGCAAAAGTTTCACCAGATGGTGCGCTATTTCTAGGATCAATGGCATATGAAAATCAAAGTAATGAAGGTGCTTTTTATAGATTAAGTAGAGATGGTAAAAAGCTAGAGCGCCTCTTCGGTGAGGTTGGAATTTCTAATGGCATGGATTGGTCAGTAGATAAAACCAAGATGTATTACATCGATACCTTATCTATGAAAGTAGATATTTTTGATTACAACAATGGGCAAATAAGTAATCGTCGAACCTTGGTTGAGATTTCTGATGGCATGGGCTACCCGGATGGAATGTGTTCAGATAGTGAAGATAATATTTGGGTGGCATTTTGGATGGGCTCATGTGTGCGTGGCTTTGATGGAAAAACTGGTGAACAAATTGCTGAGATTAAATTGCCAGTTCAAAAAGTAACCTCTTGTTGTTTTGCTGGTGAAAAACTTGATCAATTAATAATTACTACCGCAGTTGGCAATCCCGGGGAGGAGATGGATTTAAATCAATATCCTCAAGCTGGCTTTATATTTATTGCACCTGTTGGAGTTAAAGGTAAAAAAACTAATCTATTTGGTGCGTAATTGAAGACAGATCTTTTTACATTTGGTGAAGTTCTATCAGTATTTATCTCAAGTGATACCGACTCAGTAATGAGTGCTACAAAGTTTGAACGTGTAACGGCTGGGGCTGAGGTTAATGTAGCGGTGACACTTTCTAGGCTTGGACTTAAATCCCAATACTTTTCAAGATTTGGTAATGATCAATTAGGTTCAGTTATGTTGGCAGATATTGAAGCAGAAGGGGTAGATGTCTCACTTGTTAAACGAGTTAACTCATTTACTGGAGCAATGGTGCGAAACCCTGGTAGAACTTCACCGGTTGAGATTAGTTACTTAAGAAAAGGCTCGGCCGCTTCTACCATTGAACCAGAAGATATTTTAGATTCTTATATTTCCTCCGCTCGCTGGCTTCACACAACCGGTATTACCTGTGCTATTTCTCAAAGTGGCGCAGCAACTGTCAAGCATGCCTTAAAAAAAGCGGCAGCTTTAGGAGTTAAAACGAGTTTTGATTTAAATTTACGACGTAAGTTGTGGAGTGAGGCGGATGCGAAAAAAGCCTTACAACCTTTGGCTGAAAATATTGAGTTTCTAATTGGTGGTGAGGATGAGTATCAGGTGGTCTTTGGAAGCTCTGATGCAAAAAAAGTTTTATTGGAAGCAAATAATCGGGGCTGCAAAATTGCAGTAATGACTAAAGGTGATCAGCCAATGCGGTATGCAATCGGTGGTGAGTATGGGGAAATAACACCACCAAAGGTTGTTGCGGTAGATCCAGTTGGCTCTGGTGATGCATTTACTGGTGGCAGCATTGCCGGTTTATTAAGTGGAATGAGTGAGATAGATGCCCTAAAACAAGGAAGTATGTGTGGCGCACTAGTTGCAAGTATGTTTGGGGACTGGACCGGCATACCAACTGGTTCTAATGGTGTAATTGATCAGGTGATCGCAGGTAAGTTAGGGAGTAAATAATGAAAACATTAAATTCTCTACTCGCTCATAAATTAATGGCATTAGTTCGAACGGATAGTAAAGAAAAAGGGCAAGAACTAGCCGATGTTTTAGTGGCGGCCGGAATTAAAGTAATTGAGATAACTCTTACAACACCTGGTGCGACAAAAATAATTGAAAAGTTAGCCAAAAATAAGGATTTAACTGTTGGGGCCGGCACAGTTATTACTGCTAAAGATGTTAAAAAGGCAGAAAGTGCGGGTGCCAAATTTATTGTCTCTCCCGACACAAATGAGGATGTAATTAAGGCGAGTAAGAAGTTAGGTTTAATTTCAATGCCAGGAGTTGCAACAGCAAGTGAGGTAGCGATTGCACTAGATAGTGGCGCAGATATTTTAAAATTATTTCCAGCCTCAACCTATGGACCATCTCATTTAAAAGCCCTACGGGATCCATTTCCTGGAAAACTTTGGTGTCCAACTGGAGGCATAACTTTGGCCTCAGTAGATGATTGGTTTGCAGCCGGTGCCAACTTAATTGGATTAGGTGGCCCATTAACTAAGGGCGGATTAGATAAAGTTAACGAAAATGTAATCGCTTTTACTAATGCAGTAGCAAGCGCAAGTAAGGTAGGTTAAGCGCATGAAATTAGCGGGCGAACATGTATTTGTAACTGGTGGCGCTAAAGGTATTGGTGAAGCAATTGTTAGAGATGCAGCTAACGAAGGCGCAAAGGTTTCATTTGTTGATATTGATGCAGCAGCTGCTGAAAAACTTGTATCTGAGTTGAGCGCAAAAGGTGCTCAAGTAGCCTTTGTTAAAGCAAGTGTGGCCAATTTCGAAGAGTTATCTGCAGCTTTCAAAGAGGTGGTTGGAAAGTTTGGTGATGTAACTGGCGTTGTAAATAATGCTGGAGTTAACTCACATGCAGATCCGGTAACGATGACTGATAAAGAGTGGGATGATTTTTTTGCCGTAGATATGAAGCCAGTTTGGCTTACTGCAAAGTTAGCACTTCCCGCAATGCGCAGAGCAAATAAGGGATCAATCGTAAATATTTGTTCTATTCATGGCCGTCTTACATACCCAGGATTTTTTCCATATGGCGCAGCTAAATCAGCAGTACTTGGTTTAACTAGAAACCTTGCATTAGATGAAGGCAAGTTTGAAATTAGAGTAAATGCAGTATCTCCTGGATATATCCTCACTGATTTAACAAAAAATTGGCTTAAAGGTGAAGCAGGTAGAGAAGATCGCGCGAATTCAATTCAACCATTAGGACGCATGGGGCAACCAAGTGAGGTTGCAAAGGTTGTTACATTCTTACTTTCAGATAAATCAACTTATGTAAGTGGCTCTGATTGGGCAGTTGATGGCGGTTTAGGAGCAAGAAGCGCATGATCCTAAAAGGTGAGCATTTGTTTGTAACAGGCGGAGCCGCTGGAATTGGTGAAGCAATTGTTTTAGGTGCTGTAAAAGAGGGCGCTAAGGTTTCTTTTGTTGATATTGATGACGCAAAAGCAAATGCACTTGTTGAGAAATTAACCAATGAAGGACATCAAGTTCAATATGCAAAGGCAGATGTTTCAAAGTTTGAAACCTTCAAGGCAGGCTATGACAAGTTAGTAGCAAGCTTTGGGCCAGTAACTGTTGCGGTATCAAATGCAGGCAGAAATTCATACGCTGATGCGGTCGAGTATGCCGACCAAGAGTGGAATGATTTTTTTGCGCTAGATCTTAAATCTAGTTGGTATCTAGCAAAACTTTGCTTACCTGAAATGCGGAAAAGTAAGTACGGATCAATTGTTAACATTTCTTCTATTCATGGCCGAATGTCTAGACCAAACTTTTTTCCATACTCTGCTGCAAAGGGCGGAATTGTTGGATTGTCTAGAAACCTAGCTTTGGATGAAGGTAAGTATGGAATCAGAGTTAATTCTGTATCACCTGGAACAACTGCAACTCCACTGCTTAAGAGTTATATGGAGAAATTCCCAGATGAGAAGGCACATTCACTCTCTGTTGCACCTAATGCAAGATTTGGTTCACCGGAGGAGATCGCAAATGTAATTCTATTTACTCTTTCAAAGGATGCATCTTTTATTTCTGGTGCAGATTTAATGGTTGATGGAGCACTTCACGCTCGTTACGCTTAGTGTCTGATATTTACAAAATCTGGGTTTAGCTCACTTAGATCTTTAGCCCCAAGTAATTTCATTGCAGTTTCCATCTCAAATCTAAGCATCTCAACAACCTTCTCAACACCTTTTTTACCGGCAGCCATTGCGCCGTATAAATACGCTCTTCCAATTAAAACTGCATCTGCACCTAAGGCAATCGCAGCCAACACGTCAGCGCCACTCATAATTGCGCCATCAATAAATATTTGTGGCCCATTTCCTTTAGCACCAAATGCAGATCTAACTTGCGGCAGTAATTCCAGCGGTACCACCGATCTATCTAATTGACGCCCACCATGATTAGAAAGAACAATTGCATCAACTCCAATATTTTTAAGTTCAACTGCATCTGAAACTGTTTGGATTCCTTTAATTATTAGTTTGCCTTTCCAGACCGATCTAAGCCATTTAACATCTTCAAAGGTGACCGCTGGATCAAATACCTTTGCAGCAATTTCAGATAACGGTTTATTAAAGTTTCTAAAAGTTGCAAATTCTAATGGCGCAGTTGTTAGGAGGTTAAACCACCATTTTGGTTTGAGTGCCATATCAAAGAAGGTTTTTAAACCAATCTTTGGCGGAACAGTTAAACCATTTCGCATATCCCGCCACTTGATTCCACCGACAGCGGTATCAACGGTAAGCATTAAACCTTCAAAGCCAGCTATTTGTGCTTCTTCAATAAACTTTAAACTCTGACTTCGGTCACGCCATAAATAGAGCTGAAACCATCTACGGACATTTGGAACTTGATCACCTATCTCTTTAGATGAAGTTGTTCCCATTGTTGAAAGGTTATAGACCAAGTTATTTTCTTCGCATACTTTTGCGACCATTACTTCACCTTGATAATGCATCATCCTGGTGTAACCGGTCGGTGCAAAAATTATCGGCAAGGCGCTTATTTGGCCCACAATATTTGCAGTTAAATCAATCTTAGAAACATCACGTAAGACTTTTGCTTTAAATTCGACTCTGGAGTAGATCTCTTGGCTTCTGGCATAAGCCAACTCATCATTGGCACCGCCATCAACATAATCAAAAACCGCTTTTGGAACTCGCTTTCTTGAAAGTAATCGCATTTCAGCAAGATTGACAACCTTTTTTAACTTTCGGTCAGCCATTAGATCTTTTGGCAGTGACCAGCCAAGTAGTGGTTTAATATTTTTCCACCTAGGAAATTGCCGCTTCACTGTATTAAACCTTCAATCTATAACTACGTTTTGCCGAACCGGACCAAAAAGATTCTTGTTCTGCCTTACTAAACTCGTTGGTGAATTCTTCCATCAATTCGATTGTTTGCGAATAGGTCGCTGCAAGTAGGCAAACTGGCCAATCTGAGCCAAACATCATTCGAGTGGGTGTAAAGGATTTAAGAATATGATCTAAGTAAGGTTTAAAAGTCTGATTGTTCCAGCTATCCCAGTTAGCCTCTGTAAATAAGCCCGAAACTTTGACCGACACATTTTCATATGAAGCCATCTCACTGATTTGGTCAGCCCAAGGTTGCATTTCACCTTTGCCCATATATGGTTTAGAAATATGATCTAACACAAAAGTATTATTTGGACACCGTTTTACCATTTCAACTGCGGCAGCGAGTTGGGGCGGCCTAGTTAAAATATCAAAACTTAAGCCGGCATCTGCAATTCGGTGGATATTTTTTATAACATCTTCGCGCATAAACCAATTTGGGTCTGCTTTATCTTGGGCCATATCTCTAATTGAAACTAGGTTTTTGCCACCAGGATGGGCTAAGTATTTTTCTAATTGAGGAATTACATCATTACTTTCCAAATCCAACCAACCAACAACTGCGCAAATCTTTGGATGCGTGAGTGATAGGTCTAAGAACTCTGGGGTCTCAGCTGAATTTTCAACTGTTTGAACAATTACGGTGTAATCAATATTAGATTTTTCTAACTCTGGTTCAAGCTCATCCATCAAGATTGTGCGTGAGATAGGTTTTACTTCATCGCCTTTCATCCAGGATTGCGGCCTAACACTTAAATCCCAAATATGATGGTGAGAATCGATGCGCATCATCACAGTCTAATCCTAAGAATCAATTGATTCTGTTTTATTTTTCAATTTTCGGTGCTGGTCTAAAACAAATTCCGAAGCTTTTTCGGATGAGGTAATCACATTTGGAATTTTCCAATTAGGAAGCTCACCAAGTAATGCCCAGGCGGCTTGGCGTGCTGCGCCATCGGCCACTAATTCAGTTGGCGGTATGGTCATTACCTCTCTACCTAATATTGCAGAAGCAATTGGGCCAACACCTGGATTCTTTGCTGCGCCACCAATAATCATAACTCGCTCAATCTTTGCTCCGCTGTTTTGAAGGGATGCAAAAGAATCAATCAGGCCACAAAGAATTGCTTCAATTGCCGCGCGAGAAATATTTTCAGCGGTCAGATTATGGTTATTAATTCCCGCCAACAATCCTTTAGCATCTGGTCGGTTTGGAGTTCGCTCACCTTCAAAGTAAGCAAGCATTGTTAATCCATCTGCACCGGGGTTAGCTTTAAGCGCAAGAGCACCAATCTCATCATGAGATTTTCCAAGCAGCTTTGCAACTGTATCTAAAACTCGGGCAGCATTTAATGTACAAACTAAGGGCAGGTATCTACCGGTTAAATCTGCAAAGCCAGCAATCTCACCGGTTGGATCATTACTTGGCTTATCTGAAACATAAAATGCAGTTCCACTTGTGCCTAATGAGATTATTAAGTCACCACTTTTTGCGCCAATTCCAAATCCGGCTGCGGCATTATCGCCGGCACCAGCTGCTATTGGTATGCCTTGAATCGTTTCACCGGCAAAACCATCGAACTTGGCGATCTTTGGTAGATATATATCTTTCTTATCTTTTAAAGCTATAGCTAATAAGTCTTTTCGGTAGGTATTACTAGTTGGCGAGAAGTAACCAGTACCGGATGCATCGCTGCGATCGGTAAATAATTTATCGAAATTTACTCCGCCTTGTAACTGCCAAGAGATCCAATCATGGGGCAGGGCAATTGCTGCAAGTCGTTTTGTATTCTCTGGTTCATTTTCGGCCATCCATCTTGCCTTTGCAACAGTAAATGATGCAACCAAAATCGAACCAATCGCTTTTGCGGTCTCGTTATCGCCACCAAACTCTTTATTTAAATCCTTTGCAACCTTCGCCGATCGCAGATCATTCCAAAGTAGGGCATCTCTAATTACTGCACCCTTTTCATCTAGTGCAATAAACCCATGTTGCTGAGCAGCAACAGAAATTGCACTTACATCTGATAATCCACCAGCTTTTTCAATCGCTTGATTTAATGCACTCCACCAGGCAGATGGATTAACCTCAGTGCCATCTGGGTGAGCAGCTTTTCCTTCTCTAATTAACTGACCACTTACAGCATCTTTAATTACGATTTTTACAGATTGGGTTGAGGAGTCAATCCCTGCAACTAATTTATTGCCCATTATTACTGGCCCAATCTTTTTGATAACTATCTAGATAGAAAATCCTATTGATATCTGGATCTATCGCAAGTGCTTGTTTTATCGAGCACAAAGTTATTATTGCAATAGGGATATTTCAGCAGCACCAATTCCACAGCATCCGCCAATATATTGTGCACCGGCCTTACTCCACTCATTAATTAATTTTTGATCAAATCCAACACCTTTACTACCAATCCACTCTTTTTTAACTGCATCCCAAGTTCGACCAGAGTTTGGATAAACCACAAACGGCTGATCACTCTTAGCAGAAAGTAATAGTTCAGTAATTAACTCCGGGGAGGTGCAGTTAATACCAACTGCCATTGCTTTATTTGCGATTGCAACCGCATCGGCAAAACTTTGGCCGGCATTGGTTTGGTTTCCAGCTTTGCAAGAGTAGGAGACCCAAAAAGGAATTGGGCAATCACTAAGTAGCTCAAGTAGTACCTCAACCTCAAATGTGTCTGGCATGGTTTCAAGTGCTAATAGATCAGGGGAGGTGGAAATTAAAACTTCAAGACGCCGAGCATGAAAATCTTTAAGTAATGATTTACTTACTCCGTAATTACCTTTGTACTCAGAGCCATCAGCAAGTGCTGCACCATATGGACCAACTGAGGCCGCCACCATTACATCTTTACCAGATTTATTTGCCGCATCCTTTGCTAGTTGAGTTGAGGTGTGTAGTGCCTCATCAGTTTCGGATTTACTCCAACCCCGTTTGCTACAACCTAGATAGGAGAGTTGGTAGGAGGAGGTAATAATTATTTGCGAGCCCGCATTAATAAAATCAAGATGTGCTTTGGTTATCTCAGAAGGTGCACTTCTTATTAACTCACCGGTCCAAAGTGAGGTGGTTAATTTATTTCCGTTATTCTCTAAAGCGGTTGAAAGTCCGCCATCTAACTTAATAACCAATTAATTAGTTAAGATCTACTGGATTTAAAAATCTTAATTCAGTTGGCTTTCTAAAGTACTTTTTATCTATGCTATTAATATGCTTAACATGGGCAGTTAACATGTGATCATCCCAATGGGCTTTACTGCTCCACTTTTCCATCATTACCCAATGATCTTCACCCTCACCAACTACCAAGTCATACATTTCACAACCAGGCTCTTTATAGGCTTCAATAATTAATTTATTAAATTCTGCCTTTAAGAACTCAATGTGCGCAGACTCTGGGTAGATACTGGCAATTAGGTATAAAGGCTGAGACATCTTTAACTTCTAATTAAGTTATGAAAGATAACTAAGCAGCACAATAAAATTAAAAGCACTCATCGCCATAAACAGCACGCCTAGTGCTTTTAGTTGATCCGCTGATTTCTTAACGCTCTTGCCCAAAGGAGAAAGTGATTTAAGAGCTTTTAGTGAATCAATTACGGCAAGGCTATCTCTGATCGCTGCGACCATGGCAGATACTGAGAAAACTCCACCGGATGCAACTAAGCCAATTACGAACAGCTTAAGCGTTGAGTCAGTGTACTTATTTAGGTTGCCAGTTGCTGCAAGTGCTAGCACGGCAGAAAGTAAGACAGTTGGCGCTAATTGAGATTTAACTCTAATTGCCCGTTGTTGATTCCAGATTGTAATTAATTCATTTTCATTCATAGTGCAATCTTACCTGATTTAATACTTAATCTTTGGTGGGGCGGGTAGGGCTCGAACCTACGACGACCGGATTATGAGTCCGGGGCTCTAACCAACTGAGCTACCGCCCCAATTAAGGAGGTGAGTGTCATACCTTACATCTATTCCAACACTAAGTATTAATTACCGTTATTCACATGCTTGCAATGGATAATCAAAGTATGAAAATAAAGGTGGGCGTACTTTCGGCAGTATTTCTTTTCGGCAACCTTTCAATTGTAAATGCCGCCCCGATTTACACCTTTCCAGTTGCAGGTTGCACTGTTAAGTATGGAAAAACTCACCATGATTATCCAGCCACAGATATCATCGCTAAAAAAGGTTGTGCATTTGTTTCCCCAGTCGCCGGTGTAATTGATGAGGTTGTCCTTGTTGATAAGTGGAGTGGTAAAACAAATAAGGGGGCTGATCGCGGCGGGCTATCGGTTTCAATAATTGGTGATGACGGAATTAGATATTACGGAAGCCATCTATCTAAGATTGAAATTAATGTTGTACCAGGTTTAAAGGTTGCAACGGGGGATAAATTAGGTGAGGTGGGAGCAACTGGTAGCGCAAAGGGAACCTCACCACATTTACACTTTGGAATCTCATATCCAACTGAAAAAGGTATTTGGTGGGTTAAGCGAGGTGTTTTATACCCATGGAAGTATCTAGATGCATGGAAGATTGGTAATGATTTAAAACCAGTAGTTAAAGTTCCGGCCACAATTCCAGCAGAGCCAAAGAAATAGGGTAAAAAAATAAGGTCTGCTATTTCTAGCAGACCTTAATTCTTATTCGAGAGTACCTCGAAAGGTTAATGGTTATTTAAGCAGGATTTACAGCGTCAGCCTGAGGACCTTTTGGACCTTGGACTACTTCGAATGTAACTGCTTGACCCTCTTCAAGAGATTTGTAACCGTTTCCTTGGATTGCTGAGTAGTGAACGAAAACATCTTGTCCGCCACCATCAACTGCAATGAAACC
>JBAWYI010000027.1:0-11186 GCA_037143635.1 Actinomycetes bacterium
GATGGCAATTTGGTTAATTGGTGGAGTGATAAGGATCGAGATGAGTTTGAGGTGCGAACTAAGAAATTAATTGAGCAGTATGACCAACTATCTCCTGCTGCTGCCCCTGATGTTAAGGTCAATGGCGCACTTACTATTGGGGAGAATATTGGCGATCTTGGTGGCTTAACCATTGCTTATAAGGCGTATGAGATTTCACTTGCTGGTAAGCAGCCGCCAGTTATTGATGGTTACACCGGCGCGCAACGATTTTTTATGGGCTGGGCCCAATCTTGGCGGGGTAAGTATCGAGCTGAGGAGGTACGAAGGCGGATTGCAACTGATCCTCACTCCCCAGATGAGTTTAGATGTAATCAAATAGTTGCGAATTTAAGTGAGTTTTATGATGCATTTGGGGTGAAAGAGAGCGATAAACACTTCATTACAAGTGGTGATCGGGTTCGGATTTGGTAAGGTATGGCTACCGAGAAATTAATTAATAATTAGGAGTAGATCGTGAAACTTTGGCATAAATCAGTAGTTGCGCTCGCTGTAACCTCAACCTTATTAACATCATGTGGAGGCAAGAGCGATGAGGCAGCGGTCAGTGCACCAGAGTTAGTAGAGACTCAAGCGCCTACAGTTACAACTGGGTTTGGCGCTCCACTTGATCTTGGAAATGGTCTATCTGTGACCTTCTCAACGCCTGAGCATTTCATACCTGGCAAATACGCCTCTAACTATACAAAGGGACAGTTAGCAAATAAGTTTTCAGTAACAATTAAAAATGGTGGCACCAAAGAGTTAGATCCAACCACAATCATTATCGCTTCCAATGCTGGTGGAAAAAATTGCGTTGATGTATTAGATGGCGATGCTGGAATTGAAGGTGCTCCTGCTGACATGATTAAAGCTGGCGCATCAATTACCTTCGAATATGGTGTGGCTTGTTCTGCGAAGGTAGGAGATCCACTAAACCTTTCAGTAAGTTTAGGAAGCGCCCTAGTTGCTGTAGATGGAAAACTCGCCTAACAAAGGCTTTGCTAACCTGGCTTACTCTGGAAAGTGGCAGGCCAGGTTATGTTTTGGTGAAATCTGAAGCACTTGTGGCGCAGTTGTTCGACAAATATCAGCTGCTTTCCAACATCTAGTATTAAATACACATCCAGATGGTGGGTTCATCGGGCTTGGTAGATCACCTTTCAAAATAATACGCTCCCGCTTTCGTTCAATAATTGGATCTGGAATTGGTACTGCAGATAACAAAGCCTTTGTATAAGGATGGCGCGGAGCGGTAAATAACTCTTTTGTACTCGCCTCCTCCATTACCTTACCCAAATACATAACTATTACTCGATCTGAGATGTGTTGAACAACAGATAGATCATGGGCAATAAATAAGTAGGAGAGCTTTAACTCCTCTTGCAAATCATCTAAAAGATTTACTACCTGGGCTTGAATAGAAACATCAAGGGCGGAAACTGGTTCATCGGCAACGATTAATTTTGGCTTAAGCGCTAAGGCGCGGGCAATACCAATTCGCTGACGTTGACCACCTGAGAACTCATGTGGGAAACGATTGATGTGCTCTGGGTTAAGTCCAACTCGCTCTAAGAGATTACCTATCTCCTTCTCACTTCCACCTACTGGTTTAACACCATGGATATCAAAGGCGGATTGAATAATAGATCCAACTGTTTTTCTTGGATTTAATGATGCAAACGGATCTTGAAAAATCATCTGCATTTTAGAACGAAGTGGTTTCATCTTTGATCGAGAGTATTTGGTTATATCTTCACCCTCAAAAATAATCTTGCCAGCAGTTGGTTCATACAGCTTGATAACGGTTCGACCAACTGTAGTTTTACCGCAACCTGATTCACCAACTAAGCCAACAGTTTCACCTTCAGCTACAGTTAAATTAACGCCATCAACAGCCTTAACTACACCTTTGCGACGGGAAAAGGCGCCACCACCGGTAGTTGTAAAATACTTTGAAAGATTTTCAAGCTCTAAAATATTTGCCATTATTTTGCCGCCTTAGCTAATTCTTGAATTTTCGCAGCACTTAGATGACATCTTGCAAAATGATTATCTGCTTTTTCTTCCAAAGCTGGTGCTACCTGAGTGCAAAGATCACCTGGTACATGTTTTTTAAACTCACATCTTTCAGCAAATGAACAACCAGGTGGCAGGTTAATTAATGATGGCGGCTGTCCTTGGATCGCATTTAATCTTTTACCTTGAAGTTGATCTACCCGTGGAATCGATTGCAAAAGGCCTACGGTGTATGGCTGGGCTGGGCGATAGTAAATTTCATCTACTTTTGCTTGTTCAACAATTTTTCCAGCATACATAACGCAAACTCGATCAGCTACCTCAGCCACCACACCAAGATCATGCGTAACTAATAAAATCGCCATATTAAACTCTTTTTGCATATCTCTAAGTAGTTGAATAATTTGTGATTGCACCGTCACATCCAAGGCAGTGGTTGGCTCATCGGCAATAATTAGTTTTGGATTATTAACCAAAGCCATTGCGATCATTACTCGCTGGCGCATACCGCCGGAGAACTGGTGTGGAAATTCTCGAACCCGCTTTGCCGCATCTGGAATTCCAACTAGATCAATCATCTCAGTTGCTCTTTTAATTCCATCTGCTTTTGAGCCTTTGTTATAGATCCGCCATGCTTCTGAGATTTGATCCCCTACTGAGTAATAAGGGTGAAGAGAAGACATTGGATCTTGGAAGATCATTGAAATTGCACTTCCACGAAGCTTTCTAACCTCATCTTCGGTTGAGGAGATAACATCAATACTTCGATCTGGCAGGTTGATTTTTACACTTCCCGATATTTGAGTCTTTGCTCGGTTATGTAAACCCATAATTGCCAGGTTAGTAACTGATTTACCAGAGCCAGATTCACCAACAATTGCCAGAGTCTCGCCTTGATTTAAATCAAATGAAATCCCATCGGCAGCCTTTACCAAACCATCGGGAGTTGGGAATGCAACTGAAAGATCTTTAACCTCTAAGAATGGCTTCATCCGACCCTCACTCGTGGGTCAATTAATGCATACAAAATATCAACAATTAGATTCATAACAACTACAAATGTGGCAGCAAATAGGGTGGTTGCCAAAATAATCGGCAGATCATAATCAACTAAAACTGCTCTAATCGATAAACGACCAAGGCCGGCTAGGTTGTAAATACCTTCAGTAATAATTGCCCCACCTAGTAAGCCAGCAAAATCAAGGCCAGCAATTGTCACAATTGGTGCCAAAGCAGCGCGCAAAGTGTGTTTGCGAAGAACTACCTTCTCACTTAATCCTTTAGCGCGTGCCGTTCTGATGTAATCCTCACTTGATGTTTCTAAAACATTTGAGCGGGTAAATCGAGTGTAAGAGGCGGCATAAGCAAGGGCTAAGGTTAAACATGGGAAGAAAAAGGTTTTAAGCCAACCAAGTGGATTTGTAATTGGGTTGGCCCAATTACCTAACTCCAGAGGATTAACCAACTTAAACTTAATAACTACGAAAAGCAAAATTAAAATTCCAGAGATAAATGTTGGTAGTGAGGTTCCAATTAAAACGAATACTGTGCTGGCTCGGTCAACAAATCTACCTTTAAATCGTGCTGCTAATACACCCAGGGTCACACCCATGGTCAACCACATTACAAATGCACCCAGGGCAAGACTTAATGTGATTGGAAATGCATCTGCAATTACTTTTGTAACACACTCATGACGATTAAATGAGTAACCAAATGCTGGTGCTGGGCACTTAATTAATGCCTCTGCTTCACCATAGGTACGGCCTTGGAATAATCCAACAATAAAGCGCCACCACTGTTGCCAAACCGAAACATCTAAGCCAAGTCGGTGACGATTAGCTTCAATTACCTGCGGATTACAGCTCTTGCCACATGTTAAGGCAGCTGGATCTGCTGGTAGAAGTGCGAAAATTAAAAAAACTACCAAACTGATTAATGTTAAAACTAATAATGTGTAGGAAAGACGGCGACCTATATATTTGAGCATAATTTTTCAGCGAGTAGCCCGCGCATTCCTTTCCTCTTAAATTATTAAATCAATTATTTATCGGAGTTAAAGGTGGCTCTTTCGAGCCACCTTTAATCCGCAACTACTTAAAAGATTTCCTTTAAGTTAGTTCTTTACGTATAGAGCTGGGAACAAGAAGGTTCCTTGTGGATCCCAGAATCCAACGCCGCCGACCTTAGATCCCCAAGACAATTGTGTCTTAGTGAATACAGGGCGACCGATCCAGTAGTTGTCCATAATGATTTGGCCCAACTCTTGCCACATCTTGATCTGCTTAGCACGGTTTGTTTCAGCCAATGCCTTGTCAGATTTAACCTTGAATGCAGCGTATGCAGGATCATTCCATGTTTGGGTGTAGTTTCCGCCGCCGCCCTTGATAAACAACTCAGGGATAACGGTAGAAGCATTTGCCCAGTCTGGACCCCAACCAACAGATGAGATGTCGTTTTGCTTTGTAACATCACGAACTGTTGCGTAGTAAACACCTGATGGAATGAAGTTGAACTTAATTACGATTCCAGCAGCCTTCATAGCATCTTCAATCAAAACAGAACCCTTTTGATTTGAAGCGGTGTTTGGAAGATCCATGATGATACCTGTTGAGGTAGCACGTGTGTAAGCAGCTGGACACTTAGTCTTTGCTGCATCTAGGAATTCCTTAGCCTTTGTTGGGTTTCCGTTAATGCTCCAGAATGGCTCGTGAATATTGCCAGTTGTTGGTGCATAGTCAGGTCCAAGGTTTGGCTTCATGATGCTATCGCCAGGTGCACCGTAGAACACAGATCCACCAGCAAGGTCGATCAGTGCTTGGGTGTTAATAGCGAAGAAGAATGCCTTACGAACTTCTAGACAATCCATGTGAGTCGCTGACAAGTTCATTGCGTAGTAGCGAACATATGGATCGTTAACATTCATTCTTTGGCTTTCCTTAGTTGGATCAGCAAAGAATGCTTTGTTATTTGTTGACTGCAGAGCGTCAATGTTTACAGCGTTTGGTACGCCATCCTTAAGAATAAGGTCATCGCGAAGATCCTCAGCCAAACCAAATTGAACAACAATGTCATCTGGGTATGGAGTACGGATTGGATCGCTTGACTTCTTCCAAGCTGTGTTACGTACTAGACGCATTTCATCGCCAATTACATACTTATCGATCTTGTATGGACCAGAAGCAAATGGACGAAGGTCGTACTTATCGCCGGTGTCCTTTGACTTCTTAACTGGTGAAAATGCTGGGTATGTCATTGCATAGTTGAAGTCAGCAACTGTACGTGACAGTTTAAATGTAACAGTGTTACCTGAACAGATAATTGACTTATCAAATAATGCCTGACCGGTCTTGTTGTATGGACCCTTGTATGCAGATGAACCATCAGCAAGTGTTGGCACATCAAGCATTGAGATCGCATATGTTGGACCATCAGTTAATACATCTTGAGCGAAAGTACGTGAAATTCCGTACTTAACATCTTCACATGTAATAGCTGATCCATCTTCCCAAGTAACGCCAGCTCGAAGTGTGAACTTCCAGGTCTTAGCGTTGTTGCTTGGAACTCCGGTGTTAGTTGCAAGATCTCCAATTAGAGTTGCACCATTTGCACCGGTTGCAGGCTTGTATGAAACAAGGTTGCGATATACGTATGAGTTGAAGAATGCGATATCCCGACCAACGTATAGACGTTGTGGATCTGGATGCTCCCATTGTTCAGCATGTGTAAGCATGTACAAAGTGCCACCAGTTGTTGGGGCAGCATTTGCAGTGGTGGTTGAGCCAACAGTCAACACAGCAGCTACTAGAGCAATTGCTGATGTTGATGCGATTAGCTTACGCACCGACTTTGTTGTTGCGGACATTTGTCCTCCTAGGTAATTAATAATCCAACTCGCGGCCGCGAATCAGATCAAAACCTGGATCAATATTTTCGAAGCATGCGCATCGCCTCGAATTTACTAACCTAACCAGGTTATCCCGATTTGTTCGGAACTCTATTTTTTTCATTTTACCGCTCGCTCTTTGGATCGATCGCGTCACGGATTGCATCACCAAGTAAATTTAAAGAGAGCACAATAACTATCAACATTATGCAGGGAATTAACAAATAAGCAGGATCTGCTCGCCAGTAGGTAATTGAATCAGCCAGTACTAATCCCCAAGTTGAGGCAGGGGCTTGAATACCAACTCCTAAGAATGAGAAGACAGCCTCGGCTGATAAAAATCCTGGTAGTGAAAGGGACAAAAACACAATTGCAGTTGGCCATAAGTTCGGCAAAATCTCTTTAGAAATAATTCGCCAGTTTGAAGCACCTAATGCTTGCGAGGCTAAAACAAAGTCACGCTCACGCATACTAAGCGCCTGTGATCTAACTAAGCGGGCAAAGCCAGCCCAACCAAAAAATACAAAGAATGCAATTAATACAACTATTCGAGCACCATTTTCTTTAGCAATTCCCATGCTTTCAACTCTTTGCACCATTGGAATACTTAATGCCACAATCATAAATGTGGCTGGAAATGCCAGAATAAAATCTGAAAAACGGCCAACTATTGCGTCAAACTTTCCTTTGAAGTAACCACTTGAGATTCCGATTACCAAACCAAGTCCAATTGAAGTCACACTGGTAATTGCTGCAACTGTAAATGAAATTCGTGAACCATAAAGAAGTAGTGTGAAAATATCTCTACCCGCGCCCGGTTCAATTCCAAGTGGGTGAGCAAGACTCATGCCGCCAAATTTTCCAATCGGCATACCGGTGTCATCTAAATTCTCACCATATAACTTGCCCTCTTCTAGCCCCCAAAGCTTGACAATAAGTGGCGCAAAGATTGCTAGTAGTAGAAAAAATGAGGCAACTGCACCAGAGATAATTCCTACTTTATTACCTCTAAATCTTGCCCAAGCGATTTGTTTTGGAGTACGAAGTGTGATTGCAGAACTAGATTTTGGATTATCCAAAGTGGTACTTGCGCTCTTAGCCACACCAGCTCCTTTCACAGCTCCTAATAGATATGTAAAATCTCAATTTGCATAAGCCCTAGACTCAAACGTAAGAAGTGAACGGTAACCAAAAACTGGGTAAATATAAACCCGCCAGTAACATCACCCCACGCTCAGATGGATCTCAAAGCCGTTATAAATCACCCTTTTTCACCCCTAATAGCCATCAATGGTTTGATTCTCAGGTGAGCAGGCAATTTAACTTCAAGGTGGGTAAAACTCTTCCCAATCGTTTGGGTCGAACTGGTGTGATTACAACTGCACACGGTGAAATTAAAACGCCCGCATTTATTCCAGTTGGAACTAAAGCAACTTTAAAATCAGTTCTCCCTGAATCATTAAAAGATTTAGGCGCCCAAGCAGTATTGGCAAATGCTTACCATCTTTATTTGCAACCAGGCTCTGCCCTTATTGATAAAGCAGGTGGCTTATCAAAGTTTATGAATTGGCATGGTCCAACCTTTACCGACTCTGGTGGTTTTCAAGTTTTATCTTTAGGAGTTGGCTTTAAAAAGGTAATTGCAATGGATGAAAATACCTTTCAAGCAGATGATGTAATTGCAGATGATAAAGAACGATTAGCTCATGTTGATGATGATGGCGTTACCTTTAAATCACATCTTGATGGATCAATGCATCGATTTACGCCAGAAATCTCTATGCAGGTGCAGCACCAAATTGGCGCAGATATTATCTTTGCCTTTGATGAGTGCACTACTTTGCATAACACCAGAAGTTATCAAGAAAAAGCGTTAGAGCGAACTAGATTATGGGCAAAGCGTTGTTTGGTCGAGCATGATCGATTAACTAAAGCGCGAAGTGATAAACCATATCAAGCACTCTTTGGTGTGCTACAGGGTGCTCAGTATGAAGATTTAAGAAGAAAAGCGGCAAAGGATTTATCACAGATGAGTATGGATGGAACCTCCTTTGATGGCTTTGGTATTGGTGGGGCATTAGATAAACAAACTCTTGGTGATATTTTAAAGTGGGTAAATGAAGAGCTGCCAGCAGATAAACCTCGCCACTTCCTTGGTATTGGTGAACCAGATGATTTATTTGTTGGGGTTGAAAATGGCGCAGATACCTTTGATTGTGTTGCCCCATCTAGGCAAGCAAGAACAAGCTCAGTCTTTACCAAGGATGGTCGAGTAAATATCTCAAATGCTCCACATAAGGATGAGTTTTTCCCAATTGAAAAAGACTGCTCCTGTTACACCTGCCGCAACTACACCCGGGCGTATTTATGCCACCTATTTAGAGCAAAGGAGATGGTGGCAGCAACCTTGGCCACAATCCATAACCAGCACTTTATTGTTGGCTTAGTTGATCAGATGCGAGAAAGTATTGAGGATGGCTCATTTTTTGAGTTTAAAGAGCAATTTATGAAGCGCTACTACGGTAAGTAATTAGGAGGTAGATTACGGATATGGATAACGCCCGCAAACCACTTCGAATCGGCATTTTGGGAGCTGCAAGAATTGCCCCAAGTGCAATTATTTTTCCAGCCCATGCAACTGGTCATCAATTAGTTGCTGTTGGTGCTCGTGATAAAGCTCGGGCTGCTGAGTTTGCAAAGCAGTATCAGATTGAAAAAGCATATGGCTCATACCAAGATGTAATAGATGATCCAAATGTGGATGCGGTTTATAACGCCCTTCATAATGGCGCCCATGCTCCTTGGAATTTAAAAGCATTAGCTGCCGGTAAGCATGTTTTAAGTGAGAAGCCATCAGCAAGTAATGCAGCAGAAGCTAAGGAAATCGTTGCAGCGGTAAGTAAATCTGGCAAAGTTTTCCTAGAGGGCTTTCACTACTACTACCACCCAGTTTTTCAAAGATTACTTGCCATTGTTAAATCTGGTGAGATTGGTGAGGTAATTAAGGTTGAATCGGCTTTAATTATTCCAATGCCAGATCCAACCGATTTAAGATTGCAATTTGATCTAGCGGGTGGATCAATAATGGATGTTGGGTGCTATGCACTTCATAGCCAACGCATGATTAGCCAATTAATTGCAAATGGTGAGCCAAGCATTGTTAAAACTGAATCAAATGCCCCAGATGGCAAAGTTGATACCAAGTTAAATATGCAGCTTAAGTATCCAAATGGTGTTTCTGGATTAGCAAAGGGAGATTTTGAATCCCCTGCCTTTGAGGCCCAACTAACAGTTACTGGCAGTAAAGGATCTGTACACCTGCCAAATTTTGTAGTTTCAGGTTGGGATCCAAGAGTTATTGTGGATGTGGCTGGTAATAAACGGGTTGAACATCTGCCATCACTATCTACCTACACCTACCAATTAATGGCATTTGCTGATGCAGTAGATCTTGGTAAATCAGTTAAGACTGATGCAAAGGATGCGCTAGCGCAGTCAACATTAATTGATGCTGCATACCTCGCTTCTAATTTACCGCTAAGGCCTACTTTCAAAATCTAGCTTCTTTGGTGGTGAAAATATGAGTAACAAGCTTCCCAAGGTAATTCTCTATTACATCTTTACACCTCTTTCAGATCCGGCTGCAATAAAAATCTGGCAGAAAACTTTATGTACATCTTTAAATTTAAAGGGCCGAATAATTATTTCTCCCCATGGCATTAATGGCACATTAGGTGGAGATATGAATGATCTTAAAAAATACATCCGCCAGACTAGAAGCTATGAAGGCTTTGCCAAGATGAAATTTAAATGGTCTGAAGGTACCGGTAATGATTTTCCAAAGTTAAGTGTGAAGGTCCGTCCTGAGTTAGTTGCCTTTGGACATCCAGATGAAATTAAGGTTGATAAAAATGGTGTGGTTGGCGCTGGTAAACATTTAAAACCTGCCCAAGTTGATGAGTTAGTAGCAAAGCGTGGGGATGATGTGGTTTTCTTTGATGGCCGAAATGCCTTTGAGGCCCAGGTTGGTAGATTTAAAAATGCGGTGGTGCCAGATACTGCAACTACTAGAGATTTTGTGGCCGAGATTGAAAGTGGAAAGTATGACCACCTAAAGGATAAGCCAATTGTTACCTACTGCACCGGCGGGATTAGGTGTGAGGTCTTGTCCTCAGTAATGACTACCCGCGGCTTTAAAGAGGTTTATCAAATTGATGGTGGCATCTTTACCTACGGCAAAGAGTTTGGTGATGATGGCTTATGGGAAGGTGCGCTCTACACATTTGATAACCGAATGTCGATTGAGTTCAGCGAAAAGACAAAATCAATTGCAAAGTGTGAGAAGTGTTCAGCACCAGCTAATCGTTTTTATGATTGCCCTAAGCCACCTTGCAACTCGCTCAATTTATTATGTCCAAAATGTGCTGAAAAAATGAATGATGAGATCTGTAAACATCCGCAACGCAAGTACTCAAATGCGGAGTTAATCGGCTAACAATTGCCCGGCGTGATCCTTTGGGTGATTGGTATAAGTCTTAAGCCATTTTCTAAGATCATAAGCTCCAGATTCAGTATGAACCCCAGCATTTGAAAGTTGTTCAACACTTAATCTTTTAATTATTTCTAAAGAGGCAGCTCTTGATGCTTTGAACAAGGCAATTGAATTCTCTACTGGCAACTCTGTGTAACCTAATGTAGAACTTTGTGCCCACTTATTTTCATCATAACCTTGAATGGTTGTTCCTGGCTCAGCAATTAACCTTTTAAGCCTGGCACAAGATTGTGACTCACTATCGGCAAGATGGTGAATTACCTGCCTGGCATTCCAACCATCACTTTTTGGCTTATCTAAATCCGCTTGATTTAACTTATTGACCGCATCTAAAAAGTAATTAGTTGCTGCTTCATAATCATTTGCATACTGGGTGATCTCAGGATTACTCATGGCTTAATCCTACTAACGGCGCAAGAAATTGAGAAGGGCTAGCCAGATCCGCTTACTTAACTTAGTAGTTTGAATAACTGGGGAGAGCCCAATTACCTTCACACTGGTTGGCTCCCCTGGTGTCTTCACATTATGCAAAGCCGGGGATGACTCATCCAATGAGTTAGCGATAATTTTCATCTGCGAAACAATTGAAATACATCTAACAAATTGGCTTCTTGGTAATTTCTCTGCCTGCTCAAGCAACTCCTCAGTTAAATTATCAGCTGCTAACCTTAAATCTTTAGCAATATTATCAACCTCATTTTCACTGTGATC
>JBAWYI010000028.1:0-11181 GCA_037143635.1 Actinomycetes bacterium
AATCAAGTGGATGCATACGCTCCCACCTACTTCGCTTCGGCGGACTGGTTGCTTCTTATGAAGTGCGGCTGTTTTTCGCTTGTGTAATGCCTTAACAATCTAGCGAAACAGCAAGGAGAAATTATCAGCACAGAACCACGAATTAATGATCGAATTCGCGTTCCTGAAGTTCGGTTGATTGGTTATGACGGTGAACAGCTTGGCGTAACAGCAATAGATAAAGCGCTCAAGTTATCTGAGGAGATCGGTTTAGATCTCGTAGAAATTTCACCAGATGCTAATCCGCCGGTCTGCAAAATCATGGATTTCGGAAAGTATAAGTACGAAATTGCGCAGAAAGCTAGGGAAGCAAGACAAAATCAGACACACATTGTTGTGAAAGAGATGCGACTTCGACCAAAAATCGAACCACATGATTACGAGACAAAACGTACTCATATTGAACGATTTTTATTAGGTGGCGACAAGGTGAAGGTAACTATTCAGTTTCGTGGTCGTGAGCAATCTCGACCAGAGATGGGATATCGGTTATTGCAAAAGATTGCGGAAGAGTTAGCTGAAGTAGCGATTGTGGAGTTTGCGCCAAAGCAAGAGGGGCGCAATATGACAATGGTACTTGGGCCAGCTAAGAAGCCAGGTTCTGCAAAGAAAGCAGCACCAAAGGAAACAGCTCCACAAAAATAGTTTTAGAAGAGAAATTCAACAGGAGGTAAGAGATGCCAAAGATGAAGACTCATAGTGGCGCGAAGAAACGCTTTCGTGTTACTGGATCCGGAAAGATCATGCACGAGCGTGCTGGCAAGCGCCACCTGCTTGAACGCAAATCATCAAGATTAACTCGTCGCTTAAGTGGCGATGTTGCAGCTAAAGCACCAAACGCATTCGCAGCCAAGCGCATGCTCGGTTTGAAGTAAGGGAGAGATAAATGGCTAGAGTAAAACGTGGTGTACATGCGGCGAAGAAGCGCCGTACAACTTTAGAACGTGCTTCCGGTTACCGTGGGCAACGATCACGTCTTTTTTCAAAGGCAAAAGAGCAGGTAACTCACTCTCTCGTTTATGCATTTAATGATCGTAAGGATAAGAAAGGCGATTTCCGTCGTCTTTGGATCCAACGTATCAATGCTGCTGCACGAGCAAATGGCATGACATACAACCGTTTGATTCAAGGTCTAAAGACTGCTGGTGTTGAGGTTGATCGCCGCGTACTTTCTGAGCTTGCAACAAATGATCCAGCAGCCTTCTCAAAATTAGTTGAGATTGCTCGCAAAAATGTTGTAACTGCATAATTATCTCTAATTAGAAAGTTAGAGATGGAAAACATTACGAGCCTTAATTCGCCGCACATTGAGCGAGTTAAGGCTCTTATTGGTTCTAGAGGTAAGAAAAATCGGGAATTAGAAAATACTTTTGTGGCAGAAGGAATACAGGTTGTCCGTGAGGCGCTCTCCTCGAAAATGCCTGAGGGTTTAGCGGTAAAGAAGGTTTATGTAACCGAAGAAGGTTTAAGTAGGTTATCTGCAGATATTGGGGATGCGGTACTTTCTAAATTTGAAATTATTCAAGTTAGTGACCAAGTTATGAATGCAATGGCTGACTCAGAGTCACCCCAAGGTATTCTTGCTCTTTGTTCAACTAAGTCATTAAAAATGTCTGATCTATGGGAAATGAAACCAAGGCGAGTAGCATTTTTTTGGCAAATCCAAGATCCAGGTAATGCCGGGACAGTAATTCGGACCGCCGATGCATGTGGCTTTGATGCCGTTGTTTTATCATCTGAAAGCGTAGATATTTTCAACCCAAAAACAGTAAGAGCAACGGTTGGCTCTCTTTGGCATATTCCAGTGATTGCAGATGTAAAAATTGAGGATTTTATTGAACAAGCGCGTAGTAATAATCTTGAAATGTTTGCATTGACTGGTGATGGAAAGCAACAATTTACAGCTGATTTTGTTGGCAAAGTAAAGGACAAACCTTCAGTATGGATATTTGGAAATGAAGCTCGTGGGTTGCCAGATCTAACCTCAGATCTAAACACCGTAGCAATCCCGATGAAGGGCTTTGCTGAGTCATTAAATGTGGCAAGTGCTGCGGCAATTGTCCTGCATTCTGTTGGGCTCTCCTTATAGAATAAGGAGATTATGTCGTTACAACAAGGGCAAATAGCGAGCGACTTAGCTCTAGCCTTAAAGGCGATCTCATCAGCAACTCATCTTGAGGATCTTAAACAAATAAAAATTGATCATGTTGGTGATAAGTCTGCTTTAGCCAAAGCTAATCAAGCATTGGCAACAATTGAAGCATCCCAGCGAGCAGAGTTTGGGAAATTAATAGGAAGTGCAAGAGCTGAAGTAAATCAAGCCTTTGAGAAGAAAAGCAACGAATTAGCAGACATTAGGGATTCTAAAGTTTTACTTACCGAAAAGGTTGATGTCACTCTTCCTGGTCGTCGTACCTTAAAAGGTGGACTTCATCCATTAACAATTCTTACAAATGAAATCTCAGATCTTTTTATTGGACTTGGGTATAAAGTTGCAGAAGGACCTGAATTAGAGTCTGAATGGCTTAACTTTGATGCATTAAATATTCCAGCAGATCATCCCGCGAGAACCATGCAGGACACATTCTTCGTCGAGCCATTAGATGCAAAGTTGGTTTTACGTACTCATACTTCACCGGTTCAGATTCGAACCATGTTGGAACAAAAACCGCCGATCTATGTGATTTGCCCAGGTAAGACCTATCGAGCTGATGAGCTTGATGCGACTCATACACCAGTATTCCACCAGGTTGAAGGATTGGTAATTGATGAAGGCATAACAATGGCAGATTTAAAGGGCACATTGGATTACTTTGCAAAATCCATTTTTGGTAGTGAGGTAACAACAAGATTGCGCCCTTCATTTTTCCCATTTACAGAACCATCAGCTGAAGTAGATATATTTTTTAATGGCCGCTGGATTGAATGGGGCGGCTGTGGGATGGTCAATGAGAAAGTTTTAACTGCTTGTGGCGTTGATACTAAGAAATATTCTGGATTTGCATTTGGTATGGGATTAGAAAGAACACTTATGGTTAAACATGGCATCACTGATATGCATGACATTGTTGAAGGTGATGTGCGATTCACACAAAGTTTTGGAGTCGGCAAGAGATGAAAATTCCGTTAAGTTGGTTGCGTGAGTATGTAAGTATTCCTGCAAAATTAAATGCGGAGCAAATAGCACAAGCATTCGTGAAAGTTGGGTTTGAGGTTGAGCAAATTGAATATCAGGGCAAGGATTTAAAGGGCCCGCTACTTGTCGGCAAGGTTATATCGATAGAAGAGCTATCTGGTCATAAAAAACCAATTAGATATGTTGGCTTAGATCTGGGAGAGAAAAAAACGAGATTTGTGATTTGTGGTGCTCGTAATTTTAAGGTTAATGATCTAGTCGTTGTCGCTATTCCTGGCGCGGTTTTACCAGGAAATTTTGCAATCTCTGCCAGAGAAACTTACGGCAAAGTCAGTGATGGCATGATTTGTTCTGCAAAAGAACTTGGAATGAGTGATGATCATGCTGGAATTATTGTTTTACCTGAGGGCAAGGTTGGATCTGACGCTTTAGCTCTTTTAGATATCTCTGATGTTATTTTCGATATTGCTATTAACCCAGATCGTGGATATGCAATGTCGGTACGGGGCTTAGCAAGAGAGCTTGCTGGCTCACTTAACACTAAATATGTTGATCCAGCTGATACAAAAATTGCCAAAAAACTCAATGTGAAAAAAAGCAGTAAAGCTATATCTGTCAAAATTGAAGATAAGAGTGGTGCAGATCAAATATTTATAAGAACTCTTGCAAATGTAAATATTAAAAAACCAACTCCAATTTGGATGAGCCGGCGTATAGAAAAATGCGGAATGCGCTCAATATCTCTGGCAGTTGATATAACTAATTATGTAATGCTTGAGTTAGGTCAACCTCTTCATGCATTTGATGCTGATCTGATTGATGGCGGACTTCGAGTAGTTAGAGCGGGTAAGTTTTCAAAATTAACTACCCTAGATAAAGTCGAACGAAAATTAAGCCCCGATAACTTACTTATCGCAGATTCAAAATCAGCTCTAGCATTGGCAGGAACTATGGGTGGCCTTGCATCTGAGGTAACAAATTCGACAACCCGGATTGCGCTAGAGGCTGCGCATTTTGATCCAATGAGTATTGCTAAAAACTCACGGTTTCATAAATTATCTAGTGAGGCATCCAGAAGAATTGAACGTAATACCGATCCAGCGTTAGCTGAGATCGCATCGGCAAGGGCTGCATCTTTATTAGTCGATCTGGCCGGTGCGGAATATGTTGGAACAGCTCAAGCGGTCGTGACAATAAAGAAGCGCAAAGCAAAGATTTCAATCACGCAGATCTCAAAATTCATTGGATACAACTACACAGTAAAGCAAGTAAAGGATGCACTCACATTGATTGGTTGCAAGGTAAGTGGAAGTTCTGCAGTGCTAACTGTTGAGGTACCTACCTGGCGTCCAGATTTAATAACTGCGGCAGACTTCTCAGAGGAGATTGCGCGATTAAATGGATATGAAGTGATTCCATCACGTTTACCGATTGGTAAATCTGGTGGCGGGCTTACCCAGATGCAGTATCGAAAACGCCAGATTGCAACCATGCTTGCAGATCAGGGATTTTCTGAAGTTATTAATTATCCATTTGTTAGCCAAGAGATGGTAGATCTACTCGGCTTTACTGGCGATCGAGCAAAATCATTCCGAATTGCCAATCCAATGTCTGAAGATTTTCCATTACTTCGTACTCATTTAATCCCAGGCCTTCTAACTACACTCAGTCGCAACATCGGCCGAGGCGGTAAGGATTTAGCATTATTTGAAATCGGCACAGTTTTTAGAAATACCACTCCATTAGGTAAAGCAGTTTTGCCAGCTATTAGTAAGCGGCCTACTGCAAAGGTAGTCTCTGATATTTATGCAGGAGTTCCAAAGCAAATGCTCTTTGTGGGTGCAGTAGCAGCCGGAGAGAAAATACTTAGTAACTGGCAAGGAAGCGGACAACCTTTTATTTGGAGTGATGCAATTGCAAAAGCAGTTGAGATAGTAGAGGCAACTGGAAATGAATTTGAGATAGTAAGTAGTGATCTTGCACCATGGCATCCTGGTCGTTGCGCTGAAATTAAAGTTGGCGGAAAGCCAGTTGCTCATGCCGGAGAGCTACACCCAAGAGTTATTGCTGCCTTAAATTTGCCAGAACGTACCTGTGTCTTTGCGGCAATTTTAAGTGAGCTACCACTAGCTAAGATTAGTACTGCACCAAAGATATGGAATCTTCCCGCCACCGTGCAAGATGTTGCATTAGTTGTTGCTAATTCAGTTAATGCAGTTACAGTTGAAAATGCATTAAAAGATGGCGCAGGTGATTTACTAGAATCAATTACGCTATTTGATAGATATGACCAAATTGGTGATGGGAAAGTTTCCCTAGCTTTTACGCTCTCATTCCGAGCGCCAGATCGAACCCTCACCTCAGATGAAGTTGCTAAATATAGAGATCAAGCAATTGCTTCAGCTGCCAAGTCCTGTGGGGCGGTCCTACGTAGTTAATGTATAAATATGCGTATATTTGCATAAATATACGATATTGCTCTACACTTAAGATATGAAAATTGCAGTTGTAGGGGCTAGTGGTTATGCCGGTGGTGAGCTTTTACGTTTGCTATCTGGCCATCCTGAGTTTGAAATTTCTTACATTGCTGCGGGTTCAAATGCCGGTGAGCTGATTACAAATTTGCATCCACAATTAACCAATTTCATTGGACGCAAATTTGAAGCTACTAATGTTGAGATGATAAACAAATGCCAGTTAGTATTTATTGCACTACCTCATGGCGAGTCCGCTAAATTAATTTCTCAGGTAGACAAGAGTGTAAAAATTGTTGATCTGGGTGCAGATTTTAGGTTACAGAACTCAGAGGCCTGGAAGAAATATTATGGGGGAGAGCACGCAGGAAGTTGGGTATATGGATTACCTGAATTAGTAGATCATAAAGAGATTTCAAAGAATACGCAGGTAGCAAATCCTGGTTGTTATGCAACGGCAATAGCGCTCTCAGCTGCACCAGTTTTATCAATTATTGATAGTGAAGATATTGTGGTTGTCGCAGCCTCTGGAACAACAGGCGCAGGTAGAAGCGCAAAGGTTAATCTGATTGGCAGCGAAGTTATGAACAATCTAACATCGTATAAGTTTGGCGGAGTTCACCAGCACACACCTGAGATTGAAGAGGTACTCTCAAAAGTAGGCAAAAAAGATGTGAAGATTTCCTTTACGCCAATCCTTGCGCCAATGCCAAGAGGTATTTTGGCAACTGTTACTGCGAAATTAACTACTAAATCTTCAGCCGAGAGCGTACGAGAATCTTTTAGTAACTACTATAAAAATAGTAAGTTTGTAACATTGCTCCCAGCTGGTTCAATGCCAATGACTAGCGCAGTGCTCGGTAGCAATAATGTACAAATTCAAGTAGCAGTTGACGAGCATGTTGGTCGAGTAGTTATCTCAACTGCCATTGACAACCTAGGCAAAGGTGCTGCTGGGCAAGCTATTCAAAATGCAAACCTGATGTGTGATTTTGCTGAAGATTTAGGATTACAGAATTTAGGTGTCAGATGATCGTAATCAAATACGGCGGGAACGCTTTACCAAGTGATGATTCAGCTGATCCGGTATTAGAGGCGATTGCAGATGCTTTCTTGGATGGCGAACAGATTGTTTTAGTCCATGGTGGTGGACCACAGATTGATAAAGCGTTAAATGAAAAAGGCCTAGGCAAAGAGAAGGTTGCTGGTTATCGAATTACTACAGCTGAGGTTTTTCAGGTAGTTCAATCAGTTCTAAGTGGAACGGTTCTGCGCTCAATTGTTAATTACTTAATCGGTAGTGAGGTTAATGCTGTTGGGCTAAGTGCCAGCGATGGTGGATTAATCAGAGCGAAGAAATTTAAGCCAGTGATTGATGGTAAAAGTGTTGATATTGGATTTGTTGGTCAAGTTGATGAGACTAATCCGATGATTTTAGAAAGCCTTATTACTGAAGGTTATCTGCCGGTTATTTCACCGGTAGCAGCAGATGAAGATGGAGTTGGTTACAACGTAAATGCAGATTTAGTTGCTGCAGCAATTGCAGGTGCACTAAGAGCAGATGCGGCAATCTTCCTTACCGATGTAGATGGTATTTATCGCAACTGGCCAGATAAGTCCACACTTATAAATGAAATTTCCGTTGATGATCTTAAGAAGATCTCATCTACCTTTACTGACGGCATGATCCCAAAAGTAACTGCTGCAATTAGTGCAATCGATTTAGGCGCTACCTCAGTAAGGATTGCAAACGGAACAGATCTTGGTTGCGTTTTGGATGCTTTAGATAATCGAGGCGGAACATTGGTGAGTGCATAATGGCAAAGGTAAATACACAATCTGCAACTGCTCGTAGATCTTTAGTAATCAAATTAGTAGATGATGAATTAATTCACTCCCAGAGTGATTTGGTTCGCGAGTTAAATAGACACGGTTATTCGGTAACACAGGCAACCGCTAGTCGTGATCTTGAGGAGTTAGGTGCGGTTCGAGGTAAAGACAACGCCGGCGTTTTCCGTTATCAATTTATTTCAACCCCAGTCAGCAATAGCAGCAAAGGTTTATCTGATTTAATTCTAGGAATTGAATCAAGTGGAAATCTTTCAGTGATCAAAACACCAGCAGGTGCGGCTCAACTATTAGCTGGAAATCTTGACCGGGCGATGAAATCTGGAAAGTTACATTCTGCAATCGGAACTATTGCTGGTGATGACACGGTCTTAGTAGTTTCAAAATCTGCAACCGGTGGCGCATCGTTAGCGAAAGAGATCAATAAATTACTAGGAGGAACAAAATGACACTTTGGGGCGGAAGATTTGATTCAGCACCAGCAGATGCAATGGCTGCCCTTTCTAGAAGCGTTCATTTTGATTGGAGACTGGCTCCTTATGAGATTGAAGTCAATCTGATTCATCTTAAAAACCTGGTTGATCAAGGTGTGGTTAGTAAGGAAAACGGCAAAAAAATTGAAAATGCTTTACTTGATCTTGCGAAAGATATCGGCAGTGGCAGTTTCAAATACACAGATAAAGATGAGGATGTTCATAGCGCAATTGAGCGTGGCCTTACAGAACGTTGTGGTGAGGTAGGCGGTGCTATTAGAGCAGGACGGTCTAGAAATGATTTAGTAGTAACTGATTTCAAACTCTATTTGATTGATCACCTGCTTGAGATAGCCTCTCAAATCTCAGCAATGGTTAAAGTGATCAATACTCAAGCAGCAAACAACCTAGATGTGATTGCCCCAGGCTTTACTCATACTCAGCATGCCCAACCAATCACCTTTGCACAAGAATTAAGTAAGCACTCTCATGCATTATTGCGAGATATTGATCGAATCTTTGATTGGCTTAAGCGAAACAGTTTTTCACCATTTGGTGCTGGCGCCCTAGCCGGCTCATCAATTCAGCCGAACCCAGATAAGGTTGCAAAGGATCTTGGTTTTTCAGGGGCTATGGCAAACAGTATTGATGCTGTTGGGGATCGCGATTTTGCAGCCGAAGCGCTATTTAATCTTGCCATGCTAGGGGTTCACCTTTCTAAGATCGGTGAAGAGTTTGTTTTATGGAGTTCAACTGAATTTGGCTGGGTAAAGATTGCAGATGCTTATTCAACCGGATCTTCAATCATGCCTCAGAAAAAGAATGCAGATATTGCAGAGCTTGCCAGAGGTAAATCTGGCAGATTTATTGGAAATCTAACATCACTTTTAGTTGTATTAAAGGGATTACCCTTTGCATATAACCGTGATCTGCAAGAGGATAAAGAGCCAGTCTTTGATTCAGTTGATCAACTACTTATTTTATTGCCTGCTATCACCGGCATGATTGAAACTGCGCAGTTTGATTCTGCCGCTATTAGCAAGGGCGCAGCAGATGGATTCTCACTAGCTACTGAGATCGCAGATTTTCTTGCAAAAAAACAGATTCCATTTGCAACTGCACATGAGGTAGCAGGTGAGTGTGTTAAGTATTGTGAAAAAAATGGAATCGAATTAGATCAATTAAGTGATGCACAACTGCTTGCAATTCATCCAGCCCTTACCGGTGAGGTAAAAGCATTTCTAAATGTTAAAGGGGCGGTCGCCAGCAGAACCTCGTCAATGGGCACATCGCAAAAATCAGTAACCGCAGCCCTTGCCCAACTAAAAAAGGAAATATCCGCCGTAGATGAGGTAATTGCCAACCAACGCAAGCGTTTATCGGGCATGATCTGACCATGAGTAATGCTTTGCTTGAAGATCTTCAGTGGCGCGGATTGATTGCCCAATCCACCGATCGTAAAGAATTAGAAGAAGCATTATCTAAGCCAATCTGCCTCTACTTAGGAGTAGATCCAACTGCGCCCAGCATGCATCTTGGAAACCTGGTGGTCTTTTTGGTTCTGCGAAGATTTCAATTAGCTGGGCACCGGCCAATTCCTTTGGTTGGTGGGGCCACCGGTTTAGTAGGAGATCCCAGCGGCAAAAACGATGAGCGAACTTTAAATGAAGAGAAGTTAGTTGCTGAATGGGTATCAAAGATGAAAAAGCAGGTTGAGAGGATTATTGATTTTGATGATAAAAATACTGGCGCAGTTATGGTCAACAATCTTGATTGGACCAAACCGGTATCAGCCCTAGATTTTCTACGAGATATTGGAAAGCACTTTAGTGTGAATCAGATGCTGGCTAAAGATTCAGTCGCCAATAGATTAGCAACTGCTGGTATTTCCTACACCGAGTTTTCCTACCAAGTATTACAAGCCTTTGATTACTTAGAGTTGTATCGCAGAAATGATTGCAAGCTGCAAATTGGTGGCTCTGATCAATGGGGAAATATTGTGGCTGGTCTGGATTTGATCCGTAAGGTTGAAGGCGGCACCGCTCATGCCTTAACTGTGCCGTTGCTGGCGAAATCAGATGGTACAAAATTTGGTAAAACAGCCTCTGGTGCGATCTGGCTAGATGCAACCATGACAAGTGCTTATGAGTTTTTCCAATTTTGGCTGAATAGTGATGATGCTGATATGCCTAAATTACTTAAGGTTTTTTCTATGAAGGACCGAAAAGAGATCGAGCGATTAATTGAAACAGTTAATACAAACCCGGGTGCACGGGAAGCTAATCGAGAATTAGCTAGAGAGATGACTACATTGATTCACGGCGCAGATATGGCTAAAAAAGTAGAAGAGGCTGCAAAAGCATTGTTTGGCCAGGGTGAGATTTCAGAGCTGGATCTGGCCACCCTTGATTCCGCCCTTTCGCAGTTGCCAAAAACAGAGGTAAAAAAGGGAGAGGATTTCCCGACCTGGGTTGATCTGCTGGCAGCAACTGGCGTGGTGGATTCAAAGTCTGCTGCAAGGCGGATTGTGAAGGAGGGTGGAGCGTATTTGAACAATAAAAAGGTGGAAAGTGAGGATTTCACCCCTTCAAAATCCGACCTTTTGCATGGTAAATACCTGCTTTTGCGCAAGGGAAAACGAGACCTTGCCGCCGTTGAGGTAGTGGGCTAAAACCGCCTTATTTCAAGCTTTTCCTGATTTGACCCCCTACTCGCGCGGGGGCTATATTTCACCTCCCCATACGAGACGGACTTCAGAAGAAGGCCGGGTGTGGAAAACCCCGATTTTTAAGGTTTGTAGGCGTGCCTAGAAACTGAAAAAAATGGGTTGCCCTGCGAGTGAAAGTAATTTCGCAACCAGTGCGCAGTCGTACCTTGAGAACTCAACAACGTGCAATAAAGTCAATGCCAAAGATTTCTTTAAGAAATCGAAGGCATTAATTGACGTTGTTAATTTTAATTTATTAAAGTTAATAATTTCATTCTTGTTTTATAAATACCTTTGAAACTTAATTATGATTTATTTATTTTAATTAATAAATAAATTTGCTTTAAGTACAAAACAAAAAACAATTGATAAAGACTATAAACATAAGCGAACTCTAATTAATATATTTATTAATTAGATAGCCATGTTTGTCTTTTTGTCAGATCAAATTTTCTATGGAGAGTTTGATCCTGGCTCAGGACGAACGCTGGCGGCGTGCTTAAC
>JBAWYI010000029.1:0-11153 GCA_037143635.1 Actinomycetes bacterium
ACTGCTTTATCTCGGGACTTTGAAATATGAACTAACAACATAGTGTCTGATCTTTTTCCGGCAGCTGTTGCAACTGATCCAACCCTTAATAATTTTAATTCTTCTTTGGTTAAACCCTCGCGAGTATCTGACCCAACTAGTAAATAATTAATTGCTGAAGACGTCTTTTCTGGCCGTTTTTCTAACCCAGCAAAGGCATCAATCTTGTTAATTGAGGCGGTTACTGTGCCGAAAGCAAGTGCGCTGATTGCAGAAATTGTCAGAATTGCTACCGAAATACCAGTAAAGATCTTGATACTTCGAGCAGATTTCATCTTCTTATCCTAGATTATGGGCAGGGAATATTTGTGCATAAAAATTGATTTGGAGGGGTTATGAACAATTCAACCTTTCCACCTGTCTCAGTAATTTTGCCAATTCTCAACGAGGAACGGGATTTAAGTAATTGCATCTCAGCAATTCTTCAGCAAGATTACCCTTCTAATATTGAAGTGATTTTGGCACTTGGACCATCAGAAGATAAAACAACTCAAATTGCAGAAAAATTATCAGAATTAGACTCTCGTATTAAGTTAGTTAATAATCCAACTGGCCAGACAGCAGCTGGTTTAAATCTTGCGATAAAAGCGAGCTCCTATGAAATTATCTGTCGAATTGACGGTCACTCTGAGATTTCAAATAATTATGTAAAAACTGCCGTAGAAATACTTCAACAGAAAAACGCAGTCAATGTTGGTGGTTTGATGCATGCCGATAGTAATACCGGCTTGCAACGAGTTATTGCCCAAGCTATGCGTTCTAAATTAGGAGTTGGCTCTTCTAAATTCCACACCGGTGGAAGTGCTGGTGAGTCTGACACGGTATATCTTGGAACATATAAAAAATCTGCAGTTATAGCTGCGGGTGGATTTGATGAGCGGTATATCCGGGCGCAAGATTGGGAATTAAATTATCGACTTCGTAAAAATGGTGGATTAATATGGTTTGATCCAAGATTGCAAGTTACATACCGACCACGAAGGACTTTTAAGAAATTAGCTAGACAATACTTTCAATATGGTCGATGGCGGAGAGTTATCTCGCGTCAATATAGAAGTACAGTTAATTTTCGCTACTTAGCTCCACCGGTTGCAGTAATTGTAAATCTGTTATCGATATTTTCCACATTTACCATCAACCCAATTTTTATTGCACCATTTTTAACCTATTTCAGCATATTAATCATCGGTAGTTTATTTATTGGCAGAAAAGTAGTCGATAAATTACTTATGCCATTTGTATTGGCGACCATGCACTTTTCTTGGGGTATTGGGTTTATAACCTCACCAAAAAAATTATTTAAGAATTAATTTTTGTGAAGAACTGAGTTCAAGCCACTCCAAGTACCAGTTTTAGCAAGTGCTTCTAACGCTCCACTTTCAGAGTTACGTCGGAATAATAAATTATTACCACCGCTTAATTCTTTAGCTTTGACGACTTTCTTATCTGGCAGGGTTACCTTTGAGCCAGCAGTTATATAAACACCAGCTTCAACCACACAATCATCTCCTAAGCTAATTCCAATACCGGAGTTAGCCCCAAGCAGTGTGCGCTGACCAATTGAAATTACCTCTTTACCACCGCCACTTAAAGTACCCATAATTGAAGCGCCACCACCAATATCACTGCCATCACCAACTACTACACCGGCGCTGATTCGACCCTCAACCATTGACTTACCTAATGTGCCTGCATTGAAATTTACAAAACCTTCATGCATAACGGTAGTTCCAGATGAAAGGTAAGCACCTAACCGAACTCGATCACCATCTGCAATACGAACACCTTCAGGAATTACATAATCGATCATTCTTGGAAACTTATCAACTGAATAGACAGTTAAATTTCCATATTTGTTTTGCAATTGATTTCTGACTTTTTCAAATCCATCAACCTCACATGCACCAGCTGAGGTCCAAACAACATTTATAAGTAACGCAAATAATCCATCTAAATTTAGCCCGTGTGGCTTAACTAATCTATGGGAGAGTAAATGCAATCTCAAGTAAACATCTGCAGCATCTTTTGGCTTTTGAGATAAATCTATACTTAATTCGATCGCGACTTTTTTTACTTTTCGAATCGCATCTTCTCCAAGTTGAGATTTATATTCTTCATCCAGATTATTAGTTGACGCACTTCCTAAACCTAGAGAATAGAATTTACAATCAAGAGTTTGTCCGGAGTGAGTCTGGGTGGCAACACCAAAGCCATATGCGGTCATTTGACTGTTACTCATAACCTAAAGGTATCAAAATGCGCGCTAGGCAATAGACTAATTTCATGCGCGTATCCGTTTTCTGCTCATCTGCTCCTGATATTCCAAAAAGTTCACTCGAATTGGCATTTGATATCGGTAAAGCAATCGGAGAGCAAGGTTGGGATCTAGTTTGGGGTGGCGGTAAAGCGTCAATGATGGGAGAGGTTGCACGAGGTGCAAGATCAGTAGGTGCCACAACAATTGGAGTAATTCCAGAGCCACTTGTAAAACTTGAATTTGAAGACAAAGAAGCATCACATATGCATGTTGTTACAAATATGCGGACTAGAAAAGCAAAGATAGAAGATTTATCTGATGCGTTTATTGCTCTTCCTGGTGGAATTGGGACGTTAGAAGAGTTCTTTGAAATTTGGGTTGGCCGATATCTTAAATTCCACAGTAAGCCAATTGCTATTTGTGACCCTACTGGAGTTTATGATCCACTTCGATTAGCTCTTGATCATTTAGCTACTCAAAATTTTATGAAAACTGGTCAAGCAGAGTTAGTAAGTTGGTGCAAAGATGTGCCATCTACTCTTGATGCGATAAGGAAAAAATGAATCAGCTCTCACATTTATCACTTACCGTAAAGATTAATAAACCGGTAGAGATTGTTTGGAAATCACTGGTGAACTGGCATGAACAAAGTAATTGGATGCTTCAAACTAAAGTTTGGTCTGAAGTCGACCAAGACCGAACTGTAAAGAATGGTAAAGGCGTATTAATATTTGCATTCACCGGTTTATTTCCATCTTTATATCCAAAACTTCGACTAGGAGTGCTGGACACAATGGAGATAACAAAGTGGCAACCTCCATTAATATGCGAAGTTGTCCATATCGGAAGAATCATTCGTGGCACTGGCAAATTCGAATTGAAGAAGATCCGTGGCGGAAGTATTTTTTATTGGCAAGAGGATTTAATTGCACCAACTTTTGTATTGATCATTTTAAAACCACTCTTGTTACTCGGAGTTTGGCTCTCATTACGCCGATTTGCTCGGCAACTATCCGCATAGGTTCGAAAGTATTGACCTTGCCGAGTAATCTTTACTCATGGCATCCGATGGTGGCGGCAAGACTATTGCTGAGTTAATCAATACCCTGCCGGAAGAAGAACGATTAATTTTGACTTTACATTTAGTAAATATGATCAGCACGGCAGAAATAGCAGAAAAACTTGGCGTGCCAGAACGAGCAGTCGTATCAGTTATTACAACAGGCAGATCGCGCCTAATAGCGTTGATTTCATAAGGGTATTTATATGGATTTCCCACCCGCAGGTATATGAGGGATAATTACACCTCTAGTAAGGCAATGATTGAACTTTGGCAGGGGAGAGTTAAATGGCAGCGATGAAACCAAGAACTGGTGATGGCCCAATGGAGGTCACCAAGGAGGCTCGCTCTATGGTTATGCGAATCCCACTAGAAGGTGGCGGAAGATTAGTTGTTGAATTAAATGTTGAAGAGGCGACTAACCTAGGAAATGTTTTACAAGCAGCCGTTGCATTAGTTAAAAAGTAATCGACTGACTTAATTTAAATCAGGGTTATGGCTCATAAAATCCTCGATCTGTATCCCAAACTTACCCATCTTTCCGAAGATGAATTAGATTTTACGGAATTCACTGCTGCAGCTATTCCAATATTACCGGGTGAGAAAATTGAATTGACAAAGAGCAGATTTCTTACCGCGATACAAAACTTTACTAAATTAGATTTAAATATTGAGCTGACAAATTGGCCAGATTTCACCGCTAAGGCTGGTGAAATAATTGAAGTGCCAATTTCTGCAGGTACTTTAACCAGAATATATCTAGTCGGAATTGGTGACCAAAGCGAGGATGATTTTCGTAAAGCATCTGCTGCACTTGGCAGAAAAGTAAAAGCAACTAATACAGTTCTGATATCGGCGTTAGCAACTGAGAAGGCCAAAGTAATTACTCACAGCGTTGCTCTAGTTCTTTCAAACTATCAATTTACTTTTAAGAGCGAGCAAAAAGACAAAAAGCCAGTTTTCATAATTTATGGTGATTTTGATGAGGAAGTTGCCCACGCTGATTTATTGGCATCTGCTGTTTGGCAAGCAAGAAATCTAATCCACACCCCATCAAATATTAAAAATCCAGAGTGGTTAGCAAAGCAAGCAACTGCGATGGTGTCAGCAGCGAAAAATTCATCTCTTTCAATAAATATTAAATCCGGTCGAGCATTAAAAGAGTTTGGCGGGTTGAGTGCAGTTGGAAACTCTTCTCCAAATCCCGGACCAAGATTAATTGAGGTTAGTTATGCACCAAAAGGATCTAGTAATTGGCCCCATGTAGTTTTGGTTGGTAAAGGAATAACTTTTGATACTGGCGGAATCTCACTTAAACGACCATACGACACTATGGTTGCAATGAAGAGTGATATGGCAGGAGCTGCTGCTGTTTTATGTGCAACAGTTGCTATGGCAAAGTTAAAGCCAAAAGTTAAAGTTACTGCATTACTAATGGCGGCCGAGAATGCTTTATCTGCAACATCACAGCGACCATCTGATGTAATTAAACATTTTGGCGGCACAACAGTTGAAGTTTTAAATACTGATGCTGAGGGGCGATTAGTTCTTGCTGATGGACTTGCGTATGCGGATTTAGAATTAGACCCAGATTATCTTGTTGATGTAGCCACACTTACTGGAGCAGCTACTTTAGGTCTAGGTAGGCAATATGCTGCGATGTATACTCGACAAAAAACTATTGCTAAGAAACTTTATGAAGTTGGTAGCCAAGTAGGGGAAAAAGTTTGGCATATGCCTTTAATTGATGATTACTCGGTAGCACTTGAAAGTGATATTGCTGATTTTAATCATCTAGCCGATAAATTTGGATTTTCAGCAGGCTCAGTAACTGCAGCGTTATTTTTAGAAAAATTTGTTGGAGATCGAAATTGGGTGCATCTAGATATTGCCGGTACTGGCAGATCTGAAACCGATGCAGGTGAAAATGTTAAAGGCGGAACTGGATTTGGCGTTCGACTACTAATTGAATGGTTAGGTTCATTTTGAACGAGGCAATTTCCCAACGCGGGGATATGAGTGCATTTGCTGAGAACTTTGCTCATGAGGATTACTTCATGCAACAGGCAAGAGCAAATGGCGAAGAGGTTGGGGCTGCTGATCCAACACCTGGTGTTGGTAATTTTCTAAAGTTTGCAGTTCAAATTACAAAAGCTAAATCAGTTGTTGAAATTGGTACTGGCTCAGGTGTTGGTGGTTTGTGGTTACTTAGCGGAATGACACCTGATGGCGTATTAACAACAATTGACTCTGAGCGAGAGCACTCAAAAATTGCCCGAAATATATTTGAAGAGGCTGATATTGCTTCGACTAGGTATCGAATCATCACTGGGAAATTAATTGAAGTTGTAGGAAAGCTTGCCGATAGTTCTTATGAATTAATAATTATTCGTCCCGCATTAGATCTTTTTGACATGGTGCAAGAGTCTTATAGATTACTAAAACCAAACGGTTTGTTAGTTGTTGATCAAGCGTTAAGTGGAGGAAAGGTTGCCGACCCAACTCAGCGCGATCCTGAGAGTATTGCCAGAAGAGATGGAATAAAGGTAATAAAAGAGGATGAAAGATGGGCAGCTTCAGTGCTTCCAATTGGCGCAGGTGTATTAGTAGCGAATAAACTTGCTTAAATGAAGCAACCATCAAACACTCCGTGGTGGCAACCTAGTGATCAAGTTAAACAAACTCGGGTAATTCAATCTAAAAGTAACTCAAATTTTTTTGTTCTCGCAGTTGTTATTGCACTAATCGCTGGTGGCATTGGCGCAACAATTGGACGAAGTTCTGTTGCTAATGTTGGTGCAAATTTGGTGGAAACTAAAAATACAGTTGAGAGAGCGCCAGATTCAATTGCAGCACTTGCTGCTCGAGTAATCCCAGCAGTGGTTTCAATTTCAGTAAAAGGCGCAACAATCTCAGATACTGGTTCCGGCTTCTTTTTAGACAGTAACGGATATGTACTAACAAATAACCATGTAGTAGCAGCAGCAGCAACAAGTGGAACGATTACTGTGGAATTATCTAATGGTACAAAATATGGTGCTAAATTAATTGGCAGAGATAGTTCTTACGATCTTGCTGTTGTTAAGATTGATGTTGCCGCCGCGCCCACCTTGCAACTTGGAAATAGTGACCAAGTTCAAGTTGGAGATGCGGTAATTGCTATTGGTTCTCCACTTGGTTTATCTGGAACTGTTACTTCTGGAATTATTAGCTCAAAAAATCGGGCAGTAACTACCGGAAATGGCAGCGGTGAAAGTTCATTTATAAACGCAATACAAACAGATGCTGCAATTAATCCTGGAAACTCTGGCGGTCCATTAGTTGATGCAACTGGAGCAGTAATCGGCGTTAATTCAGCAATTGCCACTCTGGGCACGAGCAGTCAATCAGGTTCTATCGGTTTAGGTTTTGCGATTCCGATTAATCAAGCAAAGAAAACTGCAGAGCAATTAATTAAGACCGGATCTGCAACTTATCCAATAATGGGAATATCAGTAGATACTCGATACACCGGAACTGGTGCTTTAATTTCAAGTGAAGGTGTTGGTATTACACCTGCTGGGCCAGCAGATAAAGCAGGACTAAAGGTTGGCGATGTAATTTTTGAATTTGGTGGTGTAAACATTGGAAACTCTGATGAGTTAATTGTTGCTATCAGAAGTAAGAATATTGGAGATAAAGTTAAAATCAAATATACAAGAAATAATATAACTAAAGAGGCAATCGTGACTTTAGCTGCCTCAAAGAAGTAAATTATGTTTAATATTGGTGGTGGAGAAATAATTGGTTTATTAGTTTTAGGCATGATTTTAATTGGCCCAGATCGCATGCCAAGTGTTGCGGCAGATGCAGCTAGATTATTAGTTAAATTAAAGAATATGGCTCAAACTGCAACCAATGAATTGAAAGAAAATCTTGGGCCTGGTTATGAAGATTTGCAGGTCAAGGATTTAAACCCAAAGGCTTTTATTAAAAAGCATATGGGTGATGTGATCGACATGAATGATTTTGATGCTAAACCAAAACCAAAGATTGATCCAGAGATTCTATGAGCACAATCGATCTAATTAATGCTGCCCTGGGAACCGTGATTGACCCAGAACTTCATAAGCCACTTCCGGAATTAGGAATGGTTGAAAGTGTTGAGTTTAACTCTGGGGTAGCAAAAATTGGAATTTTGCTAACCATAGTTGGATGTCCAATGAAGGATCGTTTACATGCAGACATAAGTAAATCCCTTAGTAATATCGCAGAGGTCAAAAGTATTGAAATTAATTTTGGAGTTATGAATGAAGAGCAACGCAATAATGTTAAGAAGTTAATTAGAGGTGGCAGAGAGAAATTTATTCCATTTGCTCAGCCAGAATCTTTAACTAGAGTTCTAGGTATTGCTTCTGGTAAAGGTGGCGTTGGTAAATCATCTGTAACTGTTAATTTAGCTGTGGCTGCAGCAGCCCGCGGATTAAAAGTTGGAATCTTAGATGCTGATGTTTACGGACACTCAATTCCTAGACTTATGGGAATCCTTGATAAAAGACCAACTGCAATTGATCAAACCTTTATTCCAGTTGAAAATTATGATGTAAAAGTTGTTTCAATGGAGATGTTTAAACCTGAAAGGTCAGATCCAGTTGCATATCGTGGACCACTTTTACATCGAGTATTAGAGCAATTGTTAAGTGATGCTTATTGGGGAGATTTAGATCTTCTCCTTCTTGATTTACCACCTGGCACCGGTGATATTGCTATCTCCCTTGGCCAATTGATTCCAGGTTCTGAAATTATTGTTGTAACTACACCACAAATAGCAGCAGCTGAGGTTGCCGAGCGTGCCGGAAGGATTGCTCATCAAATTAAACAACCAGTAATTGGTGTAATTGAAAATATGTCAGATAGCGCCTGCGCTAAGTGCGGGGAGAAAATTTCAATATTTGGTAGTGGTGGAGGTGAGGAAACAGCAAGAAGGCTTAGTGAATTAGTTGGAGCAGATGTTCCACTTTTAGCAAAAGTTCCTTTTAATTCCGAACTTCGTGAAGGTGGAGATGCTGGAACCCCGATTGTATTATCAGATCAAAATGCAATGTTAATTTTTGACGGTATTTTAGATAAAATTATTATTCGACCTAAATCCTTACTAGGAGTTAGATTAAATATTAACGCTTAAGATTTTTTATTAAGCTTATTAATTATCTCTTCAACAGCATCTGAAATCTCACTGTGTAGGTAATCGCGTGTAGTTACTTCACCTAAAGCAGTTCTTAAGCTCGCTAATTCTCGAGTTAAGTACTCGGTGTCAGCAATATTTCGCTCATCCCGCTCACGGTCTTCATTGCCTTGAATTCGATCCCGGTCTGTCTGTCGATTTTGTGCTAACAGAATAAGGGGGGCCGCATATGAGGCTTGCAGCGAAAGTAAAAGTGTTAAAAATATGAATGGGTAGTGATCAAATTTTAAGTGATCTGGAGCTAATGAGTTCCAGGTAACCCAAAGCAGCACAAATGCAGTCATGTAAACCAAGAATCGTGCAGTACCTAAAAAGCGTGCAAACCTCTCAGACCAACGGCCAAATGCCTCTGGATCATAAGAAGGTTTAAGTGTTCTACGAGCCTCGCGTGGAAACTCGAGCGAATTCTTATTTATTTTCTGCTTTGCCATGATTATCTATCTCCTCCCTCTCTCCTAACTGATTCTTCATGTCGCCAATTTTCAGGTAGTAAATGATCAAGCACGTCATCGATAGTTACCGCACCAAGCAAACGTTCATTTGCGTCAACTACTGGAACCGCTAACAAGTTATAGCTTGCTAGGTATGAAGCTACCTCGTTTAAAGTCGCCTCAGCTGAAAGAGGAGCGATATCACTATCTAAAATTCCACCAAGTAGTGTTGCAGGTGGCTCTCTTAGTAACCGTTGGATATGAACAATTCCCATTAATCTTCCAGTAGGAGTTTCAATAGGCTGGCGACAAACAAACACTTGAGAAGCAAGACCTGGTGCGACCTCAGACAATCTAACTCTTGATAGTGCTTCAGCAACAGTTGAGTCAGCAGTTAAAACTATTGGTTCAGTTGTCATCATTCCGCCTGCAGAGTAATCCTCGTAATGCATTAATCGTTGAACATCTTCAGCATCCTCTGGCTCCATCAATGCTAGAAGTGCTTGTGCACGCTCTTGACCTACTTCTCGTAGCAAATCTGCAGCATCATCTGGATCCATCTCTTCTAAAACATCAGCTGCTCTTTCACCTTCAAGCTCCGCAAGTAATTCAACTCGAGATGCTTCATCCATCTCTTCCAAAACATCCGCCAATCGCTCATCATCTAATGCTCGAGCAACTTCAGCACGACGCTTGACTGTTAAATCATGTAACACGGAAGCTAAGTCTGCTGCACGTAGATTTGCTAATGTGTTTAGTAAATTGCTAACGCCTTGATTAGTTTCATTAATTGCAATTCCAGAAATCTCTGCCCAAGTAACAGTAGATGAAGCACCTCGCCGGCGAAATCCGGCACCTTTGCGCATCACGTGGACACGTTCAATAAACCAATCTCCAGTTTTTGCTAACTCCATTGCGATATCTTCAACTGTAACTTTTTCATTTGTTTCAACTAAAGTTACAGAACGGTCTAGCATTTCAGATAAAACTGAAATTTCATTTGTGCGTGGCTCAAATCTGCGCATATTAAGAAGCCCGGTAATAATTACATGGCCATTATCTATAGAAGTAACGCGAGTTATTGGTACAAAAATTCTTTTTCGAGGTGGAACCTCAACAATAAAGCCCAAAATTCTTGGTGATTGATTGTTAGTGCGCAAGGTAGCGACCGCATCCCTAACCTTGCCAAGTTGATCACCATTTGGGTCAAAGACCGCAGTACCAGCTAATCGGGCTAGGAATACACGATTTAGGTTTGAACCTTTACTTGTATTCATGGGCTAAGGGTATCGGCTCTACACCAATTCATAACAATAATTAATTTACATATAGGTTTTACCCTATGAAAGATCAGGATCACACCAAGCTTCCAACTGGCCGCGATATCCCATTCTTGATCTCAGGCATTCTCGGCATAGGTGCATCGGGTCCAATTATTGCAAAGAGTCAGATGCCAGTACCAAGCATGATTTTCTGGCGAAATATAATCGGTGGTCTAATAATGCTTCCATTTGCATTAGTTCGAGGTGAATGGAAAAGCCAAGTACAGCGCAGTGCAATTAAATGGTCAGCATTAGCTGGGTTTTTACTAGCTCTACATTTTATTTGCTTTTTCTGGGCGATGAAGTACACCAGTGTTGCAACTGGAACTGCCTTGACTGCAACCCAACCAATCTTTGCAGCAATTTTTGTGAAATTAACTGGTGGACATATTCCAAAAAAATCAATTGGTGGCATGGTCATAGCATTTGTATCTGTAATCATAATTACTGGAATCGATTTGAATCTATCAATAAGATCTTTTCAAGGAGATTTAATGGCGGTTATTGGTGGTGCATTAGGTGCTGCGTACATGATGATCGGCGCTAAAGTACAACGAGATATTTCAACATCAACATTTACATCCGTTTGTTATTTAGTGTGTGGGCTTTCAATATTGCCAGTTGTATTTTTAACTAACGCAAATTTAAATGGATTTTCAAGTAATGAATGGTTACTGCTTGGCGGTCTGATCCTAGGTGCACAATTTCTAGGCCACACGCTGTTTAACTTTTCATTAAAACGGGTTTCACCTGCAGTTGTTTCATTAATTGTTTTCTTTGAAGTTCCAGTAAGTGCAATTTTGGCTTATTTTTGGTTAGG
>JBAWYI010000030.1:0-10771 GCA_037143635.1 Actinomycetes bacterium
TTTTAAGAAGTTAGCCATCTTTATACCCTCTCTCTTATTCGCTGCGCCAGCAATTTCTGCTCATTTCGAGCAGCTAATCTTCGATCAGCATAGATTGCAATAATTAATAGCAGACCATTTACAGCTGACTTCCAGAATGCATCCACACCGAGGGCTGCCAAACCGCCTTGAATTGTTTGCACTAGAAGTGCGCCAATTACTGCGCCAACTACAGTTCCAGAGCCACCGGCAATTGTTACGCCACCAATTACTACGGCAGCAACAACTGCTAACTCCTGTCCGTAGAAAGCAGTTGAGTCAACCTGTGCAAAACGCATTAGGTAAAAGACGCCAGCCAGACCTGCCATAAAGCCTGAGAAAACAAATGCTAAGAAGGTGCGACGGAAAACCTTAATTCCAACAAGATCTGCAGCTGGTGGATTTGAACCGATTGCATAAGCATCTCGGCCAGCCTTTGTGTACCTCATAAAGTAGCCCATGATTAACATGGCAATAATTACTAATAAGAAGGTAAATGGAAGTAAACCGAAGAAGACCTTTTGGCCTAAATCAAGCAAGCTAGGTGGCATCTCCTGTGCGTTGTAATCAACTGAGTTTGAGACCACATAAACAACTCCGCGCACAATATATAAAGTGCCAAGTGTTACTACCAATGAAGGTAAGCGAAGGCCTGCGACAAGTAGGCCATTTAAGATTCCAACTGCAATACCAATTACTGGGCCAATAATGAAACACTCAACCCAGGTGAAATTTGGATGTTTTGCACACATATCAGCAACAACCCAAGCGGTTAAACCAACGGTGGATGAGATAGAAAGATCGATATGGCGCATAATTACAATTGGGGCAATACCAATTGCAAGAAGTGCCACCACTGAGGTGGAGGTGAAAAGATCTCTGGTGCCATCACCAGTTAAAAATCTTGGGTTAATTAAGCCAGTACCACCGACGGCAAAAATTAAAATAATTGCCAAGCTGCCTTCACGGCTAGAAGGTTTTAATTTACGAAGAAAATCCATATTAAGCACTCTTCTTTCCGGTAGTAGCGGCAGCAATAATCTTTTCTTGAGTTGCCTCTTTTCTTGAAAGTTCAGCAACCTGCTTTCCTTCTCGCATTACGATAATTCGATCTGCCATTCCTAAAACTTCAGGAAGTTCAGATGAGATCATCAAAACCGCTTTACCCTCACCTGCTGCCTTATCTACTAACCGGTGCACCTCAGCCTTTGTCGCCACATCGATTCCACGAGTTGGCTCATCCACAATTAAAAGATCAGGATCGGTTGCTAACCACTTTGCTAATACGGTCTTTTGCTGATTACCACCAGAGAGGCGATCTACGGGATCGGATTGGTTAGCAAACTTAATGCTTAACTTCTCTTTCCAAGTATCGGTTAAGGATTTCTCCTTCTTAAAGTTAATTAAGCCACGTTCAGTTAGAGCGGCAAATGATTCCATGGAGATATTTCGATTAACACCTGCCACCATAAACAATCCTTGTTGGCGGCGATCCTCTGGAACTAATGCAATCTTTCGTTCCATCGCAATTACTGGAGATCCGGCTGGCAAAATCTCACCCTTTACCTTCACGGTTCCACTCTCATACTTATCAATTCCAAAGATTGCTCTTGCTACCTCAGAGCGACCACTGCCAACTAAGCCAGCCAGCGCAACAATCTCACCCTTTTTCACCGTAAATGAGATATTCCGGAAGTAGGCAGGGTTGGTTAAATCATTAACCTCCAGCACTACCTCACCAATTTTGTGTTCAGTCTTAGGGAATAGTTCAGTTAACTCTCTTCCCACCATATCTTTAATAACCTTTTGTAGATTGGTATCACCTACTGCGTTCTCACTAACTGTTGCACCATCTCGCATAACGGTGATGTAGTCAGAGATTGCAAAGACCTCATCTAATCGGTGGCTAACAAAGATAACCGCCTTATTAGCTGCCTTAAGAGATTTCATAACTGTCATCAATCGCTCAACCTCAGAGGCAGAGAGTGCTGCAGTTGGTTCATCCATCAAAATAATATTTGCATTCATAGAAAGTGCCTTTGCAATTTCAACTACCTGCTGATCGGCAATGGAAAGACCCCGTGCTTGTCGCTTTGGATCTAACTCCACACCTAACTCTTTAAATAATCTAGCTGCCTCAGTTTGGGCAAACTTCCAATCAATTACCGCACCCTTCTTAGGTTGGCGGCCAATAAAAACATTCTCAGCCAGCGATAGATCTAAAAATAAAGATGGCTCCTGATAGATAACTGCAATTCCTTGGGCGATTGATTGTTGTGGCGAGCCAGTAATGAAATCTTTTGAACCTAATTTAATTGTGCCGCCATCATTAACATGCACACCAGCTAAAATCTTTAACATCGTTGACTTACCGGCGCCATTTTCACCAAGGAGTGCGTGAATCTCCCCTGCTCTAATTTTTAAATCTGTGCCTTTAAGTGCAATTGCGCCACCAAAGCGCTTTGCCACCTTATTCATCTCTAGAAGAAGTTCACCTTTTTTTGCCACTTACCGCTCCGTTCTAGTTGGAAGTAACTTTGCCTAACCAATTCTGTCGCTGACCCTATCGCCAGAAGGCGGCTTCGGCTAGGGAAAGTAGGGCAACCACCTCTTATTTGGCGTAACAAAAAGGTAACGCTTTGGCACCCATCTTAAAGTTTGGGATAAATACCAACTAGACGATCGGCATCTACTTGGGGAAGAGTGTGAGGTGTGAAGCGCTATCTCGCCCTGGATATGGGGGCTGAATCTGGCCGGTTGATGGCGGTAAGTATTGATAAGGAAATTTCCACACAAGAGATCCACCGATTTCAAACTCCAGTAAAGATAGATTCTAGAAATAGAAGGTGTTGGGATTTTCCAAAGATAATGGCTGAGGTAATTACCGCACTCACCAAAGCAAGTGCAACCGCTCCTTATGAGGGCTTAGCGGTAGATACCTGGGGATTAGATTTTGGTTTACTTGATAAAGATGGCCAGATAATTGAATTACCGGTAAGCCATCGAGATCATAGAACCGATGGCATGTTAGCTAAAGCATTTGAGTTAGTTGGTAAAGATAGATTACATAATGAAAGTGGTTGCCAATTACTTGAGGTTAACTCGATCTATCAATTATTAGCAATTGCGCTACAAACTCCAGATGAGTTTGAAAAAGCAAAACACTTATTATTTATGCCAGATCTAGTTCTATATGCATTAACTGGCGTAATCGGTACTGAGTACACCATCGCATCTACCTCTGGTTTATATGATGTGCCAAAGGATCGCTGGGCACAAGAGTTAGCAAAGGATTTAGGAATTCCAATTGAAATCTTTGGCAAGGTGGAAAATCCTGGCACTATCCGAGGTGAATTAAAAAAAGAGATTCAAGATAAAACTGGAATTGGTCCAATTAAATGTATTGCAACTGCCAGCCATGACACAGCCAGTGCGGTCTTTGCTACTCCACTTGTCTCACCAGGGAGCGCCTACATTTCAAGTGGCACCTGGTCATTAATGGGGGTTGAGCTGCCTAAGCCAGTTGTTAATGAGATAACAATGAATCAACGATTAACCAATGAGGGTGGCTATAACCGCAGCATTAGATTGCTTAGAAACATAATGGGATTGTGGTTAATTCAAGAGGTAAGAAAAAACCTAAAGGAAAATGGGGAGGATTACACATACGCCCAATTAGTAGAGCTAGCTGCAAAAGAAAAGGATCCCTTTGCCACATTGATCTATGTTGATGCCTCAATCTTTATTCATGCCGGCGGAATGATTGAACGAATCCAACGATTTGCAAAAAATACTGGCCAACCAATCCCAACCACAGCTGGTCAATTAGCGCAAACAGTTTTTGCATCCTTAGCACTGCAATACGCAAAAACTTGTGAGACATTATCTGCTTGTAGCAATTTGCCAATGCCAGCAATAAATATTGTTGGTGGTGGCTCCCAAAATGAGCACCTATGCCAGCTAACCGCAGATATCTCTGGTCGGCAGGTAATTGCCGGTCCGGTTGAGGCAACTGCAATGGGAAATGCAATGGTGCAGGCGATTGCCTTGGGGATGCAGCCGCATTTAACAGATACGATTTCAGCACGGGCATTGATTGAAAGCAGCAATCTTGGCCTTAAAAAATATGATCCCAGCAAAGAGATCGATCCAAATACAATTGCACAGGTTCGCACTCGTTATGAGAGGTTAACTTTGGAGGATATGAGATGAGTAGTTTAGTAACTCAACTAACTGAGCTAGCGAAGGTAACTGGTGCACCGGAGGCTGATTTAACAATTGTGGCGGAAGGAAATATCGCAGTCTTAGAGCCCGGCACAAACCGCTTCCTAGTTAAAGCAAGTGGGGTGGTAATGGGCAATGCCACCGAAGATGATTGGGTTTACTTAGATTTAGATAAGTGTGCACAAATTTTAATTGATGCAGATAAAAAAGGTGTTACCGGTAAATTAGATAAAGCCTTTGATGCGATCTTAAAAGAGTCAGTTACGCCAAATGGCAAGGTGAGAAAAGCAAGTATTGAAACTATGGTGCATGTAGTTGCCTTTCATTTAATGGGTGCAACCTGGTCACTTCACACCCATCCAACTCCAGTAGTAGCACTTGCTGCCAGTAAAGATGCGGCAAAGCATTACAGCGGCACAGTCTTTCCAGATGAGGCGGTGGTCTGCGGACCAGTTCCTTTATTTTTACCTTATGAATCCCCTGGCTTATCCCTTGGCCTAGGTGTTTACCAAGGTGTTGAGAAGTATCAAGATAAATATGGCAGATCTCCTGGCCAAATTATTTTAGGAAACCATGGTCTTTGCACCTTTGGTTCGGTAAGCAGTGAGGCGCTATCAACAACTCAGATTGCCGTAAAAGCTGCCAAGGTAAGAGTTGGGGCGTTAAGTAGTGGCGGAATTAATTTCATTCCTAAGAAAGCAGCCGAAGCAATTGCATTTAGGCCAGATGAGATCTTGCGCCGCAAGATGTTAGCCGAGCAAAAAAAGAGCTAATGAAGGCTTCGGCAGTAACCTTTGATATCGGCGGTGTTATCTACTCCGATGATGTTTTCAAACGGGCAATCTTTATCGCTTTAAATAAATTATCTGCTGGTGTTAATCAAGATGAGTTTGATCAGGTTTATAACGCTCATTTAAAATCCCAATCTGGCTCACTTCGAAGTAAGTTGTGTGAGAGGTTTTTAGGATCATTAGAAAAAAAGAGTGAGTTAATGAAGATTGCAACAGATAACTGGATCTTTACCCCCACCGATCTCTACCAAGATGCAAAGGCATGTATTACTGCAATGAGAGATACTGGCGCCAAGATTGGGATTGTGGCAAACCAACCTGCCACAAGTGTTAACTCCTTAAAATCTGATCACCTATTTGAGTTAATTGATTTTCTAGGCATCTCAGCCATTGTGGGAATAGAAAAGCCTGATCTTAAAATCTTTGAGTTGGCAATTAAAGAGTTAGCAGTAGAGCCAACAAAAGCAATCCATATTGGCAACCGAATTGATACCGATGTATTCCCGGCTAAGAAACTGGGGATGAAAACAGTTTGGGTAAGACGGGGGGAAGCAAATCCTGATCCAAGTGATGAGGATCTAAAACAGGCAGATATCACCGTTAATGATCTAAATAATCTGCCAGCTTTAATTGCCGCGTTATGAGTAGGCAAGTATTTATTGGCATTGATATTGCCACTGAAAATGTTAGAGCGGTTGCTATTGATACTGAGGGTAATTTATATGGATCAAACAGCGAAAAGTTAGCACCCGTTACCGGCGGTAGTGATAAAAGGTTAACTCAGGATCCATCCTCATGGAGCACGGCAGTAAGTAAGGTATTAAAAGAGTTAGCAACAAAATGTAAAGCAGAGGGGTTAATACCTAAAGCGGTTTGTATCTCAGCAACTAGCGGCACATTTGTAATTACAGATTCAATGGGTGTGCCAATTGCTGATGGTGCGATGTATAACGATGGTAGATCACCTTCAATAATTGGTAGGGCTGAGAAGATAATTAACGAGGCAAATCAAAGTGGACCATATCAATTAGCAAATACGCCAGAGTTTGTGATTGCTCACCTATCTGGAACAGGATTATCGCAAATACCAACTGATACCAGCCACAGTTTAAAGATTGGTTTAGATTTCACCACTCTTACTTTCAGTGATCAAGTATTAACACAGGCAAAGAGTTTAAATTTGGCTCTACCAAGATTAGTTTTGCCTGGCACAAAACTTGCTAACTTAAGCAGGCAGATAAGTACGCAATTAGGGTTAGATCAAATCCCAATCTATGCCGGTATGACCGATGGCTGCACCGCCCAGATCTCAGCCGGGGGTGCTGATGGATCTGTTACCTCACTTGGCACCACCATGGTGATTAAGGCGGTAAGTAAGAGCAATATAAAAGGAGCAAGCTTTTACTCCCACCTCTTACCAAAAAATAGATTTCTAGCCGGGGGTGCTTCAAATATTGGTGGTATTTCATATAAACAATATGCATCTGATATTGATAATTGGAATCAAAAGGCGGCAGATTTTGGCGTAGCAAATATAGTTACCTATCCCCTGCCAAATGTTGGTGAGCGCTTTCCATTTTTAGCTGCGGATATGAAAAATTTAATCTCAGCAAATCCTAAAAATGACACGGAAGCGTATCGAGCAATCTTAGAATCAATTGCATTTACCGAGCGGTACTCATATGAGTTACTGGCAAAGGCAGGAGCTGATATCTCACCGCAAATCTTTACCGCAGGAGGAGGTGGAAAATCAAAGATACTAAGTCAGATTAGAGCAACAGTTTTAGGTAGGCCAGTTGTTACTTTAAGTAAAAGTGGCAGTGATATTGGTGCTGCAATGTTGGCATTAGCCTCTGATCAATTAAGTAGTGATGGTGATTTAGCAGATGGTTTATCAAAGATAAAGATCTCACACGGTGAGACATTTATGCCATCTGATAAAGAAAGAGATGGGCTTGAACACAACTGGCAACAATTTCTCACCCTGACAGCAAACTACAGATCGTAGTAGCCTTTCACCATGCGCAAGGTATTGGTTTTAAATCCAGCAGATAACATTGCAATCTGCCTAGAGGATATGCCAGCTGGCACTGTGATTGATCAAGATAATTTAAAGTTAACTATTACTCAAAAAATCCCGCGCGGACATAAGGTGGCATCAAAGGCGGTAACAAAGGGTGATGGCATTATTAAGTATGGTGAGCGAATGGGACATGCCACTAAAGATATTTCAGTAGGAGAGCATGTTCACACCCACAATGTTTTAGGCGATCGCCTTTCAACGGAAACTGCCTAATGAGTATTACTGGTTTCTCCCATAAAGGTCGTGGCGTTGGCGTGAGGGATCACCAATTAATCCTGCCATCTGTGGTTTGTTCCACCCATGTCAGTAGAAAGATTGCTAATGAGGTAGGAGCTATTACCTTTGCCCACCAAAATGGGTGCGGAATTATTGGCATTGATGTGCCAGGAGTAGATAACTTCTTTATCGATTTAGCTAATCACCCAAATGTGCAATCTGTATTGGTAGTTTCATTAGGTTGTGAAACTATTCAAGGCCCGGAGTTGTTACCAAAGATCAACCGAGAGTTATCAAGATTATTAGTAATCCAAGAATCAGGTGGAGCCTCCGGCACATATGAATCAGGAGTAACTCAGGCAAAGCAATTACGGGATAACTTTAAAAGTGAAAAAGCGCCATTAGATAAATTACTTGTTGGGATAGATCAAAGTAGGGATATGCCCTCCCTATCTATCCTTAAGAGCGCCTTAACAAATGCTGGCTTTGAGGTTGTAGTTGAAAATGAGCACGCAGTAAGTGAACATAATCTTTCAAAGCTGATGAGTGCTAAAGCCCAGCTTGTGCTCTCCTTCCCAGATGAGAATCAACCACCAACTGGTTTTCCATTAATTCCAGTTATCAATATTGCCTCCACCTCCCCACTTCATATGGCCTTAGCCTCTGAGTTTGATTTGCAAGAGCAAGCCTCGCCAGATGAGATTGTTGAGTTAATTAATAAGGTTGCAAATGGGCAAAAGACAAAGAGTGAGTTATCTGGCATTGGCGAGATTGTTGCCCCACGTTCGGTAAGGAGTGTTTAAATGTCACTTACCGGATATAAAAGATTAGATGGCAGATGGGGTTTTAGAAACCACGTATTGATTCTGCCGCTTCACCAAATGTTATCTGCTGCTGCCCGAGATGTTGAAAAAGAGAGTAAGGGCGCAGTTGCAGTAAGCCATGATTGGTCACAGGTAGTTGAAAAAGATCACCAAAGAATTATTCACTCACTGGCAGGAAATGCCACAAATCCAAATATCTACGCAACTATCTTCTTACGTCTTGGAACTCCAGCAGAGGATGAGGTAATAAATCTTGCTAAAAGTTATGGCAAAACTAAGTTAATTGAGGTCTCACTAAGTGAGGCTAAATCAATTGATAAGTTAAGGCAGATGGCGATTGATCGCGCTAATACATTACTTATTGAAGCAAAAAATGAGCAAAGAGTTGCAGCTCCTTACTCGGCCATGGTCTTAGGTCTTGAGTGTGGTGGATCAGATGCCTACTCTGGAATCACCGCAAACCCAGCCTTAGGAGTAGCAAGTGACAAATTAGTAGCCCAAGGTGGCACATCCATCCTTGGTGAAACCATGGAGATATTAGGAGCTGAGCATTTACTTGCAAAGCGGGCGGTAACACCTGCAGTAGGACAACAAATTATTGATGTAGTGGCAAGGTATGAGGCAAGTATTAATTATGAAGGAATTGATATCAGAGGCGCCCAACCATCCCGTGGAAATATTGAAGGCGGCCTTTCCACATTGGAAGAGAAATCCTTAGGAGCTGCTAAAAAAGCAGGTAATGCTCAATTTACTGGTGTGCTGGAGTATGCAATTGCGCCAAGTAAAGCTGGTCTTTACTTTATGGATACACCAGGTCATGACATTGAACAGTTAACCGGTTTTGGCGCAGCAAATGTAAATATCACAGTCTTTACCACCGGTCGTGGCACACCAACAGGGAGTGCGGTAATGCCAACAATTAAAGTGGCAACAAATACTGAAATGGCAATAGCTATCCCAGATATTATCGATTTAAACTCCGGCACAATCGCTGATGGCACCCAAACATTAGAAGAAAATGGTGAGTTGATCTATAACTTAATTATGGATGTTGCCAATGGCCAGTTAACCAAGGCAGAGCTGGGCGGACACCATGAGTTTAATCTTTCTCGTCTTTATGGCTCATCTTTGTAATTATTTGTAAGACTTAATTACTCTGCGTAACATTTTATAACTTATCCACAAAATAAATAACTTTAAGATTTAATTATTAATTTTTGGCGATTATTCGCCAATGGATTATGAGTTTGCAAAATCAACAAAAAAACATGGCGTAAGTGAAGATGACATGATTAATATAATTAAATCTAAATCAGGTGCTAAAATCGGTATTTCTAGAGAAAAATTGGATAAAATTGCTTGGGTAGGCAATGACAAGTTTGATCAAAAGATAGAGATTATTGCGATTAACTTTATTACCTACTACTACGTAATTCATGTTATGCCAGTGAGTAAGAGAGGGGATGAAAAGGATGACTACCTGGAAGGTCTTTGGTGAAGAACAATTAAAGGTAGATGGTGCAGTAACTTACGATGAAGTTGATTTAGATCACCAGATATTAATGGTTGATGGTGAGCGATTAACTGAGGCAAAAGCTGAGCAAATGTCTGAAGAGATCATGGAAGTGGTTTATAAACATTATGGAATGAAGTTTGTTCCTAGAAAATTACAAAATTAAGTATTAGTTAAATATCAAGGTTGCTTGTAAACTGTAATTATGCGCGCATTATTTATCGAACATGACCATGTATCCCTGGGTGGTCCAATCTGGCGCGCCTTTGAAAAACATGGCTATGAGATTGAACGATTTTTGATTGTGCCAGAGAGTAATTATTCAAATCCAAATATTGAGGTTACCTTTCCAGACTTTGCGCAGTTTGATGTGATTGTGCCAATGGGGGCTCCATATGGTGCTTATCAAGATGATCGAATTGGTAATTGGTTACTTCCAGAGTTAGCTAAATTAAAAGCTGCTCATAATGCTGGCATACCAATCTTTGGTATTTGTTTTGGTGGCCAATTAATGGCTAGAACATTAGGTGGCTCAGTTGCAAGAAGCCCAAGGGCAGAGCTTGGTTGGATAGAGATCCAATCTGATGACACAACCTTAATTCCAACTGGTCCATGGTTTGAATACCACTGGGATCGATGGACACTTCCAAAAGGAGCAACAGAGATTGCCAGAAGTGAGGTTGCTAGCCAAGCATTTGTAATGGGGCGAACACTTGGCGTGCAGTTTCATCCAGAGATTGATCCGCAAGTTTTGGAAGAGTGGTTAGCAATGGAGGGTGGTTGTGCTGAGGTTGAAGCAGAGGGTATTGATGTTGAACAACTACGCAGTGAAACTAAAAGTATTCAACCAGCCTCAGATAAACGAGCATTTGATCTAGTTGACACCTTCTTGCGCAGAGTTGCAACCGCTAGTGTTGAAAAGGTTGATTAAACCTTAGTTATCAAGTGGTGTTACATAAGCCCCGGAAATACCACCATCTACTAAGAAGTTAGAGGCGGTAATAAAGCTTGAGTCATCAGAGGCTAAGAAGGCAACCGCTCCTGCAATCTCAGATGCATCAGCAAAACGTCCCATTGGAATATGAACAAGCCGGCGTGCTGC
>JBAWYI010000031.1:0-10435 GCA_037143635.1 Actinomycetes bacterium
GCCAAGATCTCCTTACTTACCTGAGGAGGTCAAGAATGAAGAAAATAGTTGCCACACTAGTGGCACTTCTATCAGTTGCCGGAACTACTAATGCAATAGCAGCTGATAAGCCAATTTATGTTTTAAGTTCAAATGCAGCAGCAACAATCACTGAAATAGCAACTACTGGTGATGACTTCGGAGGTTTTATCTTGCCTGGTGCACCAGATGGTATGGGTGCATACAAGAATGCTGATGGCACAATTACTTTGTTATCAAATCACGAAGTTGCACTATATGATCCAATTGGAAAAGCTGGTGTGCAACCTGCTACACCATCTGGCACATATGGATCATCAATTTCAAAAATGATTTATGATCCAACTTTGGGCAAAATTACTTCAGCCGAACCATTAATCAAAAATGTTACTTACTACAATTACAATACTGCTAAGTGGCAACCAACTTATTTAAACTCTGCACCTGTTGGAACTCCAAGTGACTTCACATATTCTCCAACTTCAATTAGCGCGATATTTCAGAATGGACTAAATCGGTTCTGCTCTGCATCTTTAGTGCCAGCGGGTGGATTAAAGTCAGGCTCTCTTGGCTATGACGGTGCAGTATTTTTAACGGGTGAAGAGGGAAGCGGTGATTACTCTCGAGCATTTGCCTTCGATATGGCTGGAAATGGTATTCAGTTGCCACATTTTGGGTTAGTGCAATATGAGAATTTTTTGGTTGCCAGAAATACCGGCAAGAGCACTGTTGTTATGGCCAATGAAGATAATGGTGCAACTACAAGCCAGGCATATATGTATGTGGGCACAAAGACCTCCAAAGGAAATTTTGCAGATAAAGCAGGGTTCACTAATGGAGACCTGTATACATTCGTAGTTGAGAATGCAGATAATGACAATATGTTCCGAGCTCTTTACGGCAAAACCAAAAAAGCAAACGTTTCATTTAGTAAGTTGCCAGTAGATCAAAAGTTTGCAACAACTGCAAATGAAGCTCAGCGCTTAGGTACAACATTTTCACGAATTGAAGATGGAGAGTTTGATCCTAAAAATAGTAATGTTTATTATTTTATAACAACGGAATCAAACAAGAATCCAACTTCAACTACTTCAAATCCTGCGACTCCAACTACATCAAGAGATGGTGGCGCACTTTGGAAAATGACCTTCAAAGATATAAGTAAGCCATTGAACGGTGCAACCCTTGAGATGCTTTTAGATGGATCTGAAGTTCCATACTTAAGTAAACCTGACAATCTTGCAGTAGATGAGGGTGGATACCTGTTAATGCAAGAAGATCCAGGTGGAAACGATTGGGTCTCTAGAGTTATTGCTTACCGTCTATCTGATGGCGCAATTAAAGAGGTAGCAGCTTTTGATCCAAAGTACTTCGCTAAAGGTGGTAGTGCCTTTATCACTAATGATGAAGAATCTTCTGGAATAATTAATGCCAACTCGTTACTCCGCAAAAAGGGCGATAGTAATTCGTACTTTTTCTTCAATGCTCAGGTGCACACATTTGGGGGAGCAGCACTGGCTCGACCAGATTTAGCTCCTACTAATTTAACTGCATTCAACAATGCAACCTATGAAGGTGGCCAGTACTACCTTCTGAAGGTTGATTTCAAAAAACTGTTTGCATAACAGTTCCTTTAAAGTTGGGGTGGCAACTTTTGCCACCCCAACTTTATTTTGCTTCAGAAAGTAATTTTTTAACTCGGCCAATTCCTTCCACAATATCTTCATCCCCTAATGCATATGAAAATCTTAGGTATCCAGATGGACCAAAGGCTTCACCAGGAACTGCAGCCACCTCAACCTCTTCCAGAATTAATGTTGCAAGCTCAGCTGATGTCTTAGGGCGCTTGCCTCTAATCTCTTTTCCTAAAACACCTTTAACTGAGGGGTAAACATAAAAAGCACCAGTTGGGGTTGGACAAGAGACACCTGGGATTTCATTAAGTAATTTCACAATTAATTTTCGCCTGCGATCAAATGCTTCACCCATTTTATGAACCGCAGATAAGTCACCAGATAAAGCTGCAATTGCAGCACGTTGTGAAATATTTGAAACATTTGAGGACAGATGTGATTGCAGATTAGTTGCAGCCTTAATTACATCTTTTGGCCCAATCATCCAGCCCACCCGCCAACCTGTCATCGCATAGGTTTTGGCAACACCATTTAAAATAATTGTGCGATCAGCAAGCTCTGGTACTAGCACACAGATACTTGGGGCAGTTGATCCGTCATAAAGTAGGTGCTCATAAATTTCATCAGTAATTACCCAAAGACCATTTTTATTTGCCCACTGGCCAATTGCCTTTACTTGATCAGGTGGGTAAACCGAACCAGTTGGATTAGATGGTGAACAAAATAATAAGACCTTTGTCTTAGGAGTTAACGCCTTTTCAAGTTGCTCAACTGAGACTAAATAGTTTTGGGTTTCATCGGCAAAAATTTCAACTGAAACTCCACCGGCTAATTTGATGCATTCAGGATATGTTGTCCAATATGGTGATGGCAGCAGTACTTCATCCCCTGGATCTAAAATTGAAGCAAAGGATTGATAAACCGCTTGCTTACCACCATTAGTAACTAATACTTGATCTGCGGTAATTTCATAATTTGAATCACGTTTAGTTTTCTTAACAATTGCTTCTCGCAACTCTGGTAATCCTGGTGTTGGTGTGTAGCGATGATTTGATGGTGTCTTAGCGGCATCAATTGCGGCATTAATAATGTAATCAGGTGTTGGAAAATCTGGTTCACCTGCACCAAAACCAATCACTGGCCGGCCGGCAGCTTTTAGCGCTTTAGCTTTGCTATCAACTGCAAGAGTTGCCGACTCTGCGATCGCTGCAATTCGTTTTGAAACTCTTGGTTTTTCAGATGCGCTCATGGGGGGACAGTCTGCCATCTACGCTTAAAAGAGGCTTCATATTTATCTCAGTTTTACCTTCTACTACTACCTCCCCTACACTTTCGCCCCCGGCGCTTGTATTAGGTCATGATTTTTCATGCCTTAATTCGGGACAAAGGGCAGTAGCTCAATTGGCTAGAGTTGCCGTCTCCAAAGCGGCCGGTTGGGGGTTCGAGTCCCTCCTGCCCTGCAAGGAACGTAGTAAAAGATTTAACTAGAGATAAGGAATAGGTAGATGAGCGAAGAGATCATCTCAACTGAAGAGCCCACTGGGTTCTTTGGTCGCATCGCCCTGTTCTATCGTCAAGTTGTTTCTGAGTTAACCAAGGTTGTTTGGCCAACTCGAAATCAATTAACTACCTACACCGCAGTTGTACTTGTTTTCGTTGGATTTATTATTTTAGTTGTTTCAATATTTGATTTAATTTTGACCAAAATTACTTTCTGGGTATTTGGCTAAGGCGAATAGGAAAAGATGATGTCAATCGATACGCCAGCTAATCCACCAGTGGATGCATTTGAGGCTGCGCTCGCTGTAACTGAAGCTGCGCCAGTAGTTGAAGAGGTAATTGCGCCAGTAATTGAGGATGTAGTTGAAGAAACTACAACTGAAGAAAATGATGAGAATGCAGAGTTTCGTGCCGCACTTCGCAACGCACCAGGTGAGTGGTTTGTTGTTCACTCATACGCTGGATATGAGAAGAAGGTAAAAGGAAATTTAGTCAACCGTATTCAATCTTTAAATATGGAGGATTTCATATTCCAGATTGAAGTACCAGAGGAAGAAGTACGTGAGCTTAAGAATGGCTCAATCAAAGTTGTTAAGCGCAATGTATTCCCAGGTTATGTATTAGTTCGGATGGAATTGACTGACGAGTCTTGGTCATGTGTTAGAAACACACCTGGCGTTACCGGTTTCGTAGGAAATGCTCATCATCCATCACCTTTAACACTTCCTGAGGTTGAGAATATCTTGGCTCCACGTCCACTTAAGAAGGACGGCAAGATTGCGATGAAGGATATTGATTATGCAATTGGTGAATCCATCACCGTTATGGATGGACCATTTGCAACCTTGCCAGCAACGATCTCTGAGATCATGCCAGAGCAAGCTAAGTTAAAAGTTTTGGTTTCAATCTTTGGCCGGGAAACTCCGGTTGAACTTTCATTCCACCAAGTACAGAAGATTTAACTAGAAAAGAAAAGGAAAAAATATGGCACCGAAGAAGAAGGTAACCGCACTTATTAAGTTGCAGATTCAGGCTGGAGCTGCAACACCAGCACCACCAGTTGGTCCTGCTTTAGGTCAACACGGTGTGAACATCATGGACTTTGTTAAGGCGTATAACGCAGCGACTGAGAGCCAAAAGGGAAACATCATCCCAGTTGAGATCACTGTATTTGAAGATCGTTCTTTCACATTTATTACTAAGACTCCACCAGCATCACGTTTGATTCTAAAAGCTGCTGGTATTGAAAAGGGATCTGCGATCCCTCATAAAGATAAGGTTGCAAATCTAACTAAGTCACAGGTTGAAGATATCGCCAAGCAAAAGATGGTGGATCTAAATGCTAATGATTTAGAGATGGCTTCCCGAATTATTGCCGGTACTGCTCGTTCGATGGGTATTACTGTCTCTAATTAATTAATTAAAACTGTGGGAGAACCTCGCTGGTTCGCAAATACCACAACCCCAATCTTGAAAACCCTTTCAAGATTAACCAAGAGGAGAAGAAATGAAGCGCAGTAAGAAATATAAAGCCGCCGCAGAAAAGATCAAGCTAGATAATCTTTATATGCCAGGTGAGGCAATGAAGTTAGTAAAAGAGACTTCAACTGTTAAATACGATGCAACTGTTGATATTGCATTGTTCTTAGGTGTGGATCCAAAGAAAGCAGATCAAGCGATCCGCTCCACCGTTAACCTGCCACATGGAACTGGTAAGACTGCTCGCGTATTAGTTTTCGCAGGTGGTGAGCGAGCTGAAGAGGCACGCGCTGCCGGTGCTGACATTGTTGGCGCAGATGAATTAATTGAAGAGGTTTCAAAGGGTCGTCTTGATTACGACGCAGTTGTATCAACACCTGAATTAATGGGAAAGGTTGGACGTCTTGGAAAGGTACTTGGACCACGCGGCCTGATGCCAAACCCAAAGACTGGAACTGTAACTACTAACGTTGCCAAAGCTGTAACCGATATTAAGGGTGGAAAGATTGAATTCCGCGTAGATAAGAATTCAAACCTTCACTTTGTAATCGGTAAAGTTTCATTCACAGCTGAACAATTAGCGGAGAATTATGCTGCTGCAATTGAAGAGGTAATGCGTGCAAAGCCATCTTCTTCTAAAGGTAGATTTATTAAATCAGCCACAGTTTCTTCCACGATGAGCCCTGGCATCCAATTGGATACCTCAGTTGCTCGTGATGGTGGAGCCCAGATCCAATAAATATCTAATTTTGACTTGGGTAGGCCCAACCGCCTACCCTTGGCTTATTGAGGTCGACCTAAGAAATTAGTAAGGCTTCAAAACCAAAGACTGCAGGTCTTTTAAAGTAAATCTTTAAAAGGTAATTGTTGAAAAACAACCAGCATAGGTGCCAACGACAACCTCGTGTGCATTTATGCGCCGGGGTTTTTCTTATTTAGAAAGGATGCCAAATGGCAACCCCAGAGAAGACAGCTGCTGTTGCAGAGATCGTTGAAGATTTCCGCACCGCAAATGCAACTGTGCTAACTGAGTACCGCGGTCTATCCGTTGGTTTGATGAAGCAACTACGTCGATCCCTTGGCGTAAAGAATAAGTACTCTGTAGTTAAGAACACCTTAACTAAAATTGCGGCAAAAGAAGCGGGCGTTGATTTAGATCCAGCATTACTTGCTGGCCCATCTGCTGTGGCATTTATTAAGGGTGATCCAATTGATGCTGCAAAAGCATTACGTGATTTTGCTAAAGAAAATCCTCTTCTTGTAATCAAGGGCGGAATTTTTGATGGCAAAGCAGTAACAACTGCCGAGATTATGCAATTAGCTAATCTTGAATCTCGCGAAGTTCTACTTGCCAAGATTGCTGGTGCTATGAAGGCATCTATGTCTAAGGCTGCTAGAACATTTGATGCATTACGTATCAAGATGGAAGCCGGCGCTCCTGCACCAGTTGCAGTAGCAGCCCCTGTTGAAGTTGTAGCTGAAGCACCAGTTGCTGAAGCTGTCACCGAAGCACCAGTTGCACAAGATGTGACCCCAGAAGTTGTCGCCGAAGCAGCACCTGCTGCTGAAAGCACAGAAAACTAAACCGACCCCCAACCCCCGTACTCATACCAAGAGTTGGAGTCGGGAATAGAAGAAAAGGAACGAACATGGCAAAGCTAAACACCGTAGATCTATTAGGTCAGTTCAAAGACATGTCTTTGGTTGAGCTAACAGAGTTTGTTAAAGCATTTGAGACAGAGTTTGACGTAACAGCTGCAGCTCCAGTTGCAGTTGCTGCTGCCGGCGGCGCTGCTGCTGGTGCTGCTGATGCTGCCCAAGATGAGTTCACTATCATCCTTGAGGATGCTGGTTCTCAGAAGATTGCAGTTATCAAAGAGGTTCGCGCACTTAACTCAAGCCTTGGCCTAAAAGAGGCAAAGGATCTAGTTGATGCCACCCCAGCAACCATTATGGAGAAGGCTGATAAGGCAACTGCTGATAAGGCGAAGGCTGCTTTTGAGGCTGCAGGCGCAAAGGTCACTATCAAGTAAATACTTGAATTAGACAGAAGGGGCAGAGGTTGGATACTCTGCCCCTTCACAATTTTCAAAACCAAAGGGTCCAGGCATATAGCGGCTATGACCTAGCGGTAGCCGTGTGCTTAACGCAGTTGACAACTGGAGGAAACTTTGGCCGCTTCAAAAACTAAATCACATGCACCAAATCGTGTTTCATTCGCAAAAATTCGCGAACCACTTGAAGTTCCAAATTTACTTTCGCTACAACTAGAAAGTATTGATTGGTTACTCGGTAATGAAGCATGGCGCTCTCGCTTAAACGATGCTGAAAAATCACATCGTGGTGAAGTTCCAAAACAATCTGGTCTTGAAGAAATTTTTGAAGAGATCTCACCAATCGAAGACTTCCAAGGATCGATGTCACTTTCATTCCGTGACCATCGTTTCGAACCACCTAAGTACACAATCGCAGAGTGCAAAGAGCGCGACATTACATATGCAGCTCCACTTTTCTTAACTGCAGAGTTCACTAACAACATCACTGGTGAAATTAAATCTCAGACAGTTTTCATGGGCGACTTCCCATTAATGACACCTCGCGGAACTTTCGTAATTAACGGAACTGAGCGTGTAGTTGTTTCTCAGATCGTTCGCTCACCTGGTGTTTACTTTGAGCGCACAATTGAAAAGACATCTGATAAAGATATTTTCACAACAAAAATTATTCCAAGCCGTGGTGCTTGGCTTGAGTTTGAAGTAGATAAGAAAGATATGGTCGGTGTTCGTATCGATCGTAAGCGTAAGCAATCTGTAACAGTATTCTTAAAAGCACTTGGCTGGAGCAGCGCACAAATTCTTGAGCAATTTGGTGAGTTTGAATCAATCAAGTTAACTCTTGAAAAAGATAACGTGGAAACCCAAGATGAGGCATTGCTTGATATTTACCGCAAGCTTCGCCCAGGTGAGCCTCCAACTAAGGAAGCTGCTCAAAACTTAATTGAAAATCTTTACTTCAATCCAAAGCGTTACGACCTTGCAAAGGTTGGCCGCTTTAAGATCAATAAGAAGCTTGGTCTTGAATTAGATCTAAGCCGTGGACTACTTACTATTGAAGATATTGTTGGAACAATTCGCTACCTAGTTGCACTACATCGCGGAGATGCGTTGATGGAGTACGGCAAAGAAGTTCGCGTTGAAACTGATGATATTGACCATTTTGGTAACCGTCGTCTTCGTACCGTTGGTGAGTTAATTCAAAACCAGGTTCGTACCGGTCTATCTCGAATGGAGCGCGTAGTTCGTGAGCGCATGACCACTCAAGATGTTGAAGCAATCACCCCACAAACTCTGATCAACATTCGTCCAGTTGTTGCATCGATTAAAGAGTTCTTTGGAACATCCCAACTTTCACAATTTATGGACCAAACAAATCCACTTTCAGGTATGACACATAAGCGTCGTCTATCTGCGCTTGGACCCGGCGGTCTATCTCGGGAACGAGCTGGCTTTGAGGTTCGAGATGTTCACCCATCACATTACGGTCGCATGTGTCCAATTGAAACTCCAGAAGGTCCAAACATTGGCCTTATCGGTTCTCTTGCAACATATGCTCGCGTAACACCATTTGGTTTTATTGAAACTCCTTATCGCAAAGTACTAGATGGCAAAGTTTCTGATCGCATCGATTACTTAACTGCTGATGAAGAAGATGAACACATTATTGCGCAAGCAAACGCACCACTTACAGATGACAATCACTTTGCAGAACCTCGAGTATTAGTACGCCGTCGTGGTGGTGAGGTTGAAAATATTCAAGCATCTGAAGTTGATTACATGGATGTTTCACCACGCCAGATGGTTTCAGTTGCAACTGCAATGATTCCATTCTTAGAGCATGATGATGCTAACCGTGCGCTGATGGGTGCAAACATGATGCGCCAAGCTGTACCACTTATTAGAGCAGAGGCTCCATTAGTTGGAACCGGTATGGAGTTTCGTGCTGCAGTAGATGCCGGGGATGTATTACTTGCTCGCAAACCTGGTGTTGTTACTGAGGTTAACTCTGATGAGGTTACTGTTAAAAATGATGACGGAACTACTGAGTCATACTTTGTTGAGAAGTTTGTTCGTTCAAACCAAGGAACTAGCCGTAATCAAAAGGTAGTTGTTTCAGTTGGCGACAAGATTGAAACTGGCGCAGTTGTAGCAGATGGTGCCAGCACCGATATGGGTGAGATGGCCCTCGGTAAAAACCTACTTGTGGCATTTATGTCTTGGGAAGGTCATAACTATGAGGATGCGATTATTCTTTCGCAGCGCCTAGTTCAAGATGATGTGCTTACCTCAATTCACATTGAAGAGTATGAAGTTGATGCCCGCGATACTAAATTAGGAGCAGAGGAGATCACTCGTGATATTCCAAATGTTTCTGAAGAGGTATTAGCTGATCTAGATGAGCGCGGAATTATTCGCGTTGGTGCAGATGTTGTGCCCGGCGATATTTTGGTTGGCAAGGTAACACCTAAGGGTGAAACTGAATTAACCCCGGAGGAGCGCTTACTTCGTGCAATCTTTGGTGAGAAGGCTCGTGAAGTTCGCGATACCTCACTTAAGGTGCCACACGGTGAATCTGGAAAGATCATCGGAGTTAGCATCCAAGATTCTGCTGAAGGTTTTGAATTAGCAGCTGGTGTGAACCAAGTTGTTCGCGTCTATGTTGCCCAAAAGCGAAAGATTCAAGATGGTGACAAACTTGCTGGCCGTCACGGCAACAAGGGTGTTATCTCAAAGATTCTGCCAGTAGAAGATATGCCATTCCTAGAAGATGGAACTCCAGTAGATATCGTATTAAATCCACTTGGTGTGCCAGGACGTATGAATGTTGGTCAGGTACTTGAAACTCACTTAGGTTGGGTTGCTAAATCTGGTTGGAAGTTAGAAGGAAATGAAGATTGGCAAAAATCACTTCGGGCAAATGGTTTCGCCGAAGCACCTGCAAATACCAAGGTGGCAACACCAGTATTTGATGGTACAAAAGAGGAAGAGTTATCAGGTCTGCTTGGATCTACTTTGCCAAACAAAGATGGCATGCGCTTAATTGGTCCAGATGGCAAGGCGCAATTATTTGATGGCCGAACTGGTGAGCCATATAAACAACTTATCTCAGTTGGTTACATGTACATCTTAAAGCTGCACCATTTAGTAGATGACAAGATCCACGCACGTTCAACCGGTCCTTACTCAATGATCACGCAACAACCATTGGGTGGAAAAGCACAATTCGGTGGACAGCGCTTTGGTGAGATGGAAGTTTGGGCACTTGAAGCATATGGTGCTGCTTACACCTTGCAAGAGTTACTAACTATTAAATCTGACGATGTGTTAGGTCGCGTTAAGGTTTATGAAGCAATTGTTAAGGGTGAAAATATTCCAGAGCCAGGAATTCCTGAATCATTCAAGGTTTTGGTTAAGGAAATGCAATCACTTTGTTTAAATGTTGAAGTACTTTCTTCAGAGGGTGTAGCGATTGAAATGCGCGATACCGATGAAGAGGTATTTAGAACCGCTGAAGAGTTAGGTATCAACTTATCCCGAGTTGAACCAAGTTCTGTAGAAGAAGTGTGAGGAGAGGATAACCATGTTAGATGTTAACTTTTTTGATGAGTTAAGAATCGGCCTTGCCTCCACCGACAATATTCGTGAGTGGTCATTTGGTGAGGTTAAAAAGCCAGAGACAATTAACTACCGAACCCTTAAGCCAGAAAAAGATGGTCTATTTGATGAGAAGATCTTCGGACCAACTCG
>JBAWYI010000032.1:0-9998 GCA_037143635.1 Actinomycetes bacterium
CCAGCACATTCAAAACCGCTGGACAGAGTTAGATTAGAAAAGCTTTTACAACAACAATTAGATCTATATAAAGGCAGATTACTAAGCTCAGGTCTTGAGTATCAATTAGCGGTTCAAAATATTCCGCTCGGTGCTCACTCAACCTTCCAATCATTTGAGCCATACCCAATCTCAATTGTTTCAGCTCAAGGCGCCTGGATGACTGATGTTGATGGCCGCAAGATGCTCGACCTATCAATGGGATTTGGTTCGATGCTAGTTGGTCACTTAAACCCAGAGGTAGTCTCAGAGGTTAAATCTGCCCTAGATGTTGGAACCTTATATACCGCGCCATCTCCAATCTCTAGAGATGCAGCTGAGCGATTATGTCGACGATTTGGAATTGAACAGATTCGCTTCACTAACTCTGGAACTGAATCAACTATGTATGCAGTTAGAACCGCTCGGGCATACACCGGCAAAGAGGGAGTAGTTAAAGTTGAAGGTGGCTACCACGGCAGTGGTGATGCCGTTATGGTTTCAACTAAACCATCTTTAGATAAAGCGGGATCGGCTGAGGCGCCAAATTCAGTAATTGGAAATGCATCTGTACCAGGTGAGTCATATGTTGTGCCATTTAATAATATCCAAGCCTTAGAAAAAGTGTTTTCAGAGCATGCAAATACCATTGCATGTTTTATCGTTGAACCTGTTTTAGAAAATATCGGAATTGTTTTACCAGATGAAGGATATTTAGAAGCGGTAAGAGAGCTTTGTAATGAATATAAAATTGTATTGATTTTTGATGAAGTAAAAACTGGATTAACTGCGGGCCCACAAGGTGCAGCACAAAGATTAGGAGTAATTCCAGATTTAATTTGTCTTGCTAAATCAATTGGTGGCGGTGTTCCACTTGCAGCATTTGGTGGTAAGGCTGAGTTTATGAAACCAGTTACTGATGGTCGCATGCCACACCTTGGCACATTTAATGGACATATTTTGGCAATGGCTGGAGTTAGAGCGGTTGATAAAGTTTGTACACCAGAAGCGCTGGAAAAGGCAGAATCATTAAATCTGCAGGCACTAAAGCGAATTAGTGAAGTAATTGCTGAGTATGAACTTCCTGCTCATACCGTTGGTTTTGGCGTTAAAGGTTGTATTACTTGGTCAGATAAACCAGTTCGAAATTATCGAGATTACAAAGCTACAGATTTCCTAGTTGCAGAAACCTCATTCCTATGGTCGCTAAACCATGGAATTATGACTCCACCAGGATTAGATGAGCAGTGGTTAATTAGTTTGGCTCACGGCCAAGCTGAAGTTGATTTTATGGTTAATGATTTTACGGAGCTTGCAAAAAACCTTCGCGGTTAAGTATTTTGTGGAAAGCCTAAATTAATTCCACCATGGCTTGGATCTAACCAGCGAGAGGTAACAACTTTTCCTCTGGTAAAGAAGTGAACACCCTCAGTTCCATGGGCATGAGAATCACCAAATAAAGAGTTCTTCCAACCACCAAATGAGAAGTAAGCCATTGGTACTGGAATAGGAACATTTATTCCTACCATTCCAACCTCGACTTCATTTTGAAACCTACGAGCAGCACCGCCATCATTTGTGAAAATTGCTGTGCCATTTCCATATTGGTGATCATTAACAAGTTTTAATGCCTCGTCATAACTTTTAACTCTAATCACACTTAATACTGGCCCAAATATCTCTTCCAGATAGATACTCATATTTGGCTTTACTTGATCAAACAGGGTTGGCCCTAACCAAAAACCATCACCGGCAACTTCAACATTTCTACCATCAACTACAACTTTTGCACCCTCATTTTCACCAGCGCTTATATAAGAAGCAACTTTGTTACGGTGAACCTTTGTAACAAGAGGTCCCATGTCAGCACCTTTTGTGCCGTCACCAGTTTTGATTTTTAATGCTCGCTCTTTAATCTTTTCAATTAATTTATCCGCGATTGGTTCAACTGCAACAATTGCGGAAATCGCCATACATCTTTCACCAGCTGATCCAAAGCCTGCGTTAATTGCAGCATCAGCTGCAAGATCTAAATCTGCATCTGGCAAAACGATCATATGATTCTTGGCGCCACCTAATGCCTGAACTCGTTTTCCAGATTTTGTGCCGGTTTCATAAACATATTTAGCAATTGGGGTTGAACCAACAAATGAAATTGATTTAACACCTGGGTGGGCAAGTAGTGAATCAACAGCAACCTTGTCGCCATGAACAACGTTAAATACGCCATCGGGTAAGCCAGCTTCTTTTAGAAGTTGGGCAATTAACATAATGGCACTTGGATCTTTTTCTGATGGCTTAACAATTACGGTATTTCCACAAGCAAGTGCAATTGGGAAAAACCACATTGGCACCATTGCCGGGAAATTAAATGGAGAAATAATTGCAACTGGACCAAGTGGTTGGCGAATTGAATAAACATCTACTCCAGTTGAAACCTCTTCTGAGAACCCACCTTTTAATAAATGGGGAATTCCACAGGCAAACTCAACTACCTCAAGACCTCTAGTTACCTCACCGAGTGCATCACTTAAAACCTTGCCGTGCTCTTGTGTAATAGTTGCTGCAATTTTTTCTTTATTTTGATTAACTAACTCTCTAAATGCGAATAAAACCTGGGTTCGCTTAGTAAGTGAACTATGTCGCCAGCTAACAAAAGCTTCAGTTGCAACTTTGACCGCCTTGTCAACAGTGGCTGATGTTGCAAACTCAACAGTTGCGCAAACTTGCCCGGTAGCCGGGTTGAATACTTCACCGCTCTTGTCGGACTTCTCACTTACAACTGCGCCATTTATCCAATGTGAAATACTTTTCATATCGCAACAATACTTCAGGTTTATCGCCTTCTCCACCCTGCTATGAAAACCTTTGCTTAAGTGATTAGATTGGCTATCAAAGCAAGGGATAAGGGAGTGTGGCGTGAGTACCCCAATTAATGACCCAGAGAAAGCGGCAAAAGTATTTGCTGACGATCGCGCAAATGTTTTTCACTCTTGGTCTGCCCAAGCTCAAATTTCACCAATGGCAATTGCAGGTGGAGCCGGATCATACTTTTGGGATTTTACTGGTAAAAAGTATTTAGATTTTTCCTGCCAACTAGTTTTTACAAACATTGGACATCAGCATCCTAAAGTTGTTGCTGCGATAAAGGAACAAGCAGATGTGCTGACCACCATCGCCCCACAACATGCAAATGAAGCCCGTAATGAAGCCGCAAAAAGGATTCTTGAACTAGGCGGCGATAAATTTAAAAAGGTTTTCTTTACGAATGCTGGAGCTGATGGAGTTGAAAACGCGATAAGAATGGCTCGCCTTCATACAAATAAACACAAGGTTCTTTCTACCTATCGTTCTTATCATGGCAATACTGGTTCTGCAATAAATGCAACTGGAGATCCAAGAAGGTTTCCAAATGAATTTGGATATGGACATGTGCACTTCTGGGGACCATATCTATATCGCACTGCTTTTTGGGCAACAAGTGAGGCAGAGGAATCACAACGAGCGTTAGAGCACTTAGAACAAACAATTATCTTTGAAGGTCCGAAAACAATTGCGGCAATATTAATTGAGTCAGTTCCTGGAACTGCTGGCGTATTAGTACCCCCTGCCGGATATCTAGATGGACTACGTGCACTTTGCGATAAGTATGAGATTTTATGGATTGCAGATGAAGTAATGTCAGGTTTTGGTAGAACTGGTAAATGGTTTGGATATCAGCACTCTAAATCAACACCAGATTTAATTGTTTTCGCAAAAGGTGTTACCTCAGGTTATGTCCCACTTGGTGGTGTTGTGATCTCTGAGCCAATAGTTAAAACCTTTGATGAGCGAGTATTTCCAGGTGGTCTTACCTACTCTGGTCATCCACTTGCTTGTGCAACCGCTGTTGCCACAATTGATGTAATGAAGAGTGAAAAGATGGTTGAAAATGCAGCAATGATTGGTGAGAAGATTTTAGGCCCGGGATTACATGAGCTTGCTAAGAAACATCAAGTAATTGGTGACATAAGAGGGGCTGGAGTTTTTTGGGGTATTGATATGGTTACCGATCGTAAAACTCGTGAACCGCTTGCACCATACGGTGCATCAAGTCCAAAGATGAACGAGATCGTGGCAGCATGTAAGAAGAATGGTCTTATGCCATTTAATAACTTCAATCGTATTCACATGGTTCCACCATGCAATATCAGCGAAAGCGATACTAAATTAGGATTAGAGATACTCTCTAAATCCCTCACTGAGGCTGGTTTCTAATTATTGTTTTAAAGCATCTAGCAGAATGTAGATAGTAATTATGGAAAAAATAGTGTTAAAAGATATTAATGAAGCACTTGCGCGAGTAAAAGATTTAGTTGATACCAGTAATAAGCGAATTGTGATTGGAATAGTTGGAAAACCTGGGGCAGGTAAATCAACCTTGACCTCTCATTTAATTGGCAATTTACCAAAAGACAGTGCGGTGTTAATACCGATGGATGGATACCATTTAAGTAATAAGCAGTTATCTAATCTTGGAATTTCAGATCGCAAGGGCGCCTTTGATACCTTTGATTCAGATGGCTTTGTGAAACTACTTAGAAGAGTAAATAAAGAAGCTGATAAAGATATTTACTTCCCAGTTTTCTATCGCGAGATTGAAGAGTCATATGCAGCAGATGGAGTTGTACCAGCAAATACAAAATTGGTAATAACTGAGGGCAATTATTTACTTCTTGATAAAGGCGGCTGGGAGGCAGTTCGACAAGAACTTGATGAGGTTTGGTACATAGAGGTTGATGACAATTTAAGGTTAGATCGATTAACAAAAAGACACCAAAGTTATGGCAGAAACTATGACGAAGCATTTGCGTGGGCAAATGGCAGTGATGAACGAAATGCAGAGTTAGTTGCAAAAACTCGAGATAAAGCGGATGTAATAATAGAGATTATTTAGTGATTAATTTTTAGTCGTTTTAGCTCTATAAATAAGAAGTTACCTTTTTTCAACCTTAGCAACTTGGATAATTTGAGGATCAGCACGATGATTGGGGCAAGTTCGAAAATACAACCCTAATTAGATTATCCTCTAGCCATGGCAGCCCGCGAGTATCAAGATGAGATATCAAAGATTGATATCACCTTGAAATCAATTGAGCAGGTTTTAAATCTACCTAAATTAATTCAAAGTGCAGCAGAGCTTGAGAAGCAGGCAAGTGCGCCAAATCTTTGGGACGATCCGCAAGCAGCACAGGTAATAACGAGCAAGTTATCTAGGGCTCAATCAACTATTAATAAAATTGGTTCAATCCGTACTCGGTTAGATGATCTGCCAGTAATGCTTGAACTTGCTGGGGCTGAAACTGATAAGGCTGCTGCATTTAAAGATATTGATAAAGAATTAGATGAACTTACTAAGATAATTAATGATCTTGAGGTTCAAACATTACTAAGTGGTGAGTATGACGAACGTGATGCTCTAATGACAATTAGATCAGAGGCCGGCGGAGTTGAGGCTGCTGATTGGGCACAGATGCTTATGAGAATGTATTTTAGATTTTGTGAACGCCATAATTATAAAATCGATGTATTAGAAACCTCTTACGCTGAAGAGGCTGGAATTAAATCAACTACTTTTAGAATTAGCGCACCGTATGCCTATGGCCGGCTTTCGGTTGAACAAGGCACACATAGATTAGTTCGAATTTCACCATTTGATTCACAATCACGTCGTCACACATCTTTTGCCGGAGTTGAGGTTGTGCCAGTTGTTGAGCAAAGTGATCACATTGAAATAGAGGAAAAGGATTTAAGAGTTGATGTTTATCGCTCATCTGGTCCTGGTGGGCAAGGAGTTAATACCACCGACTCAGCGGTGCGAATTACTCACATACCATCGAACATTGTGGTTTCATGTCAAAATGAAAGATCACAAATCCAAAACCGGGCAACTGCAATGGCAGTATTGCAATCTAAATTATTAGAACGACGCAGATTAGAAGAGCGAGCAAAGATGGATGCATTAAAAGGAGATAACTCAGGTTCATGGGGAAATCAAATGCGATCATATGTGTTAGCTCCATATCAAATGGTTAAAGATTTGCGAACTGATTTTGAAGTTGGAAATCCATCTGCAGTGTTAGATGGTGATCTAGATGGATTTATTGAGGCTGGTATTAAATGGCGAAAAGAGCGCGAGTAATCTCACATTAAGCGGTAATTCTCAGCCTTTATTTATGGAAATTAGCGGTAAATAACCAAAGAATTGTGATTACTTATCTAAACTAGTATCAGTTAACATCAATGATCTACTGAAAGGCTTTGCCCTTGATTCGCTTTGAGAATGTAACCAAGATGTATCCACGTCAAGAAAAGGCAGCACTTGATGGCGTAAATCTTGAGATCGCTAAGGGTGAGTTTGTTTTCTTAGTTGGTCTATCAGGTTCTGGTAAATCTACCTTTTTAAGATTAGTACTTAGAGAAGAGCGGCCAACTGCAGGCGTTATTCATGTTGCTGGCAAAGAGTTAAATACCTTGGCAGATCATAAGGTTCCAGAGTTACGCCGCCAGGTTGGTACTGTGTTTCAAGATTTTAGATTACTTCCAAATAAAACTGTCTCAGAAAATGTAGCCTTTACATTGCATGTATTGGGTTATTCAGATAAACAAATCAGTCGTGAAGTGCCTGAGGTTTTAGAGTTAGTAGGTCTTGAAGAAAAAGGTGATCGTAAACCAAGTGAGTTATCAGGGGGAGAGCAACAACGTGTTGCAATTGCTAGAGCTTATGTTTCCCGGCCAACGATTTTAATTGCTGATGAACCAACTGGAAACCTAGACCCAGCTACCTCGGTTGGAATCATGAAGTTACTAGATCGAATTAATCGTGAGGGAACTACAGTTGTAATGGCAACCCATGACTCTGGCATTGTTGATCAGATGCGTAAACGGGTTATTGAATTAGAGGGTGGGCATGTAATCAGGGATCAAGCCCGTGGTGTTTATGGCTATACCGGTTAATCAACAGATGGAAAAGATAGGGTTATCAAATGCGCGCTAAGTTTGTAATGAGTGAGGTCGGAATTGGCCTGCGCAGAAATCTAACTATGACCTTTGCGGTAATGATTACTGTTGCGATCTCACTTACCTTGCTAGGTATTGGCCTACTTGCTAACTCACAGGTGCGAGTAATGAAGGATTATTGGTATGACAAGATCGAAGTTTCAATATTTTTGTGTGGCTCACTCTCTGAAGGACAATCTTGTGCAAAGGGTGTTATAACCGCTGATCAAAAAATTGGTATTCAAAGAGATTTACAAACGCTTCCAGTAGTAGAAAATGTTTATTATGAATCACAAAGTGAGGCGTTTAAGCGTTTTCAAGAGAGATTTAAAGGTTCAGCAATTGCACAGAATGTAACCCCAGATCAATTACCAGAATCTTTTAGAGTTAAGTTAAAAGATCCAACTAAATTCGCCGTAATTGAAAGTGCTTTCTCAGGACGTCCCGGTGTTGATATCGTGCAGGATCAGCGAGCAATTCTTGAGAAGTTTTTCAGATTACTTGCAGTATTAAGAAATGGTGCATTAGCTATCGGTGCAGCATCAGTATTGACCGCCTCCTTATTAATAAGCAATACCTTGCGAATCGCAGCCTTTAATCGAAGGCGAGAAACTGGGGTAATGAAATTAGTTGGAGCTTCAAGTTTTTCCATTCAGTTACCATTTTTACTTGAAGGAATATTTGCAGCTATCTCTGGCTGGATTGTTTCAACTGGGTTTCTGGCAGTTTTTAAAGCAGTTGTTGATTCAAAAGTGGCACCGCTTTTAACCTTTACTCAATTTTTCACTTGGAAAGATGTTTGGGTCGCCTCAGCCTGGTTACTTCTAACTGGTTTAGTTGTTTCAAGTGCTGCATCGGTAATAACACTTCGTAAATACCTAAAGGTGTAACAACCACCTCACAACAGATTGGGGGTTGCTTGTGGTCAAAGAGCTTGGCAAGAAAGTAATTGCCCAAAATAAGAGCGCCCGTCATGATTACTTTATCGAAGAGGTTTATGAGTGCGGTTTAGTTTTAACCGGCACCGAAGTTAAATCATTAAGAGCAGGACGTGCTTCATTAACCGATGGTTATGCGATGGCAAAAGATGGTGAAATTTGGGTAAGCGGTATTCATATTCCTGAATATAACCAAGGTAGTTGGACTAACCATATGCCCCGTCGGGATCGTAAATTACTACTTCATAAACGAGAGATTGATCAAATTGCTGGTGTTATTAAGCAAGGCGGCTTAACTTTAGTTCCACTCTCGCTTTACTTTAAAGATGGCAAAGCCAAGGTTGAAATTGCTGTGGCAAAGGGTAAGAAAGCACACGATAAGCGGAATACTTTGATGGAACAACAGATGAGCCGTGAGACAGATCGTGAGTTATCAAGGCGCAAATCTGGAAAGAGTACTGCCAGCGGTAAGCGCAAAAACTCTGATCAAGATTACGATTAGTAGTTGAATTAACAGTATTTAAAAATAGCCTGTAAAATAACTCCTTCAAACAACTAAATATTGAATAGTAATTCGCTTAACTCTTGGGGGTGAACGGTCTCGACTTTAGTCGTTACTTCAAGGCAAGCGGGCCGAGGAAGCCGTGATGATCTCGTTAACCACAAAAACATGGCAAACTATAAGCGCAAGTAAAACTGCCGCTGATTATCAACTAGCTGCCTAAGCTAGCTCTGTTATCCGTTACCCGAAGTTTGTTCTCGCCTTCGGATCTAACGTCGCTAGAGGACTTACCCCTAACCGTGTTACGGAGGTTAATGGGGACATAAATCTGTAACTGAGTCCGCAAACTACTTGTGCATGTGAGAGTTTGGACTGAGAAAGCGTTAATTGCACTACGCCCGTAGAAACTTTGAAGCAGTGCTAGAGGACCCGGGTTCGATTCCCGGCACCTCCACTTTATATTAAAGCTTTGGAATAACTTTTATAACTCGATAGATCGCAAAAACTGCAGTTGCTATTCCAATTATTCCCATAATCATTGCCCCAATTGAGTTCACATTTATAATCAACATAATCCCAACCAAAATTGCAACTGATGCAAAGACAAATGCCCATATTTTTATAACTGCAAGAGGTAATAGTCGTTGCGGGATAAATGTTAGAAGTAATGAGATTGGCCCGCCTAAGACAGTTAAAGCGATAAGTAAAACAGCAAGTATGGCTAGTGATTCCAAGAGTTTGGCTTAGCCTGACCCTTCAGTGTTTCCAGCCTCAGCCGCAGTTACATCATGAATCTGATACTTACGAATCGCATTATTAATTGTTCTATTTTTTACTAAACCAATCTTTCCTAGCTCTGAAAGAGCAGCAACAGCAATGGACTCAGCATCAACCTTAAAGTGACGACGAAGAGCTCCCCTTGTGTCAGATAGGCCAAAGCCATCTGTGCCCAGTGAATAGAAAGGTTGATCTACCCAAGGTGCGATTTGATCCTGGACTGATCTCATAAAATCACTTACGGCAATAACAGGTCCCTTTTCCTTCTTTAATTTCTTGCTTATAAAGGCGCTGATCTTCTTTCCTGGATTTAATAAATTATGTCGATCAACTGCCAGGCCATCACGGCGTAGCTCATTCCAAGAGGTAACGGAGTAAATGGTGGCAGCTACTTTGAAATCATCATTTAATAATTTTTGTGCCTTAAGCGCCCAGTTAACTGAGACACCAGAGGCCAGGATTGCCACCTTCTTGCGGCGTCGCTTAATTGGTTTCTTAAGTAGGTAAATACCTTTTAATAATCCTTCAACATCAAGATTTTCTGGCTCTGCCGGTTGTTGGTAGGGCTCGTTATAAACAGTGAGGTAGTAGTAAACATTCTCACTATTTTCACCATACATTCTTTTCAGTCCATCTTTAACAATATGGCCAAGTTCATATCCAAAGGCTGGGTCATAAGAAATTACCGCTGGATTTGTTGATGCAAGCAGAATTGAATGACCATC
>JBAWYI010000033.1:0-9896 GCA_037143635.1 Actinomycetes bacterium
GTTAAACAATCACCGTGTAATAAACCAGCATCAAGTAGTGCGCGAAGAATTACTGGAATTCCACCCACCCTGTCCACATCAGTCATTACATATTTTCCAAAAGGTTTTAGATCACCAAGTAATGGCACCTTAGATCCAACGCGATGGAAATCCTCTAAGGTTAAATCAACCTCTGCCTCATGAGCTATTGCCAGTAGGTGAAGAACAGCATTTGTTGATCCACCAAGCGCCATAACAACTGTAATTGCATTTTCAAAGGCTTTCTTAGTCAAAATCTGACGAGTAGTAATACCTTTTCTAATTAACTCAACCACAGCAGCTCCAGATTTAACCGCGTAATCATCACGTCGACGATCAATCGATGGTGGAGAGGCAGAGCCTGGAAGTGATAAACCAATTGCTTCACCTACTGCTGCCATTGTGTTTGCGGTGTACATACCGCCACAAGCACCTTCACCTGGACAGATTGCTCGTTCAATCTTATCGACCTCTTCTTGAGAAATTAATCCTCGGGCACATGCACCGACTGCTTCAAAAGCATCAATGATTGTTACATCTCTACCATCAACTTTTCCAGGCATAGTAGAACCTGCGTAAACAAAAACACTTGCAACATCCATTCGAGCTGCTGCCATCATCATGCCCGGAAGTGATTTATCGCAACCAGCGAAGGTGACCATGCCATCTAACCGCTCTGCTTGCATCACAGTTTCAACTGAGTCAGCAATTACTTCACGGGAAACTAATGAGAAGTGCATTCCTTCATGTCCCATGGAAATTCCATCAGAGACTGAGATAGTGCCAAATTGCATTGGAAAACCACCAGCATCTTTAACACCTTTTTTAGATGCTTTAGCTAAGCGATCAAGAGATAAATTACATGGCGTAATTTCATTCCAAGATGAAGCGATACCAATCTGTGGTTTAGCAAAATCTTCATCTTTCATACCAACTGCGCGAAGCATTCCGCGAGCAGGAGCGCGCTCCATACCATCAGTTACTAAGCCAGATCTTGGCTTCATCTTGTTTGGCGGATTTTTTTCGCTCATAATCTTATTTTATTGACCTAAGTGTTTTAATAACAATTCCCGCACCTTTGCCGCATCAGCCTGTCCACCAGTTGCTTTCATAACCGCACCAATTAAGGCACCTGCTGCTGGAATATTTCCACTTCGAACTCGCTCAGCTGTCTCTGGTTGAGCAGCGATTGCATCCTCGATTGCTTTCATCAAAGCAGAATCATCTGAGACAACCTTTAGACCACGCTTATTAATTACATCTGCTGGATTACCTTCACCAGCGATAACTCCTTCTACTACTTGGCGAGCTAACTTATCGGTTAACTCACCACTTGCAATTAATGAGATTACCTGGGCAACATCTTTAACTGAGATTAATTCAGTAGGTAATACATTGCGATCATTTGCAATTCTAGATATTTCACCTAACCACCAACTGCGAGCCTTAGTTGGGTCAGCCCCTAACAAAACTGTCTCTTCCACCGTATCAAGTAACTCTGCGTTAACCATTGCTGCCATCTCTTTATCTGGCACACCCCAAGCAGTTTGTAATCTAGCCCTGCGATCTGCTGGTTTTTCTGGCAAACTCTTTCGTAATTCTTCAATCCATTTTGCATCAGGTACAACTGGAACTAAATCTGGCTCTGGGAAGTATCGATAATCCTCGGCCTGCTCCTTTGATCTACCCGGACGGGTCTCACCACTCTCCTCTAAAAAGTGACGTGTCTCCTGCACAATTCGCTCGCCACTTTCTAATCTATTTGCTTGGCGAATTACTTCACCAGTTACTGCGCGTTCAACAGAGCGAAGTGAGTTAACATTTTTTGTCTCACTTCTAGTGCCAAGTTTTCCACTACCTGTTTTTGAAAGAGATAGGTTCACATCACATCTAAGTGAGCCCTGCTCCATCTTTACATCAGAGACTTTTAAGCCACGCAAGATGTCTCGTAATGCTGCAACATAACCGCGAGCAACAAGGGGTGCGTATTTGCCAGTACCTGGAACTATTTTGGTAACAATCTCTACCAATGGAATTCCAGCTCGGTTGTAATCTAAAAGTGAGTACTCCGCGCCATGAATTCGACCAGTTGATCCACCAACATGCAGTGATTTACCAGTGTCCTCCTCCATGTGAACTCGTTCAATTTCAATTCTAAATGTTTTCATGCCCTCATCAGTTTCAACCTCAACATCTAGAAAACCATTAACACAGATCGGTTCGTCATATTGTGAGGTTTGAAAGTTTTTTGGCATATCTGGATAAAAGTAATTTTTTCTAGCAAAGCGTGAAAATGGCGCAATTGAACAGTTAAGTGCCAATCCAATCAGGATTGAGCTTTCAATCGCTTTCTTATTAACAACAGGGAGTGCACCAGGAAGCCCTAGGCATACTGGACAGGTTTGCGTATTTGGTTGCGCGCCAAACTCAGTTGCACAACCACAAAACATCTTTGATTTTGTATTTAACTCAACATGGACCTCAAGTCCTAATGTTGGCTCATATTTTTCAATCGCTTGATCGTAATTTAAACTCACTTTGAACCTGCCAGCTTTGGTGCGAAATCTAATATTGGCTTACCCCACTTAGAAAGTAGTGCTGCTTCAAGAGCGCCGCCAACTAAATACATTCGATCATCTTTCATTGCCGGTGACATGATTTGAAAACCAACTGGCAGATTATCTTCTTCAGCAAGGCCACAAGGCAGACTCATTCCACCAATGCCAGCCATATTTACTGGAATTGTGGCAATATCATTTAAATACATAGCAAGTGGATCATTGCTTTTTTCACCGATTTTAAATGCGGTAGTTGGCGCAGTTGGTGAAACTAAAACATCACACTTTGTAAAGGCGGCATCAAAATCCTGCTTGATTAACGTTCTTACCTTTTGTGCTGAACCATAATAAGCATCGTAATAACCTGAAGAAAGTGCGTAGGTACCAAGAATAATTCTTCGCTTAACCTCACGGCCAAAGCCTGCTTGTCTAGTTAAATTCATTACCTCTTCCGCACCCTTTGTGCCATCATCGGCAACTCTTAATCCAAAGCGCATTGAATCAAATCTTGCTAAGTTAGATGAGCACTCACTTGGCGCAATTAGATAGTAGGCAGCTAACGCGTATTCAAAGTTTGGGCATGAAACTTCAACTATCTCAGCACCTAACTTAACAAGCTCTGCAACCGCTTCATTAAACTTATTTTCAACACCTTTTTGGTATCCATCCCCTGCTAATTGCTTAACAACACCAATCTTCATTCCTTTTATATCTAATTTTTTAGCAGCTGCTACTACATCTGGAACTGCTTGATTAATACTGGTCGAATCCTTCGGATCAAAGCCAGCAATTACTTGGTGCAGCAGTGCAGTATCTAAAACAGTTCGAGCACATGGACCTGCTTGATCTAAGGATGAAGAGAATGCAACTAAGCCGTAACGGGAAACGCCGCCGTAGGTTGGCTTAACTCCAACAGTTCCAGTAACTGCAGCGGGTTGACGAATAGATCCACCTGTATCAGTTCCAATTGCAAGTGGTGCTTCAAAGGCGGCAAGGGAGGCAGAAGAACCGCCACCTGAACCGCCAGGAATTCTAGTTAGATCCCATGGATTATGAGTTGGTCCATAAGCTGAGTTTTCAGTTGATGAACCCATTGCAAACTCATCCATATTTGTCTTACCTAAAATAATTACGCCAGCATCTTTTAATTTACTAACAACAGTTGAGTCATATGGTGGCTTCCAACCTTCAAGGATCTTAGATCCGCAGGTAGTTGGTACACCTTTTTGAGTCATTACATCTTTAAGTGCAAGTGGAACGCCAGCAAGTGGTGATAATTTTTCACCAGCTGCACGTTTCTTATCAACCTCTTTGGCTTGAGCTAACGCACCCTCTTTATCTAAATATAAAAAAGCGTGAACATCTTTATCAACAGCGGCAATTTGGTCATAATGTTGATTTGCTAACTCAACTGCGCTGATCTCTTTTTTATTAAGAGCAGCCGCCATAACAGAGGCGTTATCTCTAACGCTCATTACTCTTCACCTAAAATTTGTGGAACTTTAAATCTTCCCTCATCAGATGCTGGTGCTCCAGAGAGTGCTTCAGTTGGCGTAAGACTTGGTAAAACTAAATCTTCACGAGTTACATTATTTACCGCAAGTGGATGAGAGGTTGGTAATACATCAGATCCTGCTACCTCTTGCACTCTTGCAACTGCGCCAAGAATTACATCCATCTCACCGGCAAGATGATCTAACTCAGCATCACTCATTGTGATGCGAGCTAAGCGAGCTAAATTTGCGACTTCATCGCGGGAGATTGCGGCCATAATTGGTGAGTATAACTGGTGTTAATTCACTGGCGAATTTGCCCGTTTCCGCTAACAATCCAAGTTGTTGTAGTCATCTGTTCAAGTCCCATTGGGCCACGGGCGTGTAATTTTTGATTTGAGATTCCAATCTCAGCACCAAATCCCATCTGACCACCATCGGTAAATCTTGTTGAAGCATTAACCATTATCGCTGCGCAATCATTTAATGAAGTAAAAATTGAGATTGCCTCTTTATCTTCAGCCACTATAGCTTCGGTGTGGTTTGTTCCATACTTAGCAATGTGATCAATCGCTCCCATTACATCACTAACCTGGGCCACATTTATTTCAAGACTGCCATACTCAGTGGACCAAGATTGCTCACTTGCTAAATTCACCTTTATTTTTAACTTATCTGCAATAACTTTGCTCTTACTATCTGCGTTAATAACCACACCTGCTGTAGTCAAAGCATTTAAAGCAAGCGGCAGGAATGTCTCTGCAATATCTTGGTGAACAAGTAATGTTTCGGCAGCATTGCAAACACTTGGGCGATCACACTTTGAGTTAATTAAAATTGCAATCGCTTTATCAAGGTTGGCAGATTTATCAACATAGACATGGCAAACACCTGCGCCGGTCTCAATTGTTGGCACCGTTGCCTCATCTACTACTGAGCGTATTAGTTGCGCACTTCCTCGTGGAATTACTAAATCAACTAAGCCCCGAGCAGTCAGTAAGGCGGTTGCAGTAGCGCGATCATCTGCAGGAATAAGTTGCAATACTTCACCAGATATTTTGGTATTAATAAATGCTTTTTTCATGACCTCAATTAATACTTTATTGCTATGGGTTGCAGTGGAGGAGCCGCGAAGGAGGGCAGCATTTCCAGATTTAATTAAGATCACCGCTGCATCAACAGTTACATTTGGCCTTGCTTCATAAACCATTCCCACTACACCAAATGGCACCGACTTTTGTTTAAGGTTTAAACCATTCTCTAGATTTCGCTCTACTAATACTTTTCCAAGTGGGTCAGCTAACTTTGCAATATCTCTAGTTGCAGTCGCCATCTCTTTTATTCTCTTATCGGTAAGAAGTAGGCGATCTTGCAAAGCTGATGAGATGCCCGTATTTTTTGCCGCATCCATATCTAATTGATTTGCTTTTAAAATTAAATCTAAATTCTTCTCTAACTCATCTGCAATATTTAGAAGTAATTGATTGCGCTCTGCCCCAGTTGATGAAGATAATGTGCGCGCAGCAAGGCGTGCACGCTTTGCAATATCGGAGATTATCGTGGTGGCGCTCATGGGCTAAGCCTACGGTCAATTAGGCTATGGGGATGAAGCGTTTATTTAGAATCCTTCGAAATACAGTTATTTCGCTAGCGGTTTTATATGTAGCACTCTTTGTCTTCTTAAAGGTAGTTCACTACCCCGATCCAATCGCAACAATTAAGTTAGGTCTTGCCCCAGCTTCAAAGACTCCGACCTTATTACCTTGGCATGTGATTGATCCAGCAAGTAAACCAATTGCTATTCCAGTTGCTTCTGAAAAAATGCCAGCTGAGATTATGTATAAGGGAACCTCACTTGCATTTAATGAATTTTTGAAGCAAACCGATTCAAATGCATTTCTAGTTTTCCGTAATGGCGTAATGACCTATGAATGGTATAAAGAGGGTGTAACTCAAAGTACTCAATTACCTTCTTACTCTGTGGCAAAAACAATGACCAGCATCATGATTGGTCAATTAGTTGCGCAAGGAAAGATTAAAGAGAGCGACAAGTTTGTTACCTACTTCCCTGACTTAAAAGCTGGCACAAGTTTTGATTTAGTAACGATCAAGCAATTACTTGATATGCAGGCAGGTGTTGGCGTTAGTGATAATTACCCTTCAGGTCCATCTGGTTGGGGTGTAGCAATTGCACAGATGTATGCCTCAACTGATGTTAATTGGTTTCTAAAAAATAACCGCAAAATGTCTTTTGAACCAGGTTCAAAATCTGAGTACATGAGTGTTGATACCCAAATGCTGGGAATGATTATTAAAAAAGTAACTGGCAAAAAGGTTGCAGATTACTTTAGCCAAAATGTTTGGCAAGTAGTTGGCGCTAAGTATCCAGCTACCTGGAATGTGGATCGAATTGGTGGAACTGAGAAAACATTCTGTTGCTTTAATGCATCTGCAATTGATTACGCACGGGTTGGTATGTTGTTTTTAAATGGCGGATACGCCGGTCCAAACAAAGTTATTGATAAAGCTTGGCTAACTCGAATGAGTACACCAGTAACAACATTAGATAGAAATTGGGGATATGGTGCCCAAGTTTGGCATCCATATCCAAATACAAGTTTGATGCTTGGATTACATGGTCAATTTGTATTTATAAACCCAGCGACTAGAACTGTGATTGTTAAGTTAAGTGACAACCCAACTAACTCTGATCATGAAAGTGATACAACTAAAGCTTTATTTGAAATCTCAAACCTTAAGAATTAGGTAAGAAGTAAGTTCCAACACTCACACCAGTTAGTGCTGCTGGTAAGTCAGTTAATTTAGTTAGCAACATACCAATTCCAGCTTCAGTAACTACCTTTGCCGCTTCAATTTTTGTCACCATTCCACCACTGCCAACACCAGCAGAGCCTGCGCCGCCAATAGTTGCAGAATTAATCTTTGAAATATCACTTACCAAGTTAATTGGTTTTGCTCCTGGCTTAGATGGGTTTGCATCATATAAACCATCAATATCAGTTATTAAGACTAGTAAGTCTGCACTAATTAGTTTAGTAACTAGAGCTGCTAAACCATCATTATCACCAAACTTAATTTCCTCTGTTCCAACGGTGTCATTCTCATTAATAATTGGTACTACCCCAAGCTTTAGTAATGAGTTAAGTACCCCTTTGATATTTTCAACATGATTTGCCTTTGTAATATCATCTAAAGTAATTAGCACCTGTGAAGTAGTTATCTTAAAACGATTAAAAGATTGGGTGTATCTAGCCATCAATAAACCTTGCCCAACAGAGGCTGCTGCTTGTTGTGAGGTTAAATCAGATGGTCGCTGGGTTAAGCCAAGAGGTGCAAGCCCTGCAGCAATTGCACCGGATGAGACAACAATTACCTCTTTACCTTCATTTTTTAACTTTCCAACAACATCAACTAGTTGATCAATTGCAGCTGGATCTAAATTAGCGCCAGCTTTTCCAGTAAGTGTGGATGAACCAACCTTAATTACTATTCTTTTTGTAGTACTTAAATTAACGGACATCTTCATCCACGCGAGGCGTTCTTGGATTAGCTACGTTGTACTCCCATTGCATTTCAATCTCATCATCATTTAATTGATCAATGTCATCTTCTAATAGATCCATGCGCCAAGGAGTAGAAAGACGAAGATCTTCTCCTCTTGGACCTCCAGCTAGTAACTCTGCGCCAGCTTCAATGCTTGGCTCCCAATCAAAAATAACCGCTTCATCTCCGGAACCAATTCTTACTTCATCTCCTGCTTTAGCGCCCTTCTTAAATAACTCCTTTTCAACGCCATAAGATGCAAGTCGGTCTGCTAAATAACCAATTGCTTCGGCATTTGCAAAATCTGTCTGCTTAACCCAACGCTCTGGCTTATCACCAATTACATTAAATGTTCCATCCTCATTTGCAATCACAATAAAGCCAGCATCATCTACTGCAATTGGACGCAGCACAATTCTGGCAACCTGCTCTTCTTTTTGGGCTTTGCGCACCTTTTGAATAACTTGCGCCATTGCGTAAATTAACTCTTGCATGCCTTCACGGCTTGCAGCAGATACTTGAAATACTGGAAAACCACGAGCTTCTAAAGTTTTTTGCACCATATCTGCCATCGCTTTTCCATCAGGTAAATCAATCTTATTTAGCGCAATAATTCTTGGTCGATCAGCTAATCCGCCATACTCTTTCAATTCCTCTTCAATTACATCAAAATCCTTTACTGGATCACGATCAGTCTCAAGGGTTGCGCAATCTAAAACATGTACTAATGCAGCACACCTTTCAACATGGCGTAAAAACTCATGTCCTAAACCTTTTCCTTGGCTAGCTCCTGGAATTAAACCTGGTACATCAGCTGCAGTAAAACGTGTTTCTCCTGCTTGAACTACACCAAGATTAGGAACCAAAGTTGTAAATGGATAATCAGCAATCTTTGGCCGAGCAGCAGACATCGCTGCAATTAATGATGATTTACCTGCACTTGGATAACCAACTAAACCAATATCTGCAACGCTCTTTAACTCTAAAAATAATGTACGGATCTCACCTGGTTCACCTAAGAGCGCAAAGCCGGGGGCTCTGCGCTTTGAGTTAGCAAGACCGGCATTACCTAGACCACCTTTACCGCCTTGAGCTGCCATAAATCTGGTACCAAAGCCAACTAAATCTGCAATCACAGCACCACTGACATCTTTAACAACTGTGCCATTTGGAACAGAAAGAATTAAATCTTTACCTTCTGCGCCGTTATTGAAATCACCAGCACCTTTTTTGCCATCAGTTGATTTGCGATGTGGTGAGTGGTGAAAATCTAAAAGGGTAGTTGCATCTGGATCTACAACTAAAACAATGTCGCCACCTCGGCCACCATTGCCGCCATCTGGTCCACCTAATGGCTTAAATTTTTCACGGTGCACAGAAACGCAACCATCTCCACCTTTGCCAGCATCAGCATGCAGAGTTACACGATCAACAAAGGTTGCCATGTTAACTCCTTTCGCCTCTTACTTAAATCAAATAAAAATGGGCCCGCAGTTAGCGGACCCATAATTAAATTTCCGCTGGGATTAAGAAACCGGAACGATGTTTACTACTCGACGACCGCGAGCGCGACCGAATTCAACACTGCCACCTTCTAGTGCAAATAATGTGTCATCTTTTCCAATACCAACATTCTTTCCTGGGTGGAAGTAGGTGCCACGTTGACGAACCAAAATTTCTCCGCCCTTTACTACCTGACCTGCAAAGCGCTTGATGCCAAGGTATTGAGCATTTGAGTCGCGACCATTACGTGTGGAGGAGACACCCTTTTTACTTGCCATCTGCTTTCACCTGCCTTAGTTAGTAGTTACTTATTAATTCCGGTTATTTTAACTCTGGTTAATTTAGAGCGAAATCCCTGGCGACGACGATATCCGGTTTTACTCTTGTAACGAAGGATTGCAATCTTTGGACCCTTTTGTTCAGCAAGAACTTCACCAGTTACCTTGACGGCGGCAAGTGCTTTTGGATCAGCAGTTACATCCGCGCCATCAACTAATAGCACAGCTGGAAAAGTTACCGATGCACCAACGGCCGCATCAAGACGATCAACTACAAGAGTTTCACCAACTGAAACCTTCTCTTGACGTCCGCCTGCTTTAACAATCGCGTACAACGTGTGCTCCTTCTAGTTATTAGCCGTAATCACTTTAAGATTTTTAATCTGGATCTGGCTAGGTGGATAAGGGTAGAGATTGATCGGATCTGGGTCAAATGCGAGCGATTAATTGGTTGAAATTACCCCAGTACTCACCGCTCGGCG
>JBAWYI010000034.1:0-9641 GCA_037143635.1 Actinomycetes bacterium
CGATTCCAAAATCTATTTTCAGAAGCCAAAGTAACTCTCTGGCCACCGGCGATCGCCATCTCATAAACACTTTCAATCTGCTCTGCTACTACTTGCCAATCATATTTCTGAGCACTTAACTTCCCATTACTTGCTAATCTATTTCGTTTCTCATCATCTTTCAGCATAGAAACGAGAGTCTTTGCAAGATCTTCTGAATCTTCATTGATAAATAAAGCACCTGCCTCACCATTTTCCAATACAGCCTTAAATGCTGGGATATCACTTGCAACAACCGCAGTTCCAGCTGAAAGTGCTTCCGTTAATATAATTCCAAAGGATTCACCACCAGTATTAGGTGCAACATATATTTTAATAGATTTTAGGAAACTTGCTTTGTCTTCATCACTTAATCTACCTAGGAATTTAATTCGATTACGTAGTTGTGGGTCGATTTCCTTCAAGAAATCCTCACTATCCCCAGGACCTGCAATTAAATATTTAACATTAGGAATAAATCTCGCCACAATTGACAATGAATCAATTAAAACTTGTAAGCCTTTTCGAGGTTCTTCGAATCTTCCGATAAATCCAACCGTGAAATCACCGCTAAATTCATCTGAAACTTTAGCATTAGCAAATTTATAACCATCAATTCCATTTGGAATAACAACTGCATCAGTTTCAAAATGATCTTTTAAGGTCGATCTAGCGAGTTCACTAACTGCAATTCGAGCTGTTAGCTTCTCAACAATGGGTTCTAGAATTGGACCAATTGCATATATTGCTTTCTTCTTTGGTGTTGACACATGGAATGTTCCTACTAACGGACCTTCTGCTGCAGAACAGGCAAGTAATGACAGAGATGGAATTGCCGGCTCATGTAGATGGAGTAGGTCAAAATCACCGGAGGCAATCCATTGCTTTGCTCTAGAGCTAGCAATTGGACCAAAGATAACTCTTGCAACTGAACCATTAACCGGAATTGAGATTGGTTTTCCGGCATTTACTACATAATCTTCATGAGATATTGAGTCATCACTTATCGGCGCTAAAACTGATACATAGTGACCCTCATCAATTAAATGCTGAGTTAAGTCGCGAATATGTGTCTGAACTCCACCAGGTGTATCCCAACCATATGGACAAACCATGCCAATTCTAATTTTCTTCATCGACCCAAATCCGTTGCAACATATGCCAATCAACTGGCGAATCCTTGATTCTCTTTGCAAAATTATCAGCCATAGATTGAGTCACTATTTTAATCTGCTCTTCCTCACTGCCTAAAACTGGCAATTTAATAGTTTCATCAAATGTAATTTCAATTCCTTTTTCTAGATATCGAATGTAAGCAGTAACAAGTGGTGCACCAGTTTTTAGAGCTAAAATTGCAGGTCCAGCCGGCATCTTTGCAATACCACCTAGAAAATTAACCTCAATTCCATTACGGGACATATCCCGATCTGCTACTAAAGCAATTAACTTACCTTGGTTCAAACGCTCCATCAGAATTGGAATTGTTTTTTCTTTATGACTGATTGCTTCAATTCCAATGCTTTGTCGGTAAGCTAAAAATTTCTTGAAAATAGCCTCCGGTTTTAATTTTTCAACAACTGCTGTCAGGGTGATTCCGGTAGAACAAAAATAAGCTGCTGCATGATCCCAATTACCAGCATGCGGCAAAGCAATAATGCAACCTTCTTTAGTTGCGATCGGATCACGAAGCAGATTCTCTCGAACCACAAAGGTAGTCTCAATGATTCTGGATTTGCTCCATTTATTTAATCTGAAGGTGTCAAACCAGTATCTCAAATAAGATCTCATGCCGTCTTTAGTTAATTCATCTAATTGCCGCTCAGAAATATTTGGCATCACCCTACGATAATTACTTCTAAGCCTTTTAACTCCCTTGCCATTTTTACTATAAACACGATCAGAAATTACATTTGCTAATTTGTAGGCACTTTTTTCTGGCAATACCCCGATTACTTTCCAAGCAAAAAGATAAAGCAAATACATCTATTTCACCGCTTTATAAACAATCATCATTCGTTGAGCCATAGTAAAGATTGAGATTACTGCTAAGACCCAAATGCCAATCGCCATTGCGTAATCCACTCCCAAACCATGCAATCCATATGCCACTAGCGCAAGAATTAAACGCTCACTTCGCTCAGCCAATCCACTGTTACATTCAATCCCCAATGATTCTGCTCGCGCCCTGATATAGGAAACCATGAAAGAAGCGCAGGTTGCTACTAAGAAAACTGGTACCAATCGATCAGATTTATCAATAAAGTACAAAAGTGCGCCAATAAATATTGCCGCATCACCTAACCGATCAAGAGTGGAATCAAGTAGTGCTCCCCACTTGCTTACGCCTTTATGGGAAGCCCGAGCAACTGCGCCATCAAATAAATCAAAAAGTACGAAAGCTAAAACCCAAAAAACTCCGATTAAGAACTCACCCTTTGGGAAAAAATAGAGTGCAGCGATAACACTGCCTAGGCCACCAATTGTTGAAATCAGGTTGGCACTTACGCGCATTTTGATCAATGTTTTGACCAAAGGCGCAATAATTTTCGCGACAGGATCACGTAATGAACGCTGCAACATAATTCCCATCGTAGGCTTACCAATCATGGCTGACCTAATTAACGCACGGTTTGTACTCGGAATATCACCTGAGAACGCCGGAATTTGTGCGGCTCTTGGCCTGCCTGCAGCGCAGATCGATGATCCAACCCTGATAACTGCCGATGTCGTAGTGGTTGTCGCAAGTACTAAAACTGGAATTGACCCAAAGGTTGTTGCCCAATGGCATAACTTCCGAGAGTTATATGTACCAACAATTGTTGCTGTGATTGATTTTGAAGATGGTGATGTTGATTTTGAAGATATGAGTGCAATTATTGGAAAAATGCTAGAACCTGTATTAACGCCATATCTAGTACTTCACGCCGACAATGGCCAACCAACTGCGCTGATAAATCTAGAAGATCAAATGATTACCGATTACTCAACCGCTTCCGTTACGCAATTAGCAAGTGATACTGAGCATCGAGAATTAATTTTGGAGTTTAAAGATGAGCTTCATAATGCATTAGTGGAAGGTGGCTGGGATCAATTTGTGCAAGGATTAATAATTCCGGCGATTCCGCTAATTACTAAGAATAAATTAGGTATAGCTGAGATAAAACGGTTTTTAGATTTGATTCCAACCCGCAGCTAACTGCTCACGGCTTTCCTGTAACAATTTTGGTATTACCTTAGTTTTTCCAATAATCGGCATAAAGTTTGCATCCCCAGCCCATCTTGGGACTATATGTTGATGAAAGTGCTCAGCAATTCCAGCCCCTGAGACTCCACCTTGATTAATACCGATATTAAAACCTGATGCATTGCTAACTTTGCGCAATACCTTCATCCCGTGAGCAGTAAGTTCTTGAACCTCATTGCGCTCTGAATTAGTTAACTCTGGCAACTCGGCCACATGTCGGTTTGTACAAACTAATAAGTGGCCAGCGTTATATGGATAAAGATTCATAACTACGTATGCCTCTTTACCTCTTGCCACAATTAACGCTTCGGCATCATCTAACTCTACAATTCTGCAAAATGGACATTTAATTTCATTATCGGCAAGCGGACGATTCTCACCCTCAAGATATGACATGCGATGTGGCGCCCAAAGCCGCTGCCAACTATCTGGCATTCCAGCACCACCTGGTAATACTTGATCAGACATTTATATCTGCTTGCGATCTTTAACAGCAGCTAATACTTCAGCGATCGCATCCTTAATTGGAATTTGATTTTTCTGCTCGCCATTGCGATATCTAAATGAAACAGCATTAACTGCGGCATCCTCTTCACCGGCAATCATCATAAAAGGAATCTTTTCAAGCTGTGCGTTTCGGACCTTTTTCTGCATCCGATCATCAGAGTTATCAATATCAGCTCTAATTCCGGCCTGCTTAAACTGCTTAATTACATCTGAAAGATATGGCGCAAAGGATTCAGCAACTGGAATACCTCTAACTTGAACTGGTGCTAGCCATGGCGGGAAAGCACCTGCATAATGTTCAGTTAATACGCCGAAGAATCTTTCAATTGATCCAAATAACGCACGGTGGATCATTACTGGTTGCTTAACTGAACCATCAGAGGCTGCATACCCAAGATCAAATCGCTGTGGTAACTGGAAATCAACTTGAATGGTCGACATCTGCCAAGTTCGGCCAATTGCATCCCGTGCTTGGACAGAGATCTTTGGTCCGTAGAAAGCTGCTCCACCTGGATCTAAAACTAACTCTAATTTTTGTTTCTCAGCTGCTTTTCTAAGTGCTTCAGTCGCATCAAGCCAATCCTTTTCTTCACCTACTGATTTTTCTGGATTTCTAGTTGATAACTCTAAGTAAAAGTCAGTTAAACCATAATCACGCAATAAATTAAGCACGAAGGTAAGGAGTGAATCTAACTCCCCTGCCATCTGCTCCTTTGTGCAATAAATATGCGCATCATCCTGAGTAAAACCACGCGCTCTTGTAATTCCATGAACAACACCTGATTTTTCATAACGATAAACAGTGCCGAACTCAAATAATCTAAGTGGTAAATCGCGGTATGACTTTGGAGATGACTGGTAAATCAAGTTATGAAACGGGCAGTTCATTGGCTTCATGTAATACTTCTGACCAGCTTTTTTAATTGTGCCATCAGCATGTAACTCTTCATCCATCACCATCGGTGGATACATTCCATCTGCATACCATTGCAAGTGGCCAGATTTTTCAAATAGGGCAGCTTTGGTTAGATGGGGAGAGTAAACAAATTGGTAATCCTCTTCTTCGTGCCGCTTTCTTGAGTAATCCTCCATCGCTCTTCGAATAATTCCACCCTTTGGATGAAATACCGCAAGACCGGAACCAATCTCCTCTGGGAATGAAAATAAATCTAACTCTGCGCCCAACTTACGATGGTCGCGCTTTTCAGCCTCTTCTAATAAATGTAAATACGCATCCTGGGCTTCAACTGTTGGCCAAGCAGTTCCATAAATTCTTTGCAGCATTGGGTTTTTTTCAGATCCCCGCCAATACGCACCTGCTGCTCTCATTAATTTAAAAGCTGGAATATGTTTTGTTGATGGCAGATGAGGACCACGGCAAAGATCACTCCATACTGGATTTCCATCTCTACCTAAGTTGTCATAAATCGTAAGCTCTGCCCCGCCCACCTCAACCGATGAATCATCATCGGTAGCACCTGATTTCAAACCAATTAATTCACATTTATACGGCTCACTCTTTAACTCTGCCAGTGCATCCTTATCATTTGTAACTCGGCGACGAAAGCGCTGACCTGCTTTTACAATTTTTCGCATCGCACTCTCTAATTTTTCTAAATCAGAGGGTGTAAATGGATTTTTAGGGTCAAAGTCGTAATAAAAACCATCTCGAATTGGTGGACCAATTCCAAGCTTTGTTTCCGGAAATACCTCTTGCACTGCTTGAGCTAGAACATGCGCAGTTGAATGTCGTAAAACATTTAAGCCATCGGGTGAGTCAATACTTACCGATTCAACCGCATCACCATCTTTTAACCCACTCCAAAGATCAGATAACACTCCGTTAATGCGACAAACTACAACATTGGAATTGTCTTCAAATAAATGGGTTGGTCTTTGATCAGCGGCAACCTGGATAGATTTACCATCAACAGAAATCTTGATCTGATCAGACATACCGCTAGGTTAGCAAAGCGGGCGGTAAAGGTGCGTAATTAGCGAAGGTATTTGTAGTAAATAACTAGAAAAACAAGTGAAATAAATGTTCCAACCGCAAGGAGAATCAATTGGTGCTCTTTCTTTATTCGGGCTGCACTTGCTGCCCTAGATGCCATTCCTTTTGCATGCGCTAAAGCTCGAGCTGCCCAAGCAAATTCAGTTGCCAAAATTCCAAGACCGGTAAAGATAATCAACCAACCAGGGCCGGGTGCAACTAATGCGACTACGCCAACCAAAGTAACTACACCGCCAATTACGCCAACTAATACTCGTTTTAAAACTGAATTCATGGGTTTATATTACTTAATAATTTGCTGGTGAAGTTATCAACTAACTCTTTTCCTACCGAACTCTCATCAAATAACCTATCTTCAACCTTACTTACCCTCTGAATTAACTTAATTGATGAGGTGACATAAACAGCCTGCGCTGATAGTAAATGCTCAAAATCAAACTCACTCTCTCTCACATCAAACCACTTGATCAACAACTCTCGCGATATGCCAGGTAAGCAACCGGTTGTAAGGGCTGGAGTTTGCCAACCATCTTGATCAAGGATTAGTAGGTTAGAAAGAGCTGTCTCAACTACAAAACCTTTCTCATTTATAAATACCCCATCATCAAAGCCTGCTGCTTTGGCCTTCCTTACCACCGACAAAGACTCCCCATAAGATATTGATTTACTGCCACTTAATGAACCATTAGAGATCTTTGGAGCTGCAACCTTCATAAGAGAAATAGATTCACTATCTTGGCTAACTGGTTCTAAGGTAATAAACCAATCGCCATCGGCTAAAACATTTAATCGCAATCTAGATCTTCCAGTCGTATTGGTTAGTATCTTTTCTATTCCAACTTCAAGATCTATTCGAGCCGGCAAGGTAATAAGTATTTGTTTAGCTGATTTTTCAAGCCGGGCGTAATGTCGATCCCAGGCAACGGCTTTATTATCAATAGTTAAGATAGTTTCAAATAAGCCATCTCCTCGTAAAAGCGCATTTGAGTACGGCAACTTTGCAGCATCATCTTGGATTTGGCCATTAACTAATAGCTTCATACCAATACCCCAGATGCGATTGCAGTTAATCTCTTCGCCTTCAATTGGGTCTCTTCCCACTCTTGGTTTGGATCACTTTGCCAAGTAATTCCAGCACCGGTACCGAAGTGAATCTTTCCATCATTTTCCGACCAAAAAATCCGAATACCAACAGATAACAAAGCTTTATTACCCTCAACCCAACCAATCACACCACAGTATGGACCACGATTGACCTGTTCAATCTGCGCAATTGTTTTTAATGCAGATGATTTTGGTGCACCACTGATTGATCCAGCTGGAAGCAGATGCTCTGAAATATCCTCCCACTTGATATTACTTTTTAGTTTGCCAACTACATCAGATACTAAGTGAAATAGACCTGGGTGCTCCTGTGTTGCCAGCAACCTTGGCACATCAACACTGCCACTTTCACAAATACTGCCAAAATCATTACGCATTAGATCAACAATCATCACATTTTCAGCTTTATCCTTCTCACCAAATGAAGCAGTTGTTGCCGTTCCCTTTATTGGAGTGGATTTAATTCTCTGCCCACTTCGCTCAAGAAATAATTCAGGAGAGGCCGATGCGATCTCTAAATTAGGTAGTTTTAAATAACTTGCAAAAGGTGCTGGGTTTGCTTGCTGCAATCTGCCAGCAAGCCCGAGTAGCGATTGATCACAATCTGCGGTTAGTACTCGACATAAATTCACCTGATAAATATCACCTTGGGCAATCTTCTCCTTAATCAATTTAACATTGCCCTCATATTGATCCTGAGTTAAAGATGAATGCCATTGACCTGTGATCGGTTGCCATACAGATTGTGGAAGTGGTGCATCAATAACATTTGCAAACCGTGCGCAGATCCACTTACCTTCAAAGGTATTTACTACCGCCCAAAATCCAGGTTTATTAAGGGATGCTGGGTCAGTTGAGATCTCAACACAATCTGTTGCAAGCCGGTTGCCCATCCAAAAGCTTGCATCAATTTTCTCCATGTTTGAACGCTACCGCGAACGCCCGTTTTACGGTGTAATAAATTCAAATGTGCCAACAGTGGCAGGATGCGATAGATTTCACCCTCGTAATACGCGGACGTAGCGCAGTTGGTAGCGCGGAACCTTGCCAAGGTTCAGGTCGCCGGTTCGAACCCGGTCGTCCGCTCTCAAAGAGTTAAGTAAAGTTTCATCTGCGAAAGCAAAGCTAGGTCGGATGGCCGAGAGGCGAGGCTCGGGACTGCAAATCCCGCTACACGGGTTCAAATCCCGTTCCGACCTCCAGTAAAAAAATTAAGCAGCAGGTGGTCGAGACAAAATTCCAGCACAGTTTTTAAGGGTAAAACTGCCTGCGCAAAATGGAATCACAATTGCATCGCCTGCTTTAACATCTAATCGATCAGTATTTTCAAATACTAATTGGCCTTCACCGGCTAGAGCTAGAAATACCCCAAATCCAGCCTCAACTTTTTTCTCATCCCCAGTTAAATAATCTGCTCTAAAAAATGGATCAGCTACAGATTTAAATATCGGATGAGATTTTGCGGCAGTACTTTCAAATCTACTAACAATCTCTTTATCTTCAGCTTGGCTAAGTGGTGATAAACGCAAAGCATCGAGTGCGGTATCAAAGCCAAGATTTAAATGCCCATCCTTATCGCCATCTACTGCAAACCCATCCCACTCAAGCAGGATTGAAAGATCAGTTGGCTCTTGTAGCTCTAAGACAAATATTCCAGATTCAATTGCATGTGCAATACCTGCCGGCACAAATACCGCATCTCCTGCTTTAACCTCTTTGAAAACTAAGGAATCTAATAATCCTTGTGAGTCATGAGCTTTAACTAAGGCTGCAACCTCAGATTTACTCATCTGCTTATTAAAACCGACGCCAACCCGAGCACCACTAGGTGCATCTAAAATTATCCATGCCTCAGTCTTACCATGATTTAAGTGCAATTTTTCTTTCGCAAATCTTTGATCGGGATGGTAGTGAACTGGCAGACGTTGATCTGGATCTAGCAACTTAACTAAAATCTCAGTAGAAACACCAAACTTGTCTAGATGCTTCTCGCCTAACCAAGCAATTGGATCTGCGTTAATAACATCTTTTAGTAATTGGCCATCAGATAACTTGGATAAGCCATTGATAGCTTCACCAAATCTGGTGGTAGTAGATCCAATCCACTCCTCCGGCCGCATCGGACCACCTGGTCCATTACGCAATTTGCCGATCCGATTTCCCCCTTTATAGAAATGATCAAATTGATTTGAGGGTAATTTCGAAGGCTTAGCGATTAAATTCTCCATCTGGCTAGTTTAAGGGTTAAAGTATTTCCATGCTAGAAAAATCAGATCGCCCATGGGGTCGGTATGAGGTGCTGCAAGAGGGTGCCACATATAAAGTTAAATCAATCCATGTATTACCTGGCAAACGCCTTTCCTACCAACGCCATCAAAAGCGAAGTGAGCATTGGTATATAACCGATGGTAATGGTGAGGTAACTTTGGACGGAAAAGTTCAACAAGTCTCTCGTGGCTCAATAATTCAAGTACCACAAGGTACTCTTCATAGAATTAGTAATACTGGAAGTAATGAATTAATTTTTATTGAGGTTCAAACCGGCACCTACTTTGGTGAGGATGATATTGAACGTGTTGAGGATGATTTCGGTCGCTAGTACAATTTCATAAACGGACGATTAGCGCAGCGGTAGCGTACTTCCTTGACATGGAAGGGGTCACTGGTTCGATCCCAGTATCGTCCACTCAAATTATCGCTCCTGTAAGATATCTAGGTGAGTTCAAATCTAAATGATCGTGATGCAGCTTGGGT